>JAJRSM010000027.1 GCA_024278765.1 Deltaproteobacteria bacterium | reverse complement strand
TCTTGCCCTGAAACCTTAAATCCGTTATCCTGTCTCGTTCCGTAAGGCTAAGATGCCTGTATCCTTTTCCCATAACCACCCAGAGTACCAGCAAAAGGACAGTCCTGCCAGGTGTTGCACTTCCTCATTGAACCCGCGTATACAAAATATAGCCCAGAAAAAACATAAAAGTAAAACTTCTTTCCTGAAAAACAAAGGCCCTCTCTCCTGCACAGGAGAGAGGGCCTTTAATAATAATATTAAATAGTATTTCTAGACCTATATAGCCTGTAAAGAATCTATATTTTGGTCTTGACCAAGTTGTCTGAGTTTCTTCAGTGCTCGCGTCTCTATCTGGCGAATACGCTCACGCGTCACCCCAAAGCGCCTTCCTATCTTCTCCAGCGTCTCCGGGTCTCCACCAAGACCATAACGCAGACTTAGAATATCACGTTCGTTTTCCTCCAGAGTCAAGAGCCATGCCCTGACTCGGTCCTTACGATGACCGCTGCTCATATGATCCAGCGGTTGGATGACATTTTCATCAGAGAGCCTATCGAGCAAGGTCTCGTCTGTGCCATCGGCAAGTGGTGCGTCCATTGAACTTATCTTTCTATTGATCCTCTGAAGCTTCTTTATATATCTACCGCGAACCCCCATTTTATCGGCGATTTCTTCCTCTGTGGCCTCACGTTTGAATTTCTTCTGGAACTCACCGGATATTTTATACATCTTCGACAGGTCATTGCTGACATGTATCGGAAGCCTTACGACAGCGGCCTGATTCATTATAGCCCGCTCTACCGCTTGTCTAATCCAGTAAGTGGCGTATGTTGAAAACTTACATCCTTTTGAGACCTTAAAACGCTCTACACTACGAATAAGTCCTATATTACCCTCCTCAATAAGATCCTGGAGAGGAAGGCCTCTATTCATATATCGCTTTGCTATATTTACAACTAATCTCAGATTGGACTCTATCATCTTTGCTCGAGCCTGCTGATCTCCTTCCTCGACCAAAAGAGCTACTCTCTTTTCTTCCTTTCCGCTTAGAAGCGGACATTTTCTAATCTTTTCAAAATAAAGCTTGATGGTATCTGAACTTCCGGCTTCCCTCTTTGCCTTTTTCTCAAACTCTTCTCTGATGTTTGCTCCAGGGTGATCTGCTAACATGCTCGTTTCCACATTTTTCATAGCATCCTCCTAACGTGCCTGGATAGCATCAGAACCTGCCAATACCCCTATAAGACCTAAATTGATTGTCTTAGAAAACCTACTCTGCTCTGCTCCTTATTACCTTAGAGATATATCTATTAAGATAAAGCATACGGTTCTTAGGCTTTAAAACTATTGAAGCGACCTTCTATGCGATTCACGTATCAGTGACGACACACACTCCGCTTAAAATGATCAGGTAAAATACCCCTTCCGCCACACCTTGTTCTCAGAACTCAAGTCATGCATTAAACCTCTACAGCACGTCTGCGTAGAGGCAATGCATCCCCGAGAGAGCCTCCTCACTCCCCTTGCTCACCCAACTTGCGCTGCGTAAACCCTTCATGTGAGGAAGACCACTCTCCCACCCCAAACTGCTTAACTACTTCAGAGCTTATGCTCCATCCGGAGTCTTAACTCCATCCGGAGCCTTAGCTCCATTCAAAGCTTCAGCTCTTTTCAAAGCCAGTCGTGCTTTCGCATTCAGCACATTTCTTTGGCTTACACCTTGAGTCTTTTGTACTTCCACATGAGCTGCACTTCCAACTGGCCATCTTATAACTCCTCTGTTATGGTGGTTATCTTATATTACCGGATCGATTAGAAACAACTTACTTATAGATTAGTCGATGCATACTCCTCAAGTCCTTCCTGGCTTGGCTTCATTCCGTCCTTACCCTTCTGCCAGTTTGCCGGGCAGACCTCGCCGTTTTCTTCATGGAACTGAAGGGCGTCTATTACTCGTAGTGCCTCATCGACATTTCTGCCAATCGGAAGATCATTTACGGTAATATGACGCAGTATTCCTTCCTTATCGATCAAGAAAAGCCCTCTGAACGCAATCCCTGGCTTCTCCAGAAGCACACCATAGTTACAGCTAATGCTTTTATCCAGATCAGATACGAGCGGATACTGCACGTCCCCGATTCCACCCTTCTTTCTCGGTGTATTGCGCCACGCAAGATGAGAAAAATGACTATCAACTGATACTCCAATAATCTCAGCACCTCTTTCCTTAAACTCCTCTACCCTATCACTAAAAGCGATTATCTCGGTCGGGCAGACAAATGTAAAATCAAGCGGATAAAAGAAAAGTACCACATACTTGCCCTTGTACTCTGATAATGTTAACTCCTTAAATGTTCCGTCCGGCATAACAGCCTGCGCTGCGAACGCCGGTGCCTCCTGCTGAATTCTTGCCTCACACATGTTTTCTGCCTCCTTTTTTTGTTCACCCGTCTGTGACGGTAAGTTTAGTATTTCTAAATACTCCACTCCATACCCCCTGCTGCAAACTCTATAAATATTTTATTAGGGACACGCCGTAAATCTACCCCTACCCCTTTAATACTTCTACCGGCGTGCCCCTAGCCGTCATTCCTTCTTACCTGTTCCTACTTGCCTGCTTCAATACTCACATCAGGGCGCGGCGTGTGCCGGGTCGATAGCGGCAACTGAGGTATAGTCATCTCTGGCATCTGCCCTGATAAAGCCTTAAGGAATGCCGTAATATCCGCGACCTCTTTTTTCTTTAACTTTAGACCAAGCTGCTTCTCGCCCATTATCATGACGGCCTCTTTAAGGCTCCAGACGCTGCCGTCATGAAAGTAAGGGTAGGTTAGCTCTACATTTCTAAGGGTCGGCACTCTAAATACCTTTCTATCGGCCTCGTTCTTTGTTACCTCGAAGCGCCCCTGGTCCGTACCGTAATCAAAGCGCTGGAGACTGGCTCCGCCAATACCAACCCCGTTATGACAGCCCACACAACCCTTGCTTATAAATGTATTAAGCCCCCTCTTCTCTCTCGACGTCAGTGCGTCTTCTTCGCCGAGGAGGTACTTGTCAAAACGCGAAGGCGTAAGCAAGGTCCTCTCAAAAGCCCCGATGGCATTGGCCACATTATCGTAGCTAAGAGGCTTTTTCTCCCCTGGAAATACCTTTTTAAAGGCCTTTCTGTACTCCGGTATTGAACGAAGCCGCTTAAGAACAAGCTCCTCGGTAGCGGCCATCTCTCCGGGGTTAAGTATAGGCCCTTTTGCCTGCTCCTCCACATCCTTTGCCCTGCCATCCCAGAACTGCGTCTTAAGTACAGCCGCGTTAAAGACAGTCGGCGCGTTCCTAGGCCCAATATGCCAACCATGCCCAATCGAGGTCGGCAGGTTATCTACCCCACCCGTCGATAAGTTATGGCAAGAGTTACAGCTGATAAAACCGCTCTTTGAGAGCCTCGGATCCAGGTAGAGCAACATTCCAAGCTCTACCTTGTCCTTTGTAACCGGATTTTCCGGGTTCTCGGCAATCTGCGGCAAGGCCTTAAAATACCCCTTTCCTCCGCCTTCAGCCGCACTAACAACAACCGGCACGGCAAAGAACACAAAGACCGATAAGATAAATGTTAAAACAATATACACACTACTTTTCATTGATGCCTCCTTTTTTTGAACATAAGGGCTCATTCAAAGCAACCGGTACATACACCGCTGAAGTCTACGTGGTTGCCGGTTACCTGAAAGCTGGATAATATATCTTCCGGAAGATGCAGACTCTCTGAATAATCTACAAATACATCCGCTATCTTCTTACATGTTGTACAAACAATGTGGTGATGAACGCTGGTGTCAGGATCATAATGCTTGCGTTCGGAGTTGATGGTAAGCTCTGTGAGCTCGCCGATAGAGCTGAGTGCCTGCACGGTATTATAGACCGTTGCAAACGAGACCGTTGGATGAGTCTTCTTGATGCCTTTGAAGATATCCTCTGCCGTAGGATGAGAGGTGTTGCCATCGAGGAATTGCAGGATGGATATCCGTTGAGGAGTAAGCCTGAAGCCTTTGCCTCTATACTTATTTAGCATATCGTCCATTTCATCCTCCAACTTTAATGTTTTGTTTTTCAGAACCCTAAAGGCTTGAAACAAGCATCCGTACAACTACCTGAAAGGCCAACCGTCTACTCACATAAACACCTGCTAATACCTCAGTACCGCTGACCCTAAACTTGACTTAAAGCTGCGCGCCTACATTATAACCATTACCACCTTGTAATCTTTGTAAGCTAACTTGCAAATATCATAAACAAAGAAAGAAGAGTTGTCAAGCCTTTTTTAGGACTAATAAAACGATCTTTTTTATAACAACTTAAAATTATTGAGTTTTTTAAAATATTTGGTGATTTCATTACCATGTTGGGTGAACGAAACCCAGGTGTGGCGAGAAGATTATGCCTGTTTTTTTGATACCTCTTCAAAGGCAATAACCAAGACCGCCTGCAAAGTATGCAAAAAAATAACTTAGAAGATTAATGACTGAGGTGTAAGACCGAAGATAGAAAAACAAAGAGGATGGAATAAATACTGACTTCTTTAAATCTTAAGGCACGCCTTCGGGCCCTCTTTTTTTAGATTCACCAAACTATCATACTATGCAACACAAAAAATTACAATACTTGCTTAACACGCCGTATTCCTGCCTTCAAGCTCAAGAAGGCGTCTTTTCATCTGTACGCCACCGGCTGCCTCTGCAAAGCCACCGATCTTTCCTGATGCCAGTATAACCCTATGGCACGGTATTATAATCGGCAACCTGTTTGCGCCGCAGGCCTTGCCGACAGCACGAAAGGCCTTAGGTGAACTCCGACGCGCTCCGTTTGCCTCTGCCAGACGGGACACCTCTGCTGCGACCCATGAATAACTCCGACACTGATTGTAGGGTATGGTTCTAAGCACTTGCCAGACACTCTGATCAAAAGGAGTCCCAACGCCTCTTAAGTCTAGCATAAAATCTATGTTACACCCCTCTTTACAGGAAAAATAATCATCAAAGAATGAAAATACTTTAGAAAAACCCTCTGTAGTCTTCTCGGGCATAGTCTCGTAGTCCGTCAAAGACCTCTGAAGAAAGGCCTCTTCAGCAAGACCAAGGCCTATTGCGACAACCCCCCTGCCTGAGCCCAAGACAAAGACCTCACCAAGCACTGATTCATATGACGCGTATCTTAACCCCGCCTCCTGCCCTTTCTTTATCATATACATATAATAATATATCCGCCCACCTTTATCTAAAAAAATAAAGGTTTTAGACCACGACTCCTTTAATATCTGGTATATTCTATATTATCAGCTGTTAACTCTATTAACCAGTATTTATAAAACCCTTTACAGGCAGGTAGTAATATGAAAAAAAGATTGACGACTATCATGCTGGCAGCGATACTTATGACAATCCTCCTCTGCCTAGCACCAATAAACGCAAAAGCAGGAGAGTTCAAACCCGTGACAAGCATAGAGCTTCAACAAATGATCGCAGATGGTCAGGATATTAAAGTAATAGATGTAAGGGACGCCGCGACCTATAAAAGCGGACACATCGAAGGCTCGATAAATATACCCTATGAAGTCGCAGATGCCAGACTAATGAAGGAGCTCAAACCAACAGAGCGAATAGTCTTTGTCTGTTACGGAGGGCCGACCGGAGACGGTTTTGCAGAGATGCTTGTTAAAAACAATTACAAGAAGGTCTATAGCCTAAGCGGTGGAATGCGTTACTGGGATGGTCGCGTCGTAAGGTAAAAACCGCAAAACAATGCGATGGAAACCTTAGTGATAAAGACCTTAGTAATGAACAGTTCGATTGCAATATAATCAGACTTTGGGGCAGGCGGAGCCAGTTAAGGGTATCAGATACCGGCATTCTTCTTATCTTTATCATTAAGGGCCAACAAGGTATCACTGCGCGAGAGCAGTGCCATCAGGTCTCTTCTAAGGGCTGAGAAGGTCTGTAACTCGGCCTTATTTAAAGACCGTCTGGGCGCAGACTTCAGAGCCAGCGGGTTAACGTGACGTCCCCTCTGCTTTACCTCATAATGCAGATGCGGCCCAGTTGAGAGCCCTGTTGAGCCGACATACCCAATGACTTGGCCCTGCTTGACCTTCCGTCCCTTACGTATCCCCTTCTTAATACGTGACAAATGCCCGTAGGCCGTCGTATATATCGAGTTATGTTTGATGACTATATAATTGCCATAGCCACGCTTCCACCCAGCAAAGCTTACTCTGCCGTCCCCTGAGGTCTCGATTGGCGTACCCGTTGGTGCGGCATAATCTATGCCATGATGCGGCCTATAGCGCTTAGTTATTGGATGATACCGACGCTTTGAGAAATAACTGGAAATACGTCTGTAACGAAGCGGTGACCGCAGCAGTGTACGTCGCAGCGACCTGCCCTCCAGATTATAGTAACCAGAGCCGCCACCTGACTCATTAAAGTATATCGCGGCGTGTTTTCGACCGCTATTGACGACCTCTGCAGCCAGCACCTTGCCTGCGTCAATCGCCTTACCGTCAACGGTTGCTATCTCATAGAGGACACTGAAGGTATCTCCCTTTCTAATATCGGTAGAAAAATCCACATCCCACGCAAATATATCGGTAAACTCCATAATGATAGCCGGGCTTGCTCCAGCGCGTCTTCCCGCCTCATAAAGAGAGCTATCTATCACACCGTGAACTAGCCTCTGCTCCACGATAAAAGGCATCTCAAAGAGCTCCGCCGTATAGCCGCCACTTGCCTGAAGGTCTCTTTCCAGGCGCATCCCCTCTATATCACTGAAGCGGTACTCAATACGCTCAATCTCCCCGTCAATGCTGGTAACACTTAGCTTATCACCGACCTTTACCTTACTGAGGTTATAGACGCTACCGGCGATCCTTGCCATACGCACAATCTGTTCGGCCGGCACATCCATGCCGTCCAGAATTGTATAAAAGCTGTCATTGCCCTTTACCTTAAACTCGACAGTTGTAAGTGACGGAGAAATATCCAATTCTTGCTGCGCAGCAACAGATGCCGCCACGGCTGAATCGCCCGGCGCAGAGACAAGGACTTGACTGATTTCTTTTTTAGATGAGACAGCATCACGCGAGGTGATAAGGAATATACCTAAGGAGAAAACAAAGAGTACGGCCAGAGCGAGGTAGCGCAGAGCAAGCCCGCCTTTGGCAGACCCGCCGGGCGAGTTAGGAAAGCCACCGCGCTTTCGGTTCTCTCTGGCACGACCGCCAGAGGTAGAAGCACCGCTTAGGCTCTTACCGGAGCCTGCCTGATTGGGGCGTGTGTTATCACGCTTCTTTGATTTAAAATAAAACTGCATCTAAGTGTTTGTTCTCACAGTCTGACCAACCGTTTTTAAGCTAAAGATTACGCATATAATGCCGAATATAAATAGTATGACCTACACATTAAACATAGGTACAAGTCATTAGAATCTTAAGTGAAAAGCCTTTGATTGTCAAGGGCTCGTTTTACTCGTTGGCAATCCCCATTGTAAACGCGCGAGCAAAAATACGAGAGAAACCCGGCAACCGGGCTCGTATAAAACCGCAGAAAGGAGCACTATGAAACTTCCATTTATAAAGATGAGTGTCGGCAGTAAAACACTTATAGCCCTATCGGTCGTCTTCTGGATTCCAGTTATAGGACTATCGCTAATACTCTTCTTTTCATTCAGGCACACACTATACGACGACGCACTTACCGAGAGCAGGCTTCACCTGAAGGGTGCTCAAGGCATCTACGATGAACGGGCCCGTATCGTCGAAGGCCTTCTTGCAGAGAAATCAGATCGCAAAGATGTCCAGCAACTCTTTTTAGAGAAAGACACCGAGGCACTGCACTCTCTACTGTTAAACCTTGGCAGGCTCAACAGCTACGTTGATATATGGATAGCCGTAGATGATAAACAACGTGCCATTGCAAGACGTGATCCCAACACCGGAAAGGCCGGAGATCTGGTAAAGATAGGAGACGCACTATCAAGGACGCTCTCCAGAGGTGAGGCCATAATCTCCACAGAGCTTGTAACAAAGGAATTTCTTCTCCGTGAAGACGTAGGACTTGCAAAAAAGATAGAGGACGTAGGTATAGTACAGTTTATAACCTACCCCATAGACCATAACGACACTACCGTTGGTGCTATTGTCGCTGGAATAGTAATGACAGGAGATCCGTGGCTTGGCAATACTACTTATCACCGCTTCGGTGCCGAGACTGCACTCTTCGCCGGCATTAACCCTAACAGAGCAGTTCTGCACTCCGCTGCATCTCTACCAAGAAGCGTCTGGACGCTCGGCCAACATATGCCGGAAAAGTTAAAGCAGGAGATCGCACTTGGCCGACCCTACTTCGGCATAATAGATATCGCAGGGAGAAGTACGCTGATCGCCTCAGAACCCATAAAAGACAGCAGAAACCGCATAATCGGAGCACTGAGCGTTAGCCAGCCCGCAAAGCGGTTAAATACCATTGTAATTAAAAACATAGGACTCGGACTCATTATAAGTGCCGGGATCTCTCTTATCCTGGCGCTTATCGCGACCTTCTTCGTAAGGGCCGGCGTTACCCAACCGATAGGGCAGCTGCTTAAGGCCATGAACTCAGTCAAGGACGGCGATATTGATGTAGAAGTTAAGATCAGGACAGGCGATGAGTTCGATAACCTTGGCGAGGGCTTCAACTCGATGGCCGAAGGCATACGAGAGCGTGAAGAAAGACTCAAGAAACACTACGAGGTAACCAAGCTTCTAATGACCACGCTCAACCTGGAGGGACTCCTTGAGACCATGCTCAAGATCGTAATGGATATAACAGAGTCTCAGATCGGCATAGTCTACCTCTATGAAGAAAGCGAAAACAAGCTGGCTCCGATAGTAAGCTTTGGTACTCCGTCCAAGCTGAGTTCGTTAAGTATGGATGAAGGCTTCCCCGGTATGGCTGCCAAAGAGAAGACTACCCAGATAATAAAGACCCCTGTGCGCGACGGTGAGCAGGTGCTTGAGATGGGCTTCACTCAGGCAATTCCTGCCGAGACCGCCTACATACCACTTATACATCAAGAGAGAATCCTCGGAGTCCTCGTAGTCGGCAGCGTCAGAGACTACAGAAAAGAACAACGCATGCTCTTTGATTTCCTTGCTAACCAGCTATCAATAGCCCTGGATAACGCCATAATGCACCACAAGATCCGAGAGCTCTCGATAACCGATCCGTTAACGACCCTCTATAACCGCAGGTATCTGAATATGAGGTTCATCGAAGAATGGGCCAGAAGCAAACGCCATAAACAACCTTTGACCGTCATACTCTCTGACGTCGATAACTTCAAATCGGTAAACGATACCTACGGCCACGACCGAGGCGATGACGTACTGCGAGATCTTTCTCAGATATTTAAAAAACACGTACGCAAAGAAGATGTCGCGGCAAGGTACGGCGGTGAAGAGTTTGTCCTACTGCTTACCAACTGCTCCAGCGCAGATGCTGCGATACTCGCCGAGAGAATCCGTAAAGAGGTGGAAGAGACCGTCTATGACTGGATGGATAACAAGCCGGCCACGATAAGCATCGGCATAGCAACCTACCCGGAGATCGAGGTGGATAACTCCGATGAGCTCATACAGGCAGCAGACCATGCCATGTATAAGGCCAAACTAACAGGGAAGAATAAAGTAGAGATAAGTACAGGGATTAAAGGATAGAACAAGGTAGCTATAACAAACCAGGGCCTGCGTGAATTAATTCTCTCACGCAGGCCTTTTAAGCTTTCAACTCACCTTTTATAAATAAATCCGCAAGGCTACCTGCCTTGCCAATCTATAAGCTTGAAAACTACTAAATTTCATAATCAAAAAAAAGGCCGGGTTAAAACTGCTTACGCTCTCTGCCCTTGCCCCTGTTTAGTGGACACATCGAAAGGTTAGTGATAAAAAGCAACCATAGGAGGTGTTCAGATGGAAGAGAAACGAGGTCGTAAGAGTTTTGACCGTGAGTTCAAGCGCGAGGCAATAAGTCTTATTATGGTGGAGGGCCGTCCCGTGGCTGAGACGTCCCGAAGTCTGGGCGTACATGAGAAT
>JAJRSM010000026.1 GCA_024278765.1 Deltaproteobacteria bacterium | reverse complement strand
CGGACTTCGCTAAAATAACGGACGAGCAGGTGGCAAGGGTAGAATCACTGATCAACAACAGGCCCAGAAAGTGTCTGGGCTACAAAACACCGCTTGAGGTCGCTTCCGCCTCTGTTGCACTTCGACCTTGAATGTGGGGGAGATAAAAAGACTGTGACAAAGATAATCGATAAATTAACCGATAAGATTAAAGACAAAAGTGCCCGTATAGGCGTCATAGGGCTCGGCTACGTAGGGCTGCCGCTGGTCTTGCGGTTCTGCGAAGAAGGTTTTTCAGTAACCGGCTTTGATGTAGACGCAACCAAAGTAACCGCGCTCTGTGAAGGAAGGTCTTATATAAAGCATATCCCCGCTACTGCTATTGAGAAGATCACAGAGAGCGGCAACTTCACGGCAACGACGGTTATGGCAGGACTTGCCGACTGCGAGGCCGTAATAATCTGCGTACCCACGCCACTGAACAAAACGCGAGAGCCTGAGATGCGCTACGTCGTTGAGACCGCCGATGTAATAGCCAAGCACCTGAGGCCCGGCCAGATAATATCGCTAGAGTCAACGACCTACCCTGGCACTACCGAAGAATTATTGCAGACGCGCTTTGAGGAAAAGGGCTTAAAGACAGGTACTGACTATTTTCTGGTCTTCTCGCCAGAGCGAGAAGACCCGGGCCGAAAGGACTTCAGTACCTCTACGATACCTAAGGTCGTTGGCGGCACGACACCGGAGTGCCTAAAGGTCGGCTCACTTTTATATTCTCAGGTAATAGAGCAGGTCGTCGAGGTCTCCAGCACAAAGGCGGCCGAGATGACCAAGCTTCTGGAAAATATCTATCGCTGCGTTAATATCGCGCTGGTCAATGAACTCAAGATGCTCACCGAGCGTATGGATATCGATATCTGGGAGGTCATCAAGGCATCGAGCACAAAACCCTTTGGCTTTCAGCCATTTTATCCGGGGCCGGGCCTTGGTGGTCATTGCATACCGATAGACCCATTCTATCTTTCATGGAAAGCACGGCAATTTGATTTTTCTACAAAGTTCATAGAACTGGCCGGAGAGATAAATACTCAGATGCCGTTCTATGTCGTTGGCAAGGTCTTTGAGGCCCTAAATTTACAATCCAAACCAATAAAAGGCTCAAAGATCCTGGTACTTGGACTGGCATATAAAAAAGACGTAGACGACGTACGCGAATCCCCTTCGCTTGTATTAATCGAACTCTTGCAAAAGCTCGGTGCAGAGGTCGCATATAACGATCCGCATGTACCGGCCACGCACAAGATGCGCAACCACGACCTTGCAATGAAATCAATTGAGTTAAATGAAAAAAACATTCAGAGCTACGACTGCGTACTCATAGCGACTGACCATAGCGATTATGATTATGAATGGATAGTAAAGCATAGCAGCGTCGTCGTAGACACGCGCGGCGCAACCAACGATATAAAATGCGAGAACGTCCTGAGGGCATAGAATGACAACCGTTAAGCGGATAGCCAGAAACGTAGTCTTTATGACGATTGCTCAATTAATCGGCTATGGTCTGGGGTTTTTCTATTTTATATATACAGCTAGGTATCTCGGTGCCGAGGGTTTTGGTGTGCTATCCTTTGCCCTTGCCCTGACGGCCATCTTTGTCGTTCTGACAGATATCGGCTTTCACCCCCTTACTGTGCGCGAGGTCGCACGCAACAGGACACTTGCAGCTAAATATCTGGCAAATCTAACCGCTATAAAAATTATCCTAGCAGCCTTGACCTTTGCACTTATCGCAGTTGTTATAAACATAATGGATTACCCGGCCAAGACCGTTATCGTCGTCTATATAATAACTCTATCAGTCCTTGTCTCATCATTTGCCAATATGATCTACTCTATCTTTCAGGCACATGAACGCATGGGGTTCCAAGCTGCCGGTCAAATTTTAAGTAGCACAATAATGCTCGTAGGTGCAGTGCTCGCCATTAAGGCTGGCCTTGATATTACAGTCTTTGCCACGCTCTACCTAATAGCCGCTCTAACTAGTCTTATCTACAGCCTATTGGTTCTCATCACCAAATTCAAAAAGGTCCGCCAGGATTGGTCCAGGCTTAAAATATTCAGGCTGGATATATCTTTTTGGCAAACCACCATAAAAAAAGCCCTGCCCTTTGGTTTAGGACTCTTCTTCGTAATGATCTTTTACTGGATAGACTCCATAATGCTATCCTACATGAAAGGAGACACGGTCGTCGGTTGGTATAATGCTGCCTACCGTATGATTATAGTTCTTCTTTTTATACCCCAGACCCTTATTAACGCACTCTATCCAGTGATGTCAGTGTTTCACAAAAAAGATCCGGAATCCCTAAAAGGCTCTCACGAAAAATCCTTTAAGTACCTGAGTATCCTTGGCGTACCATTAGCCGTTGGCACTACACTGCTGGCACCCAGACTAATACTGCTGGTATTCGGCGCGGAATATAACAACTCCGTACTACCGCTACAGATCCTCGTCTGGTCTGCGCTCTTGGTCTATATGAGCATAACCTACGGCAATCTTTTTAACTGCCTGAATAAACAAGGCCTGGCAACAAAGATAACCGCTACTTGCATGGTCTTTAATATCATCTTCAACCTCATTTTAATTCCTAAATACAGCCTGGTGGGTGCCAGCATAGCTACAGTCCTAACTGAATTTATATCACTTGCCCTCTGTATAGCATGGAGCACAAAGATAAATTACTCTATCTCAGTAACAAAACTTACAGGGTTTCTAAGTAAAATTATAATTTCAGCCACAATAATGGGTATCTTTATAGTTATCTTCTACGGCCTGCATATGCTTATTCTAACGCCGTTGGCCGTAGTAATTTATTTTACGATCCTTGTAGTCTGCAAAGGGATAGATAAAGATGACATTGCACTCTTTAAAATGACACTGAGTACAAAATAATTATAAGCTAATGACGGAGCAAAAATGAGTTCTACCATTTTGAAAAAACTATTTAGCGGATTAAAAAGTTCCTTGATCGGAACTAGAAACATGGCTCTCCTTTACGCCCAAATCCCGCTTAAACCTAAGTGGCTTGTCTTTGTGGTTACCGAGAAATGTAACTCCAGATGCACTCACTGCAACATATGGAAGACAGATAATCTCGTACCCCCTCTAACTCCGGCCGAGATAGAAAAGACACTTCGAGACCCTCTCTTCTCCGAGACAAAGTACATACAGGTCTCAGGAGGTGAGCCGACGACCAGAGGAGACCTTGATGATGTCATATTAAGTATTCACCGTGCAGTGCCAGATGCGATAATACAGATTAGCACCAACGCACTTTTACCTGCCAGAGTCTTGAAGGTCGCACGCACGGCACTTGATGCCGGCATTGAACTCTACATTGGGATCTCTCTGGACGGAATAGGTGAGGACCACGATAAGATTCGTGGCATAAAAGGTAACTTCAATAAAGCAGATAAGCTACTGCGTGAACTTGTGGAGATAAGAAATAGCTCTGCAGGCAAACTTACAATCTCGGTTGGCATTGTAATATCAGACCTGACTCTTAAATCAGTAGATGCAGTTAGGAGTTATACCGAAGGATTAAATATAGAGCTTACTGAAGCCTGGTATAACGAGTCCAGCTTTTATGGAAATATAGGAAAACACTCATTTAGTAACAACCTTAACGATGCCATAAAATCCCAGTCTCCTTCTCCTTTAAAAGAGCTATGGGTAAAAGAACTTAAAGGCGAATCCATCAAGTTTCCCTGCTTTGCGATGAATACTTTCTGCGTCTTAAAGGCAAACGGTGATATCGTGCCTTGCCTGAACTATTACAATGAGTCAGCAGGCAATGTTCGCAAGGCCACGCCTTCCGACATTTGGAGATCCATGCAGATGAAAAAAGTCAGAAAGACTGTAAAAGAATGTCGTGGCTGCCTGAATTCATGGGGTGCTGGTTGGAGCATAGAGTCAAGCCACTACCAGACACTGATCTTTTATTTTAAACATCCGCTCTTTACTCTTAAATTATTGATTAAGGACTAGGCTATGTCGAAGAAAATAACATATTTTATTTTTATATATTGTCATGCGGCACTGTCTTGCCTGTATCTCTTTTCATTTGGCTTTCTTTTCACCAAGAACCGTCTCTTTCTAGATCATATATCTTCTCATTTTGGTTATTCCAAGGCCGAAATACCTGTAATCAGTTTCTCAGATTTAGTTTCCGATCAAGAGACTAAAGATATATCTATTGAAATACTAGTGCCTGTCGGAATAGACGGAAATGTATCTGCTTTCGAGTTAACAGTTATAAATACATTTATAAAACTACGAAAGCCTTCAAAGATATTAGAACTTGGGACCTTTGACGGACGAACCACACTAAACATGGCTTCTAACTCTTCTACTAATACAAAGATCTGGACTCTGGATCTACCAAAGACCGAGATGGAAAAAACACCTCTACCGCTTGCCCCTCTGGACAGGCAATTTATTAGCAAAGACCGCTCGGGCACTCTTTTTCTTGACACTGAAGCAGAAAAGAAAATAACCCAGCTCTATGGAGACACCGCAACTTTTAACTTTAAGCAATTAAACAACTCAATCGATATGGTCTTTGTTGATGCCTCTCACTCATATGAGTACTTACTTAACGACTCGGAGATGGCCTTAAAATTACTACGAAACAAAAAAGGCATAATACTATGGCACGACTACCACGTCTGGGAAGGAGTAACTAGGGCTCTAAACGAGTTATACTTAAATAACCTAGCCTTTAAAAACATACAACATATAGAAGGAAGCAGCTTGGCATGTCTTATAATAGAGTAGATCTGAAAAAGCTAAAGATCACCTTCATAGTCCCAGACGTTGATCTCTCGGGCGGAGTAAAGGCCGTACTGGAGTTTTCAAATCATTTAATCGATCTGGGGCACGAGGTAACAGTCGTCTACCCGACCATACCAATGAGCAACGGGGCCAGTTGGTATAACCCGGGCCTTATGCTCAGGCGTGGCCGTATGATGGCTAAAAAAATAAATACAACAGAACCTCTGGACTGGTTTGACTACCGGGGTAAACTCATCAAAGTCCCAACGCTTGCTGAAAAAAACATTCCCGAAGGCGACGCCGTCATTGCCACCTGGTGGGAGACGGCCTACCTGGTAGCTGACTACCAGAAAGATAAAGGTGAAAAGTTTTATCTAATCCAACACTACGAGGTCTGGGGTGGCCCAGAAGAAAAAGTTAACGCATCTTTCCGTCTTGGCCTTAAAAATATTATAAACTCCAGTTGGCTAAGAGAGATATTAGAAGACAAGCTCAAAGTGCCGGTAGATATCTTAATACCCCACGCCCCTGATCTTGATCAGTTTTTCATAGAAGACCAGAACAGATCACGACTTGACGGCGACGGCAACCTAAGGATACTCCTGTCTTATAGAGACATCGAATGGAAAGGCATGGCCGACGGCTTTAAGGCATTTAAAATTGCACAAGAAAAAACCCCGCATATAAAACTTGTAATCTTCGGCCCTGAAAAAGGTTCGGACATTCCTGCTGATGCTGAGTTTCACCTAAGACCAACACGCGAGAGACTCAGGCACCTTTACAACTCATGCGATATTTTCTTATTCCCGAGCATTCTAGAAGGCTTTGGCATGCCTCCGATGGAGGCAATGGCATGCGGCTGCGCCGTAGTCTTAACGCGCGTCGGGGCCGTCCCGGATTATACAATCGAAGATAAGACCGCGATTGTCTGTGAGCCCCGATCCAGCGAAGAGCTGGCAGCTGGCATCTTAAAGCTAGTAGGCAATGAAGCCCTTCGTAAAGAAATAGCAGATGCCGGACGCAAACACATAACAGATAACTTTAGCTGGGCGGATTCCACTCGTCAGCTTGAGAGTTTTATTTTATCGACACTTAAACAAAAAACCCGAGCATCGCCATGACTGAATCTTTCTTAATTACAGTGATCATCCCCTGCTATAACGGCAGCCATTTCATCAGTGAAGCAATAGAGAGCGTACTGGCTCAGTCGCACACAAACTGGGAGCTGCTAATAATAGACGACGCCTCTACCGACAACTCGACAGATGTAGTTAAAAAATACTGCCACGACAAAAGAATACGAATACTAAAGAATAAAAAAAATCTAGGCATTGCAAAGACTAAAAACCGAGGCATCAAGGATTCAAAAGGCGAGTTTATAGCCTTTCTCGATCAAGACGATATATGGCGAGATGACAAGCTAAGTTTACAGGCCAAAAGACTTAAGCAAGACTCAGGCGCAGGGGTCGTTTGCTCAGGCATGCTTTTTATAGATCCAGCCGGCGTGGAGACCACGGTCTTTACGGGCTTTGATGACACCGACCAAGACGAGGTCATTAAAAACCTCTACATAAACCCTATAAACTCCTCGAGCGTTATGATGATCAGAAGATCTTGCCTTGATAAAATCGGATCCTTTGACGGGACCCTAAAGGGCTGGGACGACTACGAACTCCTTATGCGTATAGGAGCAAAATTTAGAATATCTTACGAAAGATCTTTATTGGTTAAAAAACGCATACACTCAGGTGGTGCTCAGCAGCTGCCCGCCGTTGTGGCAGAGGAAGATTGCGTCTTTGAGGATTTACTCAGGGTGCATCCTTTTTTATCAGAGTTTAAGAG
The DNA here is from genome assembly GCA_024278765.1 of Deltaproteobacteria bacterium. Lineage (GTDB taxonomy): Bacteria > Desulfobacterota > GWC2-55-46 > GWC2-55-46 > DRQE01 > JAJRSM01. The sequence continues at coordinate 37,432 of JAJRSM010000026.1, read as the reverse complement.
CAAGCGCGATTCAATACGTTTTTTCAATAACGCTATTGAACTTATTCGCTCGGGCCAATCTAGGGCTGCACGCGGCTTCGCACAGAGTGTTTTAGGGTTACGGCCATGGTCGGCATCGGCATGGGGCCTTTACTTTATAACGCTGCTTCCAACGTCGCTGGCCTCTATAGCGGTCAGGCTAATTTTTTCTTTGGTCGGTAAAGCAAAACTCATTAAAAGCAATCACTAACAACTGAAATAAAAGGAGCTAAGATGAAAATACTCGTAACAGGCGGCGCAGGCTTTATCGGTTCAAATGTCGTTGACGCCTATATTGATGCAGGCCACGAGGTTGTCGTTGTTGACAACCTCTCCTCAGGCAAGGTTGAAAACATAAATCCAAAAGCAAAATTTATCGAATGTGATATTCGCTCTTCTAATATCCGCGATATTATCGCCACCCACTCTCCTGATGTCATTAATCATCACGCTGCTCAGATATCCGTACCCGCCTCGGTAGAAGACCCTCTCTTTGACGCCGATGTAAATATAAATGGCTTTCTCAATATCATGGAGGCAGTCAAGACCGCAGGAAAAGGCAAGGTCATCTTTATCTCATCGGGCGGTGCGATCTACGGCGAGGCCACGGAGTATCCGACAAGTGAGGCGTACTCGCCAATACCACTCTCCCCCTACGCCATCGCTAAAGAGGTCGCCGAGAAATACCTCAAATACTATAACCACCAGTACGGCATTGAATATACCGTACTCAGGTACGCCAATGTCTACGGGCCACGCCAAATCCCTCACGGTGAGGCCGGTGTAGTCGCGATCTTCATGGATAGACTTATCTCTGGTAAGAGCTGCACCATAAACCACTTTGACGAAGAACCAAAAGGAATGCTGCGTGATTACTGTTACGTCGGTGACATTGCGCAAGCAAATCTGGCGGCCCTTACCAGCGGCAACCTAGAGGCCTGCAACATCGGCACCGGCACTCCCACGCACACCATGGACTTATTCAATGTCGTATACATTGCAATAAAAGATGCTCACCCAGATACTGACAACGCGCTTGCCACACCCTTAACTGGTCAAGCACGCCTCGGCGATATCAAACAAAGTTGTCTGGTCGTTGATAAAGCAAAAAAACTTCTCAACTGGAAACCCCAAGTCGATTTAAAAGAAGGCGTTGAAAAAACCCTTGAGTGGAGACTTACAAAATAAAATTCAGCACAGCATTATCAGGCTTAATTAAATGATTAAGAAAAATAAAAAAATAAAAAAACCGCTTGTCTCGATTATAACCCCTTCTTATAATCAAGGGGTCTTCATCCGTGAGACCATTGATAGCATAAGGGCGCAGGACTATCCAAATATTGAGCACATTATTTTGGACGGCGGCTCGACCGACTCAACACTGGAGGTTCTTAAAAGCTATGGAAAAGATCTACGCTGGACATCTAAGAAGGATAAAGGTCAATCCGATGCCATCAACACGGGTTTCGCCATGGCATCTGGTGAGATTTTTGCGTGGCTGAATTCAGACGACACCTATCTGCCTAGTGCTATATCCAAGGTAGTTGATTTCTTTAATTCACATCCTGATATCAGCGTAGTCTACGGTGATGCTAACTACATAAACACTACAGGCAAGATCATCGGAAAATATCCAACAGAAGCTTTTGATTACAAAAGACTAGCCGTCGTTGATTTTATCTGCCAACCTTCTACATTTTTCAGGGCATCGGCTTGGAAAAAATCAGAAGCTCTTGACCTTTCTCTTGTCTACACAATGGACTACGACCTCTGGATTAGGCTTGCAAAGGTAGAAAGTTTCAGCCACCTCAAACAAGTCCTTTCAACATACAGGCTACACGGAGAAGCAAAGACAACGGCCGAGAAATATGCATTTCTAATGCATAGTGAAATACTAAAAGTTGTGATAAAACACTACAGGTGGGCCCCTGCCAATAGAGTATACGCATATTGCAATCACCTGATTAAAAATAAAAAAGTTTCAAGATCCAGCAATCTTATTACAATTACATTGTCGATTCTTTTATCCTTAACAAAATATATTACCCTAAACAAAGGGCGTGTACGCCTTGCAGATTTAAAAATGTTTACCCCCGGTAATATTAAAAAAATCATCCATAGTCGTTTCGGCGGCGCTACGGAGTATGATATATGAAAAGAGGGCAGCCATGAAGATAGCAGAGGTCATAGCCATCTTTCCTCCTCATCACGGTGGAATGGGACATGTCTGCCTTCATAACTCCTTGCAACTTAAAGGCCTAGGACATGAGGTCACCGTCTTTACGCTAAGCAAAACCGGCTTTGACTATGGCGAGGAAAAAAATGAAGTAATGGGGCTTCGGGTCGTCAGACTCAAGCCAACGATAGGGCTCGGAGACGGAGGAATGGTCCCGGGGCTATTTTCTCGCCTAAAAAACTTTGACGTTGTACATCTTCACTACCCTTTTTATGGCGGTGCCGAGTATGTTTACCTCGCCTCTCTTAAAGGCCCGAAATACATGATAACCTATCACATGGATGTTTTCGGAGATACGCTTTTAAAAAAACCTATCATCGCTACATATGAAAAAGCCTTTATGAAGACCATACTACGCGGAGCAAGCCTTGTAGGGGCACTTACAACGGCTCACCTCAAGAGCTCCAAGGCCGCTACGCTTATAGACTGGAACAAAGTCATTGAGATGCCAAACGGCGTCGATACTGAGAGCTTCACCCCAGCTAAAAAAGATAAAGTCCTTATAGAAAAATACGGCCTTAAAAACAAAACCGTCGCCCTCTTTGTCGGCAACATTCAACCCTTCAAAAGATTAGACCTTATAGTCAACGCTATGGCGGACTTAAATGATGACTCTCTCGCTCTACTCGTTGTTGGCGGAGGCTACGCCGAGGCGGAGTGCAGGCAACTCGTAGAAGAAAAAAACCTTCAGACAAAGGTCATCTTCGCAGGTCCTCAGTCTGCCCACGAAGCCTTGCCAGCCCATTACAATCTTGCAGACTTTCTCGTCCTGCCATCGACACATTCAGAGGCATTCCCCTTGGTGGTCCTAGAGGCAATGGCCTCAGGCAAGCCCGTTATCGTCTCTGATCTGCCGGGGCCTTCGTCAATTGTAAAAGATACCTTTGACGGTCTAATCGTTAAGGCCGGAGATTTACAAGACCTAAAAGAGAAGATCTTCTTCTTGCATAAGGACCCTGCAATGCGCCTTCGTATGGGTGCTGAGGCCAGAAAGAAAGTTATTGAAAAATACGGCTGGGATAAAATCGGTGCTGATCTGGAGCAAGCACTACTAAGTATTATTTAACCAAACAAACAAAAGGACTCTACTTTGTCTCGACCTCTATTTTCTATTATAATCGCCAACTGGAACGGTAAGGCTCTGCTTCGCTCCTGCCTGCAGTCTATCTTTGCGCAGAGCCACCCAAGCGTAGACCTGCTGCAGACCAGCTTTGAGGTCATCATCGTTGATAACGGCTCTACCGACGGCTCGGTAAAATTTATCGAAAAAAAATATCCAAAGTTACGCCTAATTAAAAACCCTATAAATACTGGCTTTGCAAAGGCCAACAATCAAGGCATCATAGCCGCGAACGGCCAGTTTATCCTAACACTCAACAACGACACAGTCCTTGATAAAGACTTCCTTTCGGCTTTAATGACCGTCGTCGTCGATGCAGATCCAAAAATTGGGATGTGGGGCACAAAGATACTCTCTCTTGCCGATAAGACCATCATAGACTCAGCAGGTGGGCTCTTGCTTTACCCGGACGGTCTTGCCAGAGGAAGAGGAAGACTTGAACAAGACAAAGCACAATACGACAAACTTTCTAAAATACTTCTGCCTAGTGCCTGCGCCGCACTCTATCGCAAAGAAATGCTAGACGAGGTAGGACTCTTTGACGAGGATTTCTTTGCGTACTGCGAAGATACCGATCTTGGACTTCGGGCAAGACTACTTGGCTGGGACGCCGCAAATGTGCCCGCAGCAATCTGTTATCATAGCTATTCAGCTACAAGCGGAGGATACTCGACCTTTAAGGCCTTTTACATAGAACGCAACAGGGCTTACGTTCTAATTAAAAACTTTCCGCTATCTTGTATTCTCCGCTCTCCGTTTTATACACTCAGGCGCTACTTAAAACAACTGACCGCCATCAGATCAGGCAAAGGGGCCAGCTCACGCATCGCAGAGAAAACCAGCAAATCAGAGCTTTTTTTAATTCTTATAAAAGTATACCTTGCTGTTATAATAAATATCCCAATGCTCTTAAAAAAACGTCGAAGCATACAACTACGCAGAACCGCTACTAAGAGCGAGTTCTCCAGATGGCTCTTAACGCACGGCATCAGCGTTGAAGAACTTACTGAAAAAGACTAACAATTAATTCGCCGCAAAGACTACAAAGGAGATTATAATGGCTAAAGGGAAACTATACGGAATAATACTTGCCGGAGGTGTTGGCAGCAGATTCTGGCCTCTGTCCAGAGCATCAGCGCCAAAACAGCTTCAGGAAGTCGCTGGCACCGATAGCCTTTTAAAAGGTACTATAAAAAGGCTATCGCCCCTTATACCCACTGACCGTATATCTATTGTCACAAGTCAGGCGCAAGCCGAGATCACAAGGACTCACCTTAACTTTGGCAACACACAAAATGGACGCACCCTTAAAGCCAGCAAGAAGGACAAGCAAACAAACCAGCCTCTAATCAAACAACCTGAGCTTATAATTGAGCCCTCTGGGCGCAACACAGCACCTGCCATCGGACTTGCCGCTCTGGAACTCATCAAGCGCGACCCGGATGCCATTATGGCTGTGCTCCCTGCGGATCACCTTATCAAGAGCGGCCCTCTATTCCGTAAAACTCTAAAGGCCGCAGCCATAGCTGCTAAAGACAACTCCCTGATAACCTTCGGCATCGTGCCGACCACGCCCGAGACTGGCTACGGATATATAAAAGTCAAGACACCTGCGTCCAGTAAAAAAACAGAGGGCATTAAGATCAAAAAGGTAGATCGCTTCATTGAAAAGCCGGACAAAAGACGCGCTAAAAAATACCTGAAAGATGGCGGCTACTACTGGAATAGCGGCATCTTTGTCTGGCGTGCCAGTGCCATTCTGGATGAACTAAAAGAACACCTTCCAAAGGTCTACAAAACGCTTGTTGCCATTGATAACGGAAGCATAAGTGCCGCTGACTATGACAAGATAGAATCGGTCTCTATTGACTACGGCATAATGGAGAGATCTAAGAATGTAAAGGTAATAGAGGCGACCTTCCCCTGGTCAGATATGGGGTCGTGGACATCTCTTGAAGATGTCTATAAGGCCGATAAGGACGGCAATATAATCCAAGGTAGGGTCGTGGATATAGGCAGTACAGGTTCTTATATTATTGGTTCGTACCGCGTCGTAGCAACGATTGGACTCAAGGATTTAATCATAATAGACACACCGGATGCGACCCTTGTATGCCCCAAGGACAAGGCTCAGCAGGTAAGGGATCTGGTAAAGATACTTAAAAAGAAAAATTACTCCGAGTACGAGGTCCACGTCACGGTCAATCGCCCTTGGGGCTCATATACGGTCTTAGAAGGCGGAGACAACTATAAACTCAAAAAAATCTATGTTGCACCTCTATCCAGGTTAAGCCTTCAGATGCACCGGCGCAGGAGCGAACACTGGGTCGTGACATCAGGACGTGCACTCGTGCAACGCGGAGAAGAAACAGTAGAGCTTACCGAGAACCAAAGCACCTATATACCAAAAGGCGTCAAGCACCGCCTGAAAAATCCTTCATCTGATACCCCACTGGTGATCATAGAGGTTCAAAACGGCGATTATCTAGAGGAAGACGATATAGTAAGATTTGAAGATGATTACGCTCGGGTCAAGTAGGCGGCTCTCAATAAAGACCTGCATTTGCCGAGCGTATTTATAATGTGCAGGTTATGATCTGCCCGGTGCGATCTTCCAGCGCAACTCATAGGACTCGCCAGCCCTTTCCAGACATACAACTGTGCCAGGTGAAAAATCTTCAACGCCGTTATACTCGTCGCCACACCTGAGAAGCGAGGTAAGTATCCCCACATACGGAAGATGCCCGACCAGCATAGTATCACAATCCATATCCTCAAGCCTATCGGCCCACTGCTCCGGGTCGTCTTCAGGCAAAAGACCGTCAGAGAGCTCTGGCTGAATAAAAGATCCGCCGTCGTGGCTCAGGTAATCACTGATTATATGTGCCGTCTGAGAGGCGCGTTTTTTAGGACTGTGAAATATATTATCCACAGCAAGACCACGCTTTTTTAAAGACGCGCCGATCTTTTCTATATCTTTTTCGCCACCAGCTGTTAGCCCTCGCTCCGGGTCTTCACCGGAGCTCTTTGCCATGCCATGGCGAACAAGATAAACAAACAATAAAACCTCCAGAGATTACAGCTTCTGATATACCGACAACACCGTGCTTACTTTATTAATTAAGGTCGCGCTCAAGCTCTCTGCGCATATCTGCAATAGTCTTTTTATAGTCGTCACTGCCAAAGACCGCAGAGCCTGCGACAAAGACATCGGCCCCGGCCTTTGCCGCCTGCGCGATATTGCCGACCTTAATACCACCATCGACCTCAAGCTCTGCCACTGAATTTGCATTATCAAGGATAGCACGAACCTGCTTTATCTTACTCAGGGCCGAGTCTATAAAGCGTTGCCCTCCAAAACCCGGGTTGACCGACATAACCAAAACTAAGTCAAGATAATCGGCCAATGGCTCTATGGCCGACGCAGGTGTAGACGGATTAATCGAGATGCCGGCTCTCAGACCACATTCTTTAATGGCCTGTACACAGCGGTGCAGATGCGGGGTGGCCTCAGCATGTATCGTTATAATATCACTACCGGCCTTTGCAAAATCCTCAATAAAACGCTCCGGCCTATCTATCATTAAATGCACATCAAGCGGCAGCTCGGTGGCCCTTCTCGCAGCCTCGACCAAGAGCGGACCTATCGTAATATTTGGCACAAATTGGCCGTCCATAACATCTATATGTATGTAGTCGGCCCCTGCTGCTTCAACAGCCTTTATCTCTTCTCCGAGCCTTGTGAAGTCTGCCGATAAAATCGATGGGGATATCTTTATTTTTTTACCTTCCATTGCTGCTCCTTTTTGGTACAAAAATATCAATCCCGGATGACTATTCCTTTATCAGCCTACCCAGAACCTCATCGAAGATCTTGTCCTCTACTATAGCACCGACATATACCATTGCTATACGTCCCTTTTTATCTAAAATAAAGGTCTGTGGTATCGCAAATATATTAAAGACGCCGCCTATTACTCCTGTCTCGTCAATCCCGTTCGGATAAGTTACAGAAAACTCTTTAACAAAGTTTTTAGCCGCCTCTTCCCGGTCCTGAACCGCTATACCTACAAAAACCACACCAGCCGATGCATTATACTTTTTATAGGCATGCTCAAAGACACTGGCCTCAAGCCTGCACGGACCACACCAGGAGGCCCAGAAGTTTATTACAACAGGCTTGCCGATATGATCTTTAACATCAAACCGCTTGCCATCAAAGGTCATAAACTCAAGGTTCGGTACGGGCTCACGCTCGACCTGGCTAATAAGAAGATCATACTTCTTCGCTGCCGAGGCCGAGGAGTCCCCGGTAACAGATACAGCATCACAGCTGACCAGTAATATAAGTACAAACCCCAGAAAGAAAAAACGGATAGCTCTATTCATATTCTCTAAGTACCTTCCATTCTCTAAAAATGAAAAAGGGTAGACGCCACAGGCGCAGCTACCCTAACAAAAAACAACTACCCGCCACCGACGGGTCACAAGACTACCACTAGACCACTTAGAGATCAAAGTCCCTTTTCCACCAAATCCTTTATTTGGCTTTTAGGCACAGCACCTACTACCTGATCTACGACTTCTCCATCTTTAAAAAGTATCAGGGTAGGAATACCCCTAACACCATACTTTCCAGGAGTAGCCGGGTTGTCATCAACATTTATCTTCGCAATCCTGACCTTACCACCGTACTCACCCGCCACCTCTGCGACTATCGGGGCGATTGCCCTACAAGGGGCGCACCACTCGGCCCAAAAATCCACCAAGACAGGTTTATCAGAACCAAGAACTGCAGACTCAAAGCTTGAATCTGTTACATCAAAAAGGTCATCAGACATAATCACAAACTCCCACACATATATTATAATCTAAATATAAATCAAGATAAGCCCCTTGTCAACCTAGTTTTAACCAAGGTAGCTACCAATGCCATGCGCTACCCCTCCCGTGCTTTTACCTTGACATCAAGTTATACAAAGGTGCATCATATATTGTATGAAAGAGACCGAACTTCTAGAGCTACTGGAGCAAACAGTAGAGAAATTATCCATAACGCTTGGCTACGATAATCTGCGCAAAGGGGCTATCAATACCACAGGCGGTGCTTTTGTTCTAAGGGGTGAGAGGCATATTCTCTTGCATAAACACCTGCCAACAGACGAAAAGATAGAGCTACTCTCGGAGATACTCTCCACAATGGATACCGAGCAACTACATCTGCCACCCGTGCTGCGACAAAGAATAGAGCTTACCAAAGAGCATCTTCAGCTCACGCAAGACTCCAGTGCCAACGCATCATAACAACAATTTCCATTAATTCTAATTAGTTGCCAAACCATGGCTTACTCAAGCCATGCTTCATAGCACCCTGCCGCAATTGACTACAACCGATAATAATGGTATAATCAGTAACGTTAAACAGTGCACATAGAGTTTTTAAGAAATAATAAAAAGGCCCTTATATTCAACAAAAGATCATTCCTTGATAAATTCACCTTTGATGACGATCTCAACCAGATTAAAAAAGATCGCAAAGCAGGTAGTATATTACCAGGTAGTTAATTACAATGAAGAACTCTAAAAAGTTCGCTATAACCCTATACTCTGCTGCTGCGGCCCTACTGTTGCTTACTGTAGCCCCTGCCTATGGTGCAAGCAGCTATATGCAGTTTGCAAAAAATAGCAGAAAACCTAATTTTACTAAAATTATAGTTAAAAAAGGTTCTCCGCATGACAGCTACTATCACTTCACTATTGCTCAGATGCTCAGGAAATCCGGAGATATCAGTAGCGCAATAGTACATTACAAAAAAGCAATCGAGGTAGACCCTGTCTCCCCTGTCTTATACGCAGAGCTTGCGCACCTCTATTTGAGAAGAGGAAATACAGAGCTTGCCCTCGACCTGCTTGAAAAATCAAGGGATGTCGGGCCGGACTACACACCCACACGCCTCTTTCTCGGTGAGATCTATACACTCTTAAAACAAAATAAAAAAGCAACCAAAGAATTTGAAGAGGCAATAACGCTTGCTCCGGACAACCCGAAGCCATACCTCTTGCTCGCAGCCTTATTTTCCAAAACAAACGACTATGACAATGCCACAGCAACACTACAGCGCATGATGAAGGCCCTGCCGGAATCAGTAATGGGGTATTACTATCTAGGGCGAGTGGAAATTGAAAGAGGACGTCTGGATCTAGCTGAAAAGTATTATAAAAAAGCCCTTGAGATCAACCCTGGTTTTCTCTCAGCCCATATAGAACTCGCGCTCGCTTATGAACGCAACGATATGATAGAAAAGGCAATCAAAAGCTACGAAGCCGCCCTGCGACTCTCTCCAAATGAGATCGCCGTAAGGAAACAACTCAGCAGGATATTCATACAGCAAGGCAAACTAAATAAAGCGATTGAGCAGTTCCAAGTGCTGAAAAGACAACAAAGTACCAAACTCAATGCCTCTACCAGAATCGGCCTTATATACTTTGAACAGAAAAACTACGCCAAGGCAATCACAGAGTTCAAGGAGATCCTCAAAGACACACCGGGTGCTGAGAAAGTACGTTACTACCTAGCCACCGTCTACGAAGAAAATAATGATCTGGAAAACGCCGTACTGGAGTTTCAGAGAATAACCCCTAGCAAAGATACCTTTATAGATGCCAAGGTCCATGTGGCCTTTATCTTTGAACGCCAGCAACGCCACGACGAGGCAGCAGGTGCAATACTAGAGGCAATAGAACTTAAAAGCGGCAACGCAGAGCTCTACAGGCTTCTCGCCTCTATCTACCGCGGGGCAGGCAAAACAAAAGAAGCAGTAAATACCATAGAGGCAGCCCTAGATCTAGAGCCCCTAAATGAAGACCTACTCTTTATGATGGGTGTCCTCTACGACGAAAACGGTGACTGGAAAAAGAGCATTGCAAAGATGAAGAAACTCATCGAGATGAACCCTGACCATGCAAATGCCCTTAATTATATAGGCTATACACTGGCTGAAAGATCAGTAGATCTTGACGAGGCCGAAGAGTATATTAAAAGAGCCCTTGTTATCAAGCCAGAAAGCGGCCATATTATAGATAGCCTTGGCTGGGTCTACTTTAAAAAAGGAGATCTTAAAAAGGCAATCTCTACCCTGCAACGTGCTGTTGAGCTTCTGCCAAATGACGGCGTAATCGCCGAGCACCTCGGCGATGCTTACCTAAAGGCAGATAACAAAAAGAAAGCCATCAAAACATACGAACGAGCATGCGAGCTCTCACCCGACAATAAGGACCTGAAGATAAAGCTTGAAAGGATTAAAAAAGATATCAAGGCCAGCAAGTAAGCTAGGCACCCTTTTTCTGCTCAGTACAACCCTAGTACTGCTTACCCTTACCGGATGTTCTATAAAAAACACTCGCAATGCAGACCCGTACCCGCAAGAAGTCATCCCCGCAGCGTCAGAGATTGAGAGCCCCGACTCGCTAACCGCGATGCTACGCTTCAGTTCTAAGCAAACGGGACTGAAGGGTCGCGCCTCCCTGACCATCAAGAGCCCTGATCTAATAAGGGTCGAGATCTACGGGATAATGGGGCAGATACTGACTGTGGTGGCAGGCGACAGTAATGATTGCAAGGTATATAAAAAAGGGGTTATTAAAGAATGCACTTGGAATGAGCCGGAGTTATCAGGGCTATTAACACCCCGAAACCTTGTCCCGATACTGCTTGGCAAAGGAGAGCTCGCCTTCAGGGACTCTGCAGAGCGCCAGAGCTCTCTGGATGGTTACGGCAGACTAACACGTATTATTGCAAACCCTGAAACGACCGCCCTCTTAGCGACCACAAAAAATCGCCCGAATCCAGAACAGATAAAACCAGTCAAGATAACCATCGGAGACTACCGTATCGTTGATGGCCTTCGCGTTCCATTCAGCTTTGTCCTTGATGGCAAAGGCGACCTGCTAACCATTAATTACTACACCCTGCAACCCAACCCAGAACTACCACCGTCTGCTTTTAGCCTCGGCACTGCCCCGTAACTAGAGAACAACTCAGCCCGAACAATCAAACCCTAAACGATAAAAGACAATATTTTCAACCGACCTCTTTCGTTGAAATTTTATCAATATATTTATTAAATGATAAATTCTCAAGTGCTGCATTACTTAAAACTAGTAGAACCTAACCTCGATTTGCAAACAAAAAATGAGTGCAGGGCTGTGCAAAACCTATCCACAGACGTATCACGAAGCCTATGTGATTTTATAAAAAAAACAAAAAAGGCCTACTCGGTATAAGTACCGAGTAGGCCTTGAGGTTAATCTATAATATTTGTTATTAGACCTGAATAGTGCCGCCTGGCCAGGCACGCCCCATAGCAGCCCTCATAAAGCCCTTGTAGTCTTCCAAGAGCGAGTCATCTATCGCCTCAAAACGCATAACCAAGACAGGCTGCGTATTGCTGGCACGAACCAGCGCCCATCCATGCTCAAAGACGACACGAACGCCATCGATATCAATAAGCTCCTTTATGGCAGGGCCGGGCACACCCTCTTTAATTACCTTCTTAAGTGATTCTATTATCTCAAACTTCTCCTGCTCCGGGCACTCTACCCTTATCTCCGGGGTAGTCACGGTCTCTTCCATCCCGTCCAGAAGACTTGAGAATGCATAGTCCGGATTCTCCGCCCTCTTCTGCGCTAAAATCTCGACCAAGCGGCAGGTCGCGTATATCGCATCATCAAAGCCAAAGTACCTATCGGCAAAGAAGATATGACCGCTCATCTCGCCGGCCATAGCGGCGTTAAGTTCCTTCATACGGGCCTTTATCAGAGAATGGCCGGTCTTCCACATCACACCTTTACCACCGCTCTTCTTGATCTCATCATACATAGTCTGCGAGCATTTGACCTCACCGACTATCGTCTCACCCGGGGTTTTCTCCAGAATGGCTCTGGCAAAGATCACCATCAGCTGGTCGCCCCAGATAACCTTACCGTTCTCATCGACCATCCCGATTCTATCGGAGTCTCCGTCATAGCCCACACCAAAGTCAGCACCATGCTCGGCGACCTCTGCTTTGAGGGCATCTAGGTTCTCCTCTACCGTTGGATCAGGATGATGATTCGGGAAGTTTCCATCTGGCTTGCAGAAGAGCTCGACTACCTCGCAACCAAGCTTACGCAAGAGATCGGGGGCAACGAGCCCACCCGTACCATTGCCGGCATCTATCACTACCTTTATCGGTCTCTTAAGGTCTGTCGCAGGGAGCGTTCCCTCAAAGTTCTTGAGTATAGTATCCGTATATTGCTGAACGAGATTAACATTTCGCAGAGTACCCTTTATCTTAGCGACTATAGTTGAACCTCTAGCAGAGAATTCCTGCATTATCTTCTTTAGTATCTGTATCTCTTCCCCGTGTATCGTATCCTGACAAACACTTATCTTAAAGCCATTATACTCGGCCGGATTATGGCTACCCGTTATCATAATGCCGCCGTCCAGTTCATCGGTAAATAGAGAGAAGTACTGGAGCGGGGTCGGGCACAGCCCTATATCAATGACACTTGCGCCGCCCGACATAAGCCCCAAGACCAGACCGTTTCTTAGCGTCTCTGAACTCAGACGGGCATCCATACCAACGCTCACCTTAAAATTCGTCTTCCCTGTCTTTTTTCCCAGATAATAACAAAAGGCCTTTGCCAACAGCTCGGCTGTATCCTGAGTAATATCTACAGTAAACTTGCCCCTAATATCATACTCACGGAATATATGATCCTTGACCTCAATCTGCATAACTTACTTCCCCCTGTTAATATCAAAAAAACCTATTTATTTTTCTTTCTTAGTGCCCTAAAAAAAACCCTTAACTGCTCGCTGGCCTCTTGCTGCATAACGCCACTGGTCACTGAAAAACGATAATTAAGACGGTTATCACTCGACAGGTCATAGAGTGAACCGCAAGCACCGGCCTTCGCATCTGTTGCTCCGTATATAAGCCTACCGATTCTAGCCTGAATAAGCCCACCCATGCACATCACGCACGGCTCCAAGGTAACATATAACTGGCAACTGTCCAGACGCCAAGCACCAAGCTTTCTGGCGGCCCTCCTAATGGCAATTATCTCGGCATGAGCGGTCGGGTCGTGTGCAGTCTCTTTTCTGTTAAATGCGCGAGCGACTATAAGCCCGTCTCGCACGATAACAACACCGACAGGGACCTCACCCAAAGCCTCTGCCCTAGCTGCCTGCGCCATCGCCTTTTTCATAAAAAACAAGTCTTTCTCTCGGGCCATAGCAACCCCATATTCTCTAAAAAACCAAGGACTTAGAGTACCAGTTATAGCCACGAATTGTCAAGCAAGCATCTTGCCGAAAAATTAAAACACTGCCCCAAGCTCTTCTAAAGGCCAGCTGTAACTACCTGATTTTACAGAGAAAAAAACTAATAAATTGACTTTTCCGCCTGTATTTATTAAGGTTTCTATTTACCACTATAAGTTATAGACCATTAAGGAGGAGTTTTCTTATGTTCTCGGAAGCAATTAAGAAGATAGAGGGTTTCATCAAACCTACGATTATATGCAAACGTATGGAAAATGGCGAGATCACGGCAGAAGGTGCCACCATCATCATCATAAATAAAGAGGGCTGGTTCCTCGGTGCTACCCATAAATTTGAGGTAATACCTCTCTTAAAAAAGCATCGTCAGGAAAAAGAGACAATGGCCAACAACAGAAAAAACTTTGAGTCGATGAATACACCGACGGCCAAAAAAGAACTGGAAAAGCTCGTACCCGATCCAAACTGGATTACGGCCTCTTCAATATGGCCTGGCACCGATGGTCAAAAGATCGTCGATCTCGATGTCATCCCGGAGGCCGATCTCCTGCTTGGCAGGCTCGACCCGTTTGACCCAAGCACCGTTACAAACTACCCGGTCTTTAAAGATCCTTCTAAAGATCTTCCGTCAGGAACCCAGCTTTGTAAGGTTGGTTTTTCCTATACAGAGCTGACGACCAAATATGACGAAAAGAAAAACAACTTCAGTCTGGACTTTAAAAACCTGGTTACCAGTCCGCTGGACGGCATATACACCAGAGATATCGTCTTTCGCACAAAGGAAGATCGCAAGATCCCGATTAAGTTTATAGAGACCTCTACCCCCGCGCTCAGAGGGCAGAACGGATGCCCGGTCTTTGACGCAGAAGGGCGCATATGGGGCATGCACAGCAAGACCCATCATCTCCCGCTTGACACCAACGCAAGCACGACGATAGGAAAAGAGACCATGCAGATTCCTCAGTTCCTAAGCGTCAGCTGGGCCGTTCATACCGAGGTTATCACGGCTTTCTTAAAGGAAAGAAAGGTTGACTTTGAAATGGGCTAAAAAGCTTTAGTTTGCATTTGCTACAACTCTAATATAAAAAGATAAGACACGAGGGTAAGTGCTATGCACTTACCCTCGTGTTTTTTTGGGGCGGGCCTTTAAGGTAGGATCAAGTTAAGGTAGGATCGCGACTTATACTAGTCATATAATACTCCGTGCTTGCCGCGCCGAACCTTCTCGGCACGCCATAAGAACATCTTCGCAGATATCATCCAGCGGCAATATACTGCAGACACCACCGCGCCCTATTGCTTCCTTGGGCATTCCAAATACAACACAACTCTTTTCATCTTGTGCGATAGTATAGGCACCGACATCCTTCATTTCTCTAAGCCCACGCGCACCGTCATCGCCCATACCGGTCAGTATCACACCGATTACATTCTTGCCACCATACTTCGCAGCACTCCTGAAAAGCACATCCACGGCCGGCCTGTGCCTGTTTACCAGCGGCCCGCCCTTTACCTCTACGTAATAATCAGCACCACTCCTCTTCAAAAGCATATGATCACTGCCCGGAGCTATCAACGCGTGCCCTGGAATAACCCTGTCTCCATCCTTGGCCTCTCGCACATCGATTGCACAGCTCTGATCCAACCTATCAGCAAAGAGTCGCGTGAATCGCTCCGGCATATGCTGCACTATTACTATCCCCGGTGCGTCAGGCGGCATAACCTCCAGGATATCCTTTACCGCCTCTGTCCCTCCGGTAGACGACCCTATTGCGATAACTTTATCCGTAGTACGTATCATTGCCGAGCCGCTGGCTCTCTTCAGCATGACATCTGTGCTAAGCTTCTTGGCCGGTATTCTTGCGGCATTTCTCGGCCTTACCGATGCCCCCGCCGCGGCCTTTATCTTACTTGTGATATCATAGATTATCCCCGGCAACTTCGCCGTAAGATCGACCTTCGGCTTTGTTACAAAATCTACAGCCCCGAGTTCAAGAGCCCTAAGGGTCGTCTCACCTCCTCTATCGGTCAGAGAGCTGACCATGACGACCGGCATCGGATGATTCTGCATTAATTCCTCTAAAAAACTAAGCCCGTCCATCCTAGGCATCTCAACGTCCAGGGTAAGCACGTCAGGGTTAAGGCTCGATATCTTACTTTTAGCGGATATCGGGTCTACCGCAACGCCAACCACCTCTATTTCACTATCTTTAGAAAGCAACTCTGTAAGAAGAGTCCTTACAACAGCTGAATCATCGATTATCATGACCTTTATCTTCTTCACATGCCCCCCTAAGAAGTATCTTCTGTTTAAAGGTTTTATTAAGTTATATTACAGGCATCTCTATAATAACTATGCACTACTCTGACTCGGGCTTTTTAAAGACACTCGGAATTACCGTCGGATACCCGGTAGCCCCGCCGACAAATGTCTCGGAGTGCCCAAGAAATAGGTAACCGCCATCGCGCAAGTACCCGCATAGTTTCCTCACAACATCGGCCTGCATCTCTTTATCAAAGTATATAAGGACGTTCCTGCAAAATATTGCATCAAAGCCGCCTCTAATCGGCCACTGGCTATCAAGGAGATTGAAACGCCTGAAGATCATAATATCCCTCATAAAATCCTTGACCTTATAGTTACCGGCATTCTCTCCGGTCCCCTTAAGAAAGTACTTGTTCCAGAGATACTTGGGAATATCCTTCATTCTATCACCCGTATACAGCCCGTTTTTTGCCTGCTCTAAGACGCCATTTGATATATCGCTTGCCAGTATCTTTATCTCCCAATTAACCGGGACCGCCAGCGTCTCAAGTATCGACATAGCTATCGAGTAAGGCTCTTCACCACTTGAACAAGCCACGCTCCATACCGTTATCTTTCGCCGACCTGTTTTAAGAGAATTTTTTTCCATCTCCTTAACAAAACGACTCTCGAAGAAGTCAAAGTGCGGCTGCTCACGAAAAAACTCGGTCATATGAGTACTAACTCTATCTACGAGTTCCATAAATTCCTTATGGTCGTTTCTTACTACTTTGTAGTACTCTGAAAAACTACCTACATTCAGATCTATAAACCTTCTCGCCAGCCGGGATATTAAAAGGTCTTTCTTGCCATTTGCCAGGCTTATTCCCGTCTCGTCATATATAAGTTTCTGAAAGGTAGTAAACTCTTCATCTGTCATTTTTATCGGCAAAACCTTCCCCCTCCCCGCAGTTTACTCCTCTTAGACTGCTTTCTTTGATGCCTCGTCAACCCAAGCCGCAGCACCATCTGACTCACCTTTCTTGATGTGTGTTACATTTTGCGAAGCTTTTTTCTTACCATTTACCGATACACTGCTGCTGCCAGAGCGCAACTTAAATTGCCCGACCAACTGAAGCAGCTTGCTCGACTCCGCATTCATCTGCTCACCAGTTGCCGTAGACTGCTCTAGCATCGAGGCGTTCTGCTGGGTCACCTGATCCAGCTGGCTGATGGCCTTATTGACCTGCTCAACCCCTACGGCCTGCTCGCTTGAAGCGGCACTTATCTCGGCGACCTGATCGCTTACCTTCTTAACACTATCGATTATCTCTTCCAGATTGGCCTTGGTCATCTGCGCGTACTGCGTGCCGCCCTGAGCCTTCTCAAGATTTTCTTTGATAAGCCCTGTAATCTCCTTTGCAGCCTTTGAGCTACGATGCGCCAGGTTTCTGACCTCTACAGCGACAACGGCGAAACCCTTGCCCTGCTCTCCGGCTCTTGCGGCCTCGACCGCTGCGTTAAGGGCCAAAAGATTGGTCTGAAACGCAATCTCTTCAATCACATTGATTATGTCCGCTATCTTTTTACTGCTGCTGTTAATATCCTCTATTGATGTCATCATACTGTGCATGACCGTGCCACCCTCTTCTGCCTTATTACGGCAATCCGTAGCGATCTTATTGGTTTCTTTACAGGTATCGGCATTCTGATTTACACCGGCCGAGATCTCCTCTATAGTCGCAGCCGTCTCTTCAATCGAACCCGATTGCTCGGTTATACGTTGCGAGAAATCCGCATTGGCATCGGCCAGCTCGTCAGAAGAACTACTTACCCGCGTCGATCCGCTTCGTATCTTCTGCATCATATCGTTCAGGTTACCTTTCATCGTATTCATGGTCTCTGCCAGCTTGCCGACCTCGTCATTTGACCTTACAGCAATATCATTCTTAGTCAGATCTCCATCAGCGATATTTCCGGCGAGCAAGACAACGTCCTGAATTGGCTTTATTATGATTCTCCCTAGCACTATCCACGCAATAATAAAGACAACGATTGTCGCTGAAAGAAAACCTACCTGCATCTTCTTAAGGTTTGCGACCTTACCGGCACTCACGGCCTCAAACATGCCGACCCCCTTGTTCATCTCTTTCAAGAGCGGCACATTATTGGAGAGAATATAACTCCTGTTTTTTTCAATCGAATTGATCTTCTCGATTAGTCCCTCTAAATTCTTTTTAAAGGGTTTCCAGAGTCCTTCTACCCTTTGAAGCTGGCCTACTATCGCAGATTTTTTAAGTGCCGTAAGCCCCAGATCTTTGTCTCCTCTGAGCAGGCCGTTAAGTGTCTTACCAAAGAGCATTACAGTAGCAAGCGTCTTCTTTTCACTGCCAACACCATTGTCAAGCGCCATAACCTCTTTAGTCATCTTCTGGCTAAGCATTCCTTGCTTGCCTGCCATATTTAACGTATGCGCACTAAGTCCTGCCTTATCTATTAAGCCTACGGCCTTATTCATCTCTCTCAAGAGTTCTTCATTTTTCCCGGATACATACGCATAATGCTCGACCCTCTTATCGGCGTGATCAACAAGCCCGATCAACTGCGCTTCAAACCCCTTCCACATCCCCTTGACCTTACCGAGTTGCGTCTGGATCTCAGGGTTTTTTGTCCTTGGAATCCCAAGCTCTTCATCGCCTGATATAAGTACCGTAAGACTCTTATCAAAGAGTGCTGCCGTTGCAAGCACCTCTTGCGCCTCTGCCTTACCCTGCAAAAGCGCCATAACCTCTTTGCTCATCTTCTGGCTAAGCATCCTTTGCCTACCTGCCATATTCATAACAGTACCATCACTTTTTTGAGAACTGACCGTCAAAAAGGTAGCCGCGATAGTCGCCAAGATAAGCACCACGAAGCTCCCCATAATCACCCCCAACTTTAATTTTATCCCGAACTTCATCGTCACTACCCCCACCTTCATATTATATAAATGTTATTTATCTTAATTACCCGCTCTAGATTTTACCCTAGATCTCCACGAACCCTTCTTCATCTGAACTGGGGCTAGCAATAGCAAGATTACCTGCACTTCCCCCACCGGCGGCCCGCCTAGCATGAGGATGAGCAGAAGGTGAGTGGCTACTACCATCTGAACCGTCTATCGTATCGGTCAGTTGTAATATAGATTTATTGACCTCATCGATGCCACGTGCCTGCTCGCTGGAGGCAGCTGATATCTCACTTATAAGGTCTGCGACCTTCTTTACACTCCCTACGATATCGCCAAGCGTCTTGCCTGTCTTTACCGCCATCTTGTCACCCTTGGCGGCTTTCTCTACGCTATCCTTTATAAGATCCGTTATCTCTTTAGCCGCAGTCGAACTTCTATGAGCTAGGTTTCTTACCTCAGAGGCGACTACTGCAAAACCTCTGCCGAGCTCTCCGGCTCGCGCCGCCTCAATTGCGGCATTGAGCGAGAGCAGATTGGTCTGAAAGGCTATCTCGTCTATAACCGTAGTAATATCGGATATCTTCCTACTACTCTTGCTAATCTCGGTCATCGCTTCGACCAACTCTTCAGCGACACTTCCACCATTCTCCGCAATATCACGCGCCTCGCCGGAAAGGTCATTTGCGGCCTTGGCATTATCCGCGTTATGATGAACCGAGACCGTAAGCTCCTCAACAGCAGAGCTAATACGTGTTACGGCCTTTTCTTCATTTCTAGCCTTCTCTTTAAGCCTTCGCTCAGCACTTACGTCCTTCCAGCAAGCCACAAACCCTACAAGCTCGCCGCTCGTTGACTTAAGAGGTCTGACCTGAGTCTGTAATATATATCTGCCAAGGGGGATATCCATCTTATGCGTCTTATCGCTTGCACCCATATCTCTTAATATATTTCGTATAGCATCAGGGTCTTTATGATACCTGTGTATACTGCCGCCCATAATCGCATCGGCATCAACACCCATTTCACTTCTAAGATTTGCCTTCATATCCTGCAGACTTTGCTTTGCCGTTTCATTCATCCAATAAAGTGTGTTTTCTTTTGTAGCATCACAGACAAATACATTTTCCGTACATGCATTTAGCATGCACTCATATTTATGTTTTTCCTCACGAAATATTTCCAAATCTGAACTATCTTCCTTCGTACCACTATTAAAGAATTTTTCAAACATGACCATCACCCCCTGGCTCTATTTATTAGACCGCATCCTGGCTCTGCAGTTCGTTATCCCCGCTATCTGTACATCCCTCTGCCTCTACTGCCTGCTCCTGAGCTTTACCACTTGTCTCTGCTATCCCCGCAGCCTCTACATCCGTACTCGAAACTGTATTTATCTCCTGCATCTCACCCTCGGTAAAGAGCTTCTCAATATTTAAGAGCAAGATAAGCCTTTCATCTACCTTACCCATCCCTTCTATAAAATCAGTCCTTACTCCGTGACCAAATGATGGTGCCGCATCTATCATCGCCTCTGCGATCTCCATCACCTCGCTTACGGAATCTACTACCATCCCTACAACCCGTTCAACTACCTTTATAATGACAACACATGTACGGTCGGTATACTCGGCGACCGGCAGGAGAAACCTGAGCCTGAGATCAACTATAGGCACAACGATTCCGCGCAGATTTATAACCCCCTTTATAAAATCAGGTAGATACGGGACCTTTGTCACAGGGGTTATCCCGATGATCTCCTGAACCTTAAGGATATCCACCCCATATTCCTCTACACCCAGGCAGAAGGTTACAAACTGACACCCACTACCGCCTACAGTTATATTATCCTGCGCCTCTGCCATGACCATATCCTCCGTTTTAATATTATCTTCTTTATCCTGACGCTCTATATTAAAAACCCTGCCTACCAATTCATTTTGCTGAGTATGCCTTCTTTACCACACCACCGCCGTCCAGAATAAGTGCCACACGGCCATCTCCAAGGATAGTCGCCCCAGCGATGCCACCGATACCGTGCAAGGCACCGAGCCCTTTGATAACAACCTGTTGCTCCCCAACAAGTTCATCTACCAGCAGGCCGTAGTTCTTGCCTTCTACCGAGATAGCAACAACAATAGCATTCCAGGGATCAGTCTCTACCGGATTTATCTTAAAGAGTTTATAGAGCCGGATAATCGGCACGTAATGACCCCTGAAGCTCATCACCTCGCCTGTCCCCTCTACCGTCTTTACCTCTTCCTGAGTCGGTCTTTTTGACTCAAGCACCATGGTTATAGGAATAATAAACTTCTCCTGCCCAATCCCTACAATAAGCCCCTGGATTATCGCAAGCGTCAATGGCAACCTAAGCGAGAACTTTGTGCCCTCACCGTAGTAACTCTCTATACCCACAGAGCCGCCCATCTCTTCTATATTGCTCTTGACGACATCCATACCCACGCCACGCCCCGAGACATCCGAGATCACATCGGCGGTCGAAAAACCGGCTGCAAAGATCAGGGCATTTGCGTCCTCATCACTTACCTCCGCAGGCGATGCCAATACTCCTTTTTCAACTGCTTTCGCAATTATTTTCTTCTTATTCAGTCCAGCTCCGTCATCACTGACGCTAATTACCACCTCGCCACCTTCATGGTAGGCATTAAGCTTTATAATCCCTTCTTCCTCTTTACCCGCCTCAAGCCTTTCCTGCGGGTTTTCAATGCCGTGATCAACCGAGTTTCTTAAGAGATGCGTTAACGGATCAGCCAGTTTTTCTATTACGGTCTTATCCAGCTCGGTTTCTTCACCTGAGATATCGAGCTTTATTTTCTTACCTTTTGCCACGGCCAAATCTCTTACCAGTCGTCTGAAGCGGGCAAAGATACTACCTATCGGCAGCATCCTGATAGACATCACACGCTCCTGCATCTCTATGGTATTTCGCTCCAGCTGTACGGCTGCTCTCTGCAGGGGTGCTGCCTTCTCACCAAGCTGATCTTTGGTCAACTGGCTAATCATTGCCTGCGTTATAAGAAGTTCTCCGATAAGGTTAACCAGCGCATCTACCTTATCCGTATCTACTCTGATCGTAGCCTCTCCCATCTTTGAGCTCTTTGCCTGTGACTTTGTCTTTTTACCGACATTAGTAGTGGTTTTGCCCGGGGTAACTTCCTCAACTATATCCTCTTCCGCATCAACTACCCGTAGCCCGCTTTCACTCTCATCACTATCGCCACCGCCTAGCTCGGTAATCTCTATCTTGCTATCATCCATCACAAATTCGAATATGTCCTCGACAACACTCCTGCCAACACTGCCAGAGACAACCACGTTCCAGGTCAGGTAACAGGTCTCTGGCTGCATGTTATCAAGCGTAGGTAAATGCGTCGTATCGACAGAGACCGAGAGCACCTCGCAGCTTTCCCAGATCTCCAGTATTATTTTATTTATCGGGTCCATACCGCGCTTCAGTATCTCAGGGTCAGGCGAGAAGTGTATCTCTAATGAGCCGCACTTACCTCCCTCGCTTTGCTTTGAACCCTCTTCCTTTGCAACACTTACACACACAGGCTTCTCATCAGTAAGAGCCAACAACCGCACTTTAGTGCTCTCGACATCTCCCTCACAATCTCTTTCTTCTTTTGCCGCCTCGATAAGCAGCTTGGTCGCATCCACAGAGTCAAGCATCACAGAAGTCAGCGTCTCACTCCACTTAAGCGTTCCCATCTTTACCTTTTCTAGGACCGTCTCCAACACATGAGTAAAGCCATTGATATCCATATATCCTAGACACCCGCTATTACCTTTTAGCGAATGCGCCGCCCTAAAGAGCCCTCCCATAAGCTCTTCGTCATCAGGGTGATCCTCCATCTCAAGTATCGACGATTCCATCGTAGCTACATGTTCTGCACACTCAATAAAGAAAGTCTCCTTGAGTTTTTCCATATCTAAAATTGCATTATCTTCCGCCACGCCGTCCTCCTTTGCTTAATCAACCAAATCAATAATCAAAGCTTTACTTGATAACCTTGCCCACAACCTGCACAAGCTCTTCAGGCTTAAAAGGCTTTACAATCCAGCCGGTCGCACCGGCGGCCTGCCCTTCCTTCTTCTTACTACCCAAAGATTCAGTGGTAAGCATTAATATCGGCGTAAATTTATGCGCCGGCATTTTACGTATATTTTTAATCATCGTTATTCCGTCCATCTTAGGCATATTAAGATCTGTTATCACCAGGCTGGGTTTTAACCCTCCCTTAAGCTTCTCCAGTGCCTCTGAACCATCCCCCGCCTCTACCACATCATAATTACCATTACCTTTAAGGGCAAAGCCAACCATCTGCCTAATTGTCGGTGCATCATCTACTATCAAGACTGTCTTACCCATTGAAACCTCCTTCGGTTACCCGCAAAAGCCGAGCATTATCCCCGCCGATCAAAAAAGAACTATATTCTCTACCGGACCTTCTTCTTCCAACTCGTCTTCACTCTCACTGCCAAGCTCACCACCAGATGAACGATTGAGCATCTTCCTCTCGCTCTCCATCGTATATATCTTTGCAAGCCCGCCTATATCTCTTACACTTACCTCTAGTTCCTCATTAGACTCGCTATCACCGCGACCACGTGCTATCTTCAACATATCGGCCTCAAGCCTTGTTAGCGGCTCAATAACATGTTCTATTCTTTGTCGTGTGGCGTCCTGGAACTGCAAAGTCGTTACTATCGAAGAAATATCACTTGCTATATCATGACTGCTGACAGCCAATTCATCTACCGAACTCTTGATCCTTCCGTGTGTACTCATAAGCGATGAAAGCAAGGTATCAATGCCTTTTTTTGATTCTTTTGCGCTCTCGGCATTCTGTGTCGCCATACCTTTAAGCCTGACCGCCGCACCATCAACACACGTCTCTATATCCTTGACCATCCCCCGAATCCTTTCACTTGCTTGATTCGATCTATCTGACAGCTTCGAGACCTCTTCGGCTACGACCGAGAAACCCCTGCCCGCCTCTCCTGCTCTGGCTGCCTCAACTGATGCATTTAGTGCCAGCAGATTGGTCTGGCTCGCTATAAAGTCAATATCTTCTAAGATCTCTTTAATCACCTGTACCTTTGCGGTAATATCATCCATCTCTTCAACTGCTTTAAACGAAGACTGCGTCGCATTATCTACTACATCCGCCATGCCCGAGAGATTTTCGCTGGTTCTTTCAAGCAGGCCCTCTATACTCTCACCACTTGTACCTGGCTCTCCGCCCATCGTAGCCGAGGCCATCTCAGCCTGGCGTCCCGCCTTCAGTGCTATACCCTGAAACCTGCCTCCGATCTCAATAGCAGCGTCCTCAGTCTGATCCATCACCGCTACCAGTTGCCCGTTTAAGACGGGTATCAGCTGTAAGCACCCTTCGCTAACCGAATTCAAGAGAACCTTCTCATGTGCTGAGCCAGCCTCACACTCTGCCAAAGCATCTTTAGCAGCTTGAACTTTCGCCTCATATTTGTGCGTAACTACTGCTGTGACAATGCCTGCACCGATAAGATAAGCCACAACAGCGCCGACAAGCCCCAAGCCTGAGACTCCGCTCAGAAACCCTATAACGCCAAACACAACTATAAAGGCTGCGGCACCGAGCCCAAAACCAGAGAGTGAACCTGCAAGAACCTCTAGGCTTAAAAACTTTTTAGGACTCGACAATGCCTGCTCACCGGTAGTAGTTATGTCATCTGACTCATTAGTTTTTATCGTCTCTACTGTTGTTCCAGTTACTTTTTTCACCATCTCTCCACCCTTATGTATGCAGCTCTGATATCAATATGTTGGCTTTTTATGCCGCTCCAAGTTCATCTTCAAGCCCGGTCATGCTAAGCATCTTCATTAACTCAACCGAAGGATTTACCATATTAAAACTCCCTCCGCGACCGCAGACCCAAATTTTACTAACTAATATGAGCTGTATAATTGATGTATCAACACTGTCTATTCCAGAAAGGTCAATGGTCAGTATATTTGTCTTCTCGAGACATTCCTTCAGACGTATATGAAACTCCAGGGCATCCTCAATCCCCACACTCCCTTCAATAACAATACAGACCTCTTTCTTACTGCCCCTTCCTTTCTTTTCAAACTTAATCGCCATTCCGCCTCCTCCTCTGTTCTTTATCTGTTTAACTTCAATATAAGAACAACCTTGCCCCTAATGCGGTTGCATACCCTCTACCCATAGTTTCTTTTCGGAGTTTTCTGGTTACATGCCAATCGGTAATTATATGTATTTTCCTTCTCTCAAACGCCTAGAAACCTTTAGTCTCCTGGCCCATAAAAATCATCAACACAAACACCCTTCGCCCTAGACCCATCCCTAGCAATCAACCCTTGCCAACCCCCTGCGAATCGCCGTCTTTACAAGCCCTGCGGTATCTTTTATCTTAAGCTTCTTCATTATATTTACCCTGTGCGTCTTGACCGTTGAGACAGATATAAATAGTTTTCCCGCGATCTCCTTATTGGTATCGCCCTCTGCTATATGGGTCAAGACCTCCTTCTCACGAGCACTAAGAGAGTCTCGCCTTTCTTTGCCCGGCTCTCTCCTGACCATAGCCACGAAGTCACCAAGCATATCCTCTGCCACTGCAGGGCTTGTATATTGCTGCCCCTTCATTACTTTTTCAATTGCAATTATCACTTCATCAGGATTAGAATCCTTAACTACATACCCCATTGCTCCGGCCTTAAAAGCCTCTACCGCATATTGTAAGCCAGTATGTCCTGTAAATATCAAGACACGCACCTCGGCACTCTCTGCTTTCAGCCGCCTTGTCGTCTCGATCCCATCTATTAACGGCATTGATATATCCATCAGGACCAGATCAACCTCTATATCACGTAACCGCTCCAGAGCCTCCAAACCATTGTCTGCCTCACCTGCTACAACAAAACCCCTGTTCTCTAAAAGCACGCGAAGCCCTTTTCTTAGCAAAGGATGATCATCTACCAAAAAAATCTTTAACTCTCCCATATCTCTTCATTAACCTCCAAGTCGTAGTACGCAGCTATCCCAATTTTTTTAGGCAAAGGTGGCCGCATGCAAACGCAATTGTTCAACATTAAAGCGGCCTTACGCTTTTTTCTTAAAATAAACCCGACAGGTCGGTCTACTTCATTTTATTTTTCATGATGTCTTTTTTAGGGGATGAATGGATGCGAATTTCGGCGTGAATATTCTAATTCTTTGCCCTTTTTGCAGGATATGGCAAAAAGGTCTTGTTGCTGATCTTTCCCTTTTCAAGAGTATATACCAATTTTTAGAATGCGCAAATATTTCATCAAACGATAGGACTTCAAAGATACAATACGCCAAAAGGCAGTGTTATGTTTGACAAAAAATAAAATTTATGTTAACTTATAATTGCCTGCAAATCTCTATAAATATTGTTTATACACCTTTTAGTCTTGCTGTAACTGAAACTATTAACTTAACCTGCAAGCATAGATCAGGTAACTATGGACTCATTTATAAAGGAAAAAACGATTTTACTGGTAGAGGACAATAATGATGACGAGGCCTTGACGCTGCGTGCAATCAGAAAGAACAACTTTGATAGCACGGTCACTGTCATGCGAGACGGGGAAGATGCATTAGCTTATCTGCTCGGAGACACGGCCTGGGCGAACCCGTTGCCTGCGGTAGTATTACTAGACCTCCAACTACCAAAGATCAGCGGCTTAAATGTCCTTGAAAAACTAAGAGAGGCAAAGAGAACCCGTCATCTCCCGGTAGTAGTCCTTACCTCCTCTGATATGGAAGAGGGTATTAATATGGCTTACCGGCTCGGATGCAACAGCTTTATTCAGAAACCAATAGACTTTCACAGGTTTATAGACGAAGTAGGGCAGATCAGCCAATACTGGACACACCTCAATATCCACCCAATATATAGCATTCCAAACTAGACAAGATCACCTTACCAAATCAATTATCACAAAATAGGACCGCAGTCAGTCTACAGCCCTTGCTACTCTATATTCCTTCCCCGCAAAGATGCCATCTACATACCCATAAAGGACATATACATAGTCTTTACCCCGAGCACTATGATTATCAAAGAGGTCACGTAGGTAAAGCCCGCTGTCTTTACCCCGGCAAGCCCCTTTGCTAGTGCTACACCAAAGACAAGTGGTAAGAACGTACCCAGACCAAAAGCCGCCATTATAAGCACGGCACTTAGAGGCTCGCCGGTTGCAGCGGCCTTTGCACCAACGGCATAGACCATACCACACGGAATAAGCCCGTTTACAAGCCCCATAATAGCCGCCGACAGATACTTGCGGTTTCCTCCTGCCCTGCTTACCCGACCCAGCAGATGCGCTGGGAAAAGACGTGAGGTATATTTTTTAGCACCCTTAGGCATAAGCCCCAGCAAGTCAATCCCGATAAGGACCATAACAGCTCCGGCTATAAATGGCATCATAGTCTGAAACTCTGTTAAGAGACCTATCTTTATAAGGGCCTTTCCGAGCACTCCCATCAGCAGGCCAAAGGCCGCGTAGGTTGATATCCTCGCCAGATTATATATAAAAGAAAAGCCAATAGTAGGCTTTATCCCTTTACCGCCAAACCTCATCGCGCAGGCCGTCATAAGCCCTCCGCACATCGCCGCGCAGTGCACAACCCCTAAAACTCCAATAAAAAATACCGCTATTAAGTCACCCATTTTATCCCTACCCGACGAACGACTCTAAAAGCTACCTGTTTAATCATCATCTTCAAAAAATATCCTGTACTTAGGGCCTTCCATATCCTCGAACTGCCCGTTTTTGATCGACCAGATAAGTGCCACCAGCCCGCCAAGCCCCAGCAGGATCGCAGCCGGTATCATTATATAAAGCATCTCCATAATATGCCCCCCCAACCAGTAAACTTCAGCAGCCGCCACCTTGCGCAGCAGCCATTCTCTATCTCTAGATCTTTAGATCTTTTACTCTAAGCCCCTTGCGAGCGGCCCGCACCGAGTTCCCTATGACTATCAAAGAACTAAGCGGCATAACTATCGCAGCCACGACAGGTACTACAAAACCCATCGCTGCAAGCGGGATAAAGAGGAGATTATAAAACAAAGATATCCATAAATTTTGCTTGATCCCGCTGTAGACGGAACGAGATATTGCGAGTGCCTCTCCAACCATACGCGGATTACTATTTAAAAGTACTATATCCGCACTCTCTATAGCAAGACTCGTCCCCGAGCCTACGGCCATTCCGACATTAGCTGCCGCCAGAGCTGGCCCGTCATTTATACCATCGCCGACCATGACCACAACCTCACCCTCTGCCCTCAACTTCTTTACGACCTCTTCCTTATCCTGCGGCATGACCTCACTTATAACACGCGATATGCCAAGCCTACTTGCCACGGCCTCTGCGGTCTCTTTGTTATCTCCTGACAACATGATTGTCTTAAGACCCATTAAACCAAGCTCTTTGATCAGGGAAGCAGACTCGGCCCTTACCGGATCAGAGACGCTTATGACCGCTACCGCGCGACTCTTACCTGAGGTTGCGCCGGGGCCAATCGCCAGATAAACCGAGCTTATGGCACGGCTACTTAGCTCTCTCTGCCTGTCGTATAGATCGCTGCTAACGACGACACCGTTCTCTCTCATAAGCTTTTCATTACCGATATAAACAGTAAGCTCGGTAACCCCTGAGATGCTAACAACCTTGCCCTCAGCATCTTGACCGCTAAGGGCCAGAAACTCCGGGGTCTCCAGTAAACTGCCAACAAGACCCATACCCGGGATGGCCTTAAACTCCGAACTCTTATAGAGCTCACTTGACCTTAGCTTGGCTTTTTTCACTATGGCCTTACCTATGGGATGCTCTGAACGAACCTCCATTGAGGCCGAAATACGCAGGACCTCTGCCTGATCTACCGGAAGGGCATCAGAACTGACGTCTATAAAAACACCCTCAACCGTCATCTTCCCCTGGGTGAGCGTCCCTGTCTTATCCAGCAAAACTACCGTTGCCTTGCAGGCATTCTCCAGAACCTCTGCCCCTTTTATAAGGATACCTTTCTTTGCCGCAGCCCCGCAACCGGCCAGGATCGCGCACGGCGTGGCAAGAGCCAGAGCACAAGGACAAGTTATAATCAAAACAGCTACCGAGTAGACAACGGCATTCGAGAGATCATAAAAAGACCAATATACAAAGGTCCCGGCTGCTATGATCAGAATAAGCGGCACGAAATAAGAAGCTACTTTATCAGCAATTCTCTGAATTCGAGCCTTACCGAGCTGCGCGTCCTCTACCATACGCTTAATCGAAGAAAAGGCCGTATCCGCTCCGATCTTTAGAACCTCTATACGAAGTGAACCGTCTATATTTATCGTATTTCCATAAACCAGCCCCCCCTCTGCCTTACCAAGCGGGCGTGACTCTCCGGTTAACATCGATTCATCGATTGTAGATCTCCCCTGAATAATAGTCCCGTCAAGGGCTATCACCTCACCCGGGGCGACCTCTATAATATCCCCTACCTTAATAGTCGTGGTTGCTACTCTTTTACGCTCGCCTCCTGCAATAAGGGTCGCGGTATTGACCTCAAGTGCCTGCAAGTTAGAGCTCTCGGCCAGTGCCTTCCTTCTGGCCGCAGCCTCAAAGTACCTGCCAAGCAGAATCAAAAAGACAAACATACAGGCCGAGTCAAAGTAGACGTCGCCTCTCCCTGCAAAGGTCGCCCAACTACTATAAATAAGGGTTATGATCGCACCGAGTGCTACAGGCAAATCCATTGTAAGTGAGCGATGCTTGAGCCCAACATATGCGCCCTTTACAAAGATAGATGAAGAAAACAAAACAACCGGCACGGCCACGACCAGACTCGCCCACTGCATAAAATCTCTAAAGCCGTCCTCTATTCCCCAGAAAAATCCGGCATAAAGGCCGTCCGCAAAAAAGACCGTAGCAGCCGTACCAAAGGCCGCGACTATCATTTTTATAAGCAACGCACTGCGGCGTTTCTCTAGGAGCTCGTCACGTGCCTGATCAGTAAAAGGTGCTGCCTCGTAGCCAAGACTGCCAAGCTTGTCTATAATAACTTTAAGAGTGGTCGCTTGCGGCGACCACTTGATATATAGCTTATGCGAAGAGAAATTAACCCTGACAGTCTCTACACCCGCTACAGCACCAACAACATGCTCGATCAACCAGATGCATGCCGCGCAATGAATCCCCTTTACTATAAGGGTCGCTTCTTTTCCGTCACCGACGGCCCTGATAAAGTCCGCATTCTCATCGATTATGAGTTTATCGGCTAGAGCCTGCGGCACTACACCGGGTCTACTCTCACTGCGCTTATCATAATAGGCCTCAAGCCCTGCGCTATAAATATACTTTGCGACCTGCAGGCAGCCATTACAACAAAACTCGCGCAACTTCGCACCGACCCGTTCCCTGATACCGACGCCTGTCGCATCCAGCCCACAGTGAAAACAATCGTCCAGAGGACTCTGGGTGTTTGATGCCAGCTCGCCGCCTATCTGTGCCGTTTCATTCACTTGATACTTCTCCCACCTAATATTTCTCCGCCCTAGATCTTCAACTTAATACGCTTTGTCAGCCGAGCACCGTCTTTCTCCGCCTCGACATAGACCTCCCACGTACCGCGCATCGGAATACTCATAACCCCCGTATAACCTGCCTCAGTCTCAGTCAGCTGATATACGTCATCATATTTATCGGTAGCAAGCCTTCTAAGTGTCGCCACGACGGTTGCTCCCGTAAGGGGTACGCCTGTTTTCTCACTCAGCTTCAATACAAATGGGATATCTCTATTGGTAGCGAGCGTATCTTTAAACTTCAACTCAAAGCCCCACCCAATCTGTTTGGCGGCATCTCTATTAGCGTCATAGAAAAGACCTTTCTGATAATAATTATCATCGACGAGCCCGTCAAAATTCGTATAGGCCGTATATATCAGGTAAGCATTCATAACAAATACTACCGAGAAAAAGATGACTATCGCCATGGGCCAGTTAATGCCTTTTTTCTCTTTCATATCTTTTTTCATAACCTCAGTCATCATCAGAAAACCTCCCGCCATTCTAGGGCATTACAAAGGTTGCGTCTCTTATTGTGCGCAGCTCTTTATCACTCACACTCTCTACTATAAAATTTAGATAGTTTATCTTCTGATCTATCTCTTTATCTGCCGTTAAGACAACAAGCCCCTCATAGACCTCGCCGCTCTTTACCGTTATTGGGTTTTCTCCCATACTGAGCCTGACCTCTAGATTATCATCAAGGGCTGCGGCACTTACCTTAAATTTATGATCATCTATATCCATATTCGTAACTCGCAGGGTATAGACATTCCTGATTACTCCGCCCTCACCCTTTATAAAGAGTGCGGTCCTGTCTCTAAGAACCTGCATCTCCATCGGTACACGAGTATATAGCTCGTAACCAAAAAAACCTATCAGCAATACTATACTAAGCGTATAAGCAACGACCCTTGGTCTTATTACCTTTGTTACCCCGCCCGAGAGTGCCCGCATCGAGCTATATCTTATAAGCCCTTTGGGGCGACCTATCTTGCACATAACCGCATTACAAGCATCTATACAAAGCGCGCACCCAATACACTCGCATTGCAGGCCGTTTCTAATATCTATTCCAGTCGGACATACCTGAACGCAGAGCGAGCAATCAATACAATCGCCCAGTTCTTTTTGATGACTATCTCTATTCTCTTCGCGCAGCTTATGACCGCGTGGCTCACCGCGCCCGACGTCATAACCAATAACAAGTGAGTCAGCATCAACAAGCGCACTCTGAAAACGACCGTACGGACACGGGACAAGGCATATAAGCTCACGCCAGAGGGCGCAAAAACAATAGACCGAGGCCGTAAAAGAAAGTAGCCAGAATATATTAGCAAGAGTCAGAGTGGCGGTTAAGATCCTTCCCACCAGCACATCTGCCGGAACAAAATAAACAACAAAGGTAAAGGATATAATAAATGACATCACAAGCCAGACGATATGCTTTGCCACCTTCTTCTCTACCTTTACCGCACCCCAGGAGCCGTCATCGAGTTTTTGTCTTTTCTGTGCACTACCCTCAAAAAAACGCTCGACCGAGATAAAGATATCTGTAATGACACTCTGGGGACAGGCATAACCGCACCAGAGCCGACCTGCTATTGCCGTAAATATAAAAAGCACACCGGTTAAGACGATCAAGAGCAGGGCCAGATAAAAGAAGTCCTGCGGCCAGTAGACACTACCGAGAATATAGAATTTGCGCCATGGAATATCCAGCATTACCGGGTGACGCCCGCCTATCTTTATCCAGGGTACGATAAAGTATATAGACAACAGTATCGCAGCTACTGCCCAGCGTAGATTCCTGAACTTACCACGTACTTTCCTAGCGTAGACCTTATGATCCAACTCATAAGCCTCAACCTCTATCTCATTAATCTTCATCGTTAGCTAAATTCACCTCATAGATGCCAGAGTGTCCGGGCCTTTGCAGGGCAAAGGCCCGGGTTGCTCTGACCGCTATCGCGGATTATATTAAAACCTACTGCCCCTGATCAAGGCTTTTAATAAAGGCCGTAATATTGGCTATCTTCTTAGTGCCAAGTGAAGGACCCCAGTTGGGCATACCCTTATCAGTGCCATCGGTAATAACCTTGACTATCTGCTCAGGACTACCACCATATAACCACTCTTTATCAATCAGGTTTGGCCCGATAAAGCCCTCACCGCCGGCTCCGTGACATGCCGCACAGTTCTGACCATAAATCGCCTTACCTTTTTCTATCGCACTGCTATCGCCTATTAGTGCTGCTACATCTACCGGTGCGTTTTTAAGGGCACCGTACTTTACCTCTGCCGCGGCCATCTCGGCAGCGTACATCTTATGCTGATTCCAGCCGGTCAACCCTCTCCAGAAACCCGGATACATTATCAGATATACAACTGCTATTATTATAGTCGCGTATAGCAACCACATCAGCCACTTTGGTATAGGGTTATCATACTCTTCAATGCCGTCTACGGAGTGTTCTACTTTTTTTGGCACTACATCCTCCTTCGCCTAGTCTTCAATAAGCGGAATTTTCTTGGCTTCTTCAAAGTTCTTTTTATTTTTACGCGAAAATGTCCAGACCACTATGGCCGCGAATACTACGGTAAAATAAATAAGAACTCCGCTCTTTGTATATACAAGTATCTCTTCCATCTCTAGTCCTCCGTAACGGCAGTGCCTAGCATCTGCAGGTAGGCTATCATGGCATCAAGCTCTGTCTTACCAACCAGCCCTTTTCTTGCTTCTGCGATCTCCTCGTCTGTATAAGGTACGCCGACCATTCGCAGAGCACGCATCTTCGTCTCTATTTTGCTATAGTCCAGGGCTGTCTTTTCCAGCCACGGATAGTTTGGCATAATTGACTCTGGCACGAGACTTCTCGGGTCCTTCATATGCTGCACATGCCATGAGTCAGGATACTTTCCGCCGATCCGAGCCAGATCAGGCCCGGTCCTCTTCGAACCCCACTGGAAAGGATGGTCATAGCGCGACTCAGCAGGCTTAGAGTACGGGCCATATCTGAGTGTCTCGGCCCTAAATGGCCTAATCATCTGAGAGTGACAGTTATAACAACCCTCTTTAATATAGATATCACGCCCCTCTAACTCTAGCGGGGTATACGGTCTTACATTCTCCAGCGGAGGTATCGTGCTCTTAAGGAAAAAGAGCGGTGTTATCTCGACAAGACCGCCGATGCTTATAACTATGATTACCAGTATGGCCATCAGAAGGCCTTTCTTTTCTATATCTGAATGTTTCATGCAGCCCTCCTTTCACCAACCTTTGCGGTCATGATAAAGTTATATGCCATAACTATCATACCCGCGAAGAAAATAAAGCCACCTATTAACCTTGTGACGTAATAAGGATGCATCGCAGCAACCGTCTCGGTAAATGTAAAGGCAAGCGAGCCATCATCGGTAACAGCTCTCCACATAAGCCCCTGCGTTATACCCGCGACCCACATAGCGATGACGTAAACAACAACGCCGATTGTGCACATCCAAAAATGCAGGTTAATAAGTCCTTTGCTATACATGGCCTTCTTATCCAGAACACGAGGAATCATATAATAAAGTGCGCCAATACTAATCATAGCGACCCAGCCAAGTGCTCCACTATGGACATGCCCTATGGTCCAGTCCGTATAATGAGAGAGTGCATTTACCGTACGTATCGCCATCATCGGCCCCTCAAATGTACTCATTCCGTAGAAGGTAATCGCAACGATCATAAACTTCAAGATCGGATCGGTCCGAAGCTTGTTCCATCCACCTTTGAGCGTCATTAGTCCGTTTATCATTCCGCCCCATGACGGCACAAGCAAGACAATACTAAAGCTCATCCCCAACGTCTGCGTCCAATCCGGCAATGCCGTATAGAGCAGATGATGAGGACCTGCCCAGACATAGAGGAATATCAAGGTCCAAAAATGCAGAATCGAGAGCCTGTAACTATAGATTGGCAATTTTGCCTGCTTAGGCAGGAAGTAATACATAATCCCCAAGAACCCGGCGGTCAGGAAGAAACCAACCGCGTTATGACCATACCACCACTGGACCATCGCATCCTGCACACCCGCAAAGACCGGATAGGACTTGGTCAATGAGACAGGTATGACCAGTGAGTTTACGACATGCAACAAGGTCACGGCAATAATCATGGCCATAAAGAACCAGTTCCCGACATAAATATGCTTGACCTTTCTTCTCTTGATAGTACCGAAGAAGTTAACCCCCAGCAGTATCCAGACAACCGCTAAGATGATATCAATCGGCCACTCAAGCTCTGCGTATTCTTTACCTTGCGTCATACCCAGCGGAAGAGTAAGGGCTGCGAGAACAATAATCAACTGCCATCCCCAGAAGGTAATATTGGATATTGTTTTGTTAAATAAAGGCACAAGCATTGTCCTCTGCACCGAGTAA
This sequence comes from Deltaproteobacteria bacterium, assembly GCA_024278765.1. Lineage (GTDB taxonomy): Bacteria > Desulfobacterota > GWC2-55-46 > GWC2-55-46 > DRQE01 > JAJRSM01. Next base: position 2,503 of record JAJRSM010000026.1, on the reverse strand, counting down.
TAGATCGCTGCAAAAAGAACGCATCCGCCAAATGCGAAGATTACCGCATTTGTGTGCAGCGGACGGATCCTGCCGAACGTTAAAAACGGTAGATCCAGATTGGCAGCCGGAAAGGCAAGTTGCGCTGCTGCGATAACACCGACCAGCATTCCAACAATGCCCCAAACAACCGCCATGATGCAAAACTTCTTGACTATCGCATCATCATATTTAGGTTTTACTTCCTCTGACATAAAAAAGCCCTCCTTTGAGCGTCCTACCCGTCATAGACGGGATCAACCTGTCTTAGACTCTTGGTAATTCTTCTGTTATTTAGTAATGCCAAACTCTCAGTGATAAACCAAGCCTTAACCTACGCTTCCCCCTACTACCCTCGGCTAAAGCCCCGACACATAGTAGGTTCCAATTGTTTTTCAGTGATTCGTTTGAAAGATTATTTTTCCTCTAAAGTGGGTTTAAGTCCATTTAAAGACACCGCCCGCATACTTCCTCTTATATAAAAGGCCGGCAAAAAAACTTGCCACCCCTCTTGATATTTAAATAATAGTCTCCAATAAGACACTGCCGTAAAGCCACGCAAACAAACAATAATCAACAAAACAAAACATCAGCACGGCAAAGGAGATTAAAGAGGTCTCTTTTATCCCATACCAAGGTAATTTTGTCAAGTATAAAGAAGCAATTACTCATACTTTAGTCTCAACGTTTTTAGTGTATAAAGATGATTCTGTTTCAAATATTGGTTTTGTCAGGGGGGGATGGCAAAAAAATGCCTTTTTATTCTTTACAAACAAGTACTTGCCTAAAAGACCTCTTAATCTGTATCCTCTTTAGATCACTCATGGAAGGCACTACACTCTGCACTATGCCGCAACATTAATGCACCACCGAATGCTTCCATACTTAAACGCACAGACCTATTTAAAGACAAAAAGGTCTGTGCGTCTTTGCATCTCTAATAACTATAAATTTAAATCCTACTACCATAGCTCCCACATCTGCTCTACTCTTTAGTTAGTGGTCGTCGCTGTTTCTTGCTTCTTTGAGACGCAGTAGATGCCACCCTCTTCCAGCCCAAGTACAAAACACTTATTACACGACAGACATCCGGCCTTACAAGTATCACCAGCGAACCAGCGTCCCACCAGGTCGGGCTCTAGTATTAGCGGCCTGCAGATCGAGATATAATCCATCCCGTCCTTTATTAACACTGCCTCGACAATCTTATTATTAGATCTAGCCCAACTTTAGATTCTCTTTGCTACCTGCAACATAAGGGCAAGACAAAGGGACTATCTGCCCGGTAGTCCCTTTGTCTTAATGGTCACCCTTAGATACTCCTAATCTTTCCACCCAACCCTTTTTAGCCGCAGCAACCTGAGCCTGTGCTTACAGCTGCTCCAACCTCTGCGCAGCCCACGCCGTCTGTGAACTCCTTATCTATCTCTGTGCCAGCAATATGATTTATATATGTTGTGATCATCTTGGTCGCACTTATCGCTACGATCTCGTATAGATCACCCTTGGTTAGCCCCTTACTCTCAGCGCATTTCAGGTCATCTGCCGAGAGCTTACCCCTTTTATCATGAATAACGCGCGTGGCACAGGCAAGTGCCTTTAACCTTTCATCGACCGGGTCTTTACCGGCCTTTATCAGCTCTAATTCACTGGCCTCAACGCCTGCCATCTTAGCCATCGCAGTATGCCCGGCCTTACAGTAATTACACTCCTCTGCCGTAGCTGCCGCAAGGTTTATTACCTGCACCTCCTGCGCTGTAAATGCGCCCCCACTTAGAGCCTCAACACCTTTCAGATATGCATCTACTACGACCGGGCTAGTTGCCATCTCTTTTATAACATTAGGAACAAATCCGAACTTCTCCCCTACCTTTGCAAATATTGCCTCTCTCTGCTCTTCTATACTCATCTCTGCGCTCCTTCCGCCTTAGCGGTCTCTTTAAATGTTAATACCCCTAAACTCCCACCCTTTCACCTTTTGCCAATTTCATAAAACTATTGGTCTTTTTTAGCTAAATCTGCTATTTTTCTTTCAATCGGCGTTTTCATTAAACTCTATATCCACCTTTGTTCCTGCGATATGATTTATATAGGTAGGAATCTCCTTATTAGCTATCAACATGACAAGCTCATAGATCTCACCTCTACCAACCCCTCCAGCTTCCATAGCCAGCAACTCGGCCTTCGTAACCTTGCCTCTCTTACTGCGAATTATGCGCACCGCATCAATCGACGAGGACAAACGTTTATCCTTCGAACTCTTGCTCTGCTTAATCAACTCTAGCTCCGTCGGTGCAAGCCCTGCCATCTTTCCCATAGCGGTATAAGCGGCCTTACAGTACCTGTGTAAACCTCCCTTATTTAGTGCCAGTCTAAATTAGAGTTTTCCTGTTTTAAGTGTTCCGGCAGATACTCTGCCGGAGTCAAGTTCCCAAGCGATTCGTGAGGCCTCTCTTCGTTGTATTCAGTTATCCAATCTTCGGTT
>JAJRSM010000025.1 GCA_024278765.1 Deltaproteobacteria bacterium | reverse complement strand
GGACTTCGCTAAAATAACGGACGAGCAGGTGGCAAGGGTAGAATCACTGATCAACAACAGGCCCAGAAAGTGTCTGGGCTACAAAACACCGCTTGAGGTCGCTTCCGCCTCTGTTGCACTTCGACCTTGAATGTGGGAGGTCTATTTACGGCCTTGAATCCATGGAGATCTACTACTATGAAGAAGTTTGCAACAGCACTAAATTGCATGGACGGTCGAGCTCAGTTGCCTATCATTGAAAAGGTTAAGGAACTATCTGGTGCGGAGTTTGTCGATATGGTTACTGAGGCTGGAATAGAGAAGATAATTTCGCAGTGGAGTGTGGCGGCAACAGACGCAGCACTTAAGACCAAGATAGATATCTCGGTAGAAAAACACGGTTCAGGGTTTATAGCAGTCGTTGCGCATTACGATTGCGCTGGAAACGCAGTGGATGAGGCCACGCACAAGGCAGAGACTAGGGCTTCCAGGGATATTTTGCAAAGTCTTTATCCTGAGCTTACGGTTATAGGTATATGGCTGGATGAGGAGTTTAAGGCGAATATTATAGAGGATTAAGGCGGCAAAGATTATTTAATAGATCGTTCTATTCAATTTAAAAAACAGGTGCTGAAGTTGACTTCAGCACCTGTTTTATTTTAAAAATTAATATAAAGGCATACGTAAAATCAAGTAGAGGTTGCTTGAAACCTTTGAAACCTCGTTGTGCTATATTCAGGTTTTAGGTTCTTTGTAATGACAAGCTTGCTCAGGCTTTTATTACCATAGTCCTTGCTATACGGTCGCCAAAGCGTACGCCTTTGCCGTCGTTATAGACGATAGCCGCCTCGGTAAAGAAGATGGCTATCGCAGCGAGTGCCACGACAAAAGTGCCTAGGTAAGGTATCCAGCCAATGAGAAAATAAGCGACTATGATAAGGGCGAAGATAGCGTTTCTGAGTACAGACTCTTTAAAGTCGCAGGTCGCTCCGTCTCGGTCCAGAGAGATGACCTTCATTCCGACTATTCTTTTACCTGGGCTCTGGCCAGCAAAGAGCGCGTCGGAGATAAGCAGGTAGGTTATCGCGGCCACTGGGCCAATGCCACGCAGAAGCACGTATATCGCAGCAGCGATTATAAAGTCTATAACCCGCGCCAGATACCTCTCTATAATATCTGCCTTTTTATAAGGTGAATCTACGTACACAATACCTTCTCTGCCGTACTCAACATCTTCCATAAAGGCGTTCGCGTCCTTTTTTTTTGTTTTGGTTCCGCTGTTTTCTTCTTTGGTGCTCACTGCGTGCCCGTCTCCTTCATCTTCTTTGCATTAAGCCCTTCGTCGTTAGTGTGAGTAAAGATGATAAAGGCCATAGCAGTCGTCTGAGACGAGTCAAACGCTTTTTCGAGGAATCGCGCTTGGCAAAGTTCATTCCATCAAAGTTCCACCCCTCAGCAACGGTCTTATTAATAACTATCTCTAAGTCCTGATCCGTTACAGTACTGAACTTGACTATTTTATATTGTAGCATAACTTGAGTTTTCTGTCTCTACTCTACTTACCTTCTTTAGCCTCGGCGTCTTTGGCTTTCTGCTTTTTTTTGTCACGAGCTGCCTTGGCCTTCTCACCCGGCTCGTATGTGCAGAATGGTTCTTCGTCCATATAGTTGCCGGTAAAGGCAAAGGCACGGGCCCTGCAGCCGCCGCAGACGCTGCGATATTCGCAGTAACCGCACCTGCCGTTATAGTCGTCCCATGCACGCATCTCTTTAAAGACCTTAGAATTATCCCAGATATACGAGAATTTTTCTTTACGGATATCACCGCATTCTTCCTCAAGAAAACCGCAGATCTGGACCTTGCCCGTATGTGAGACAAAGGCAAAGGACTGGCCACCCATACACCCTTTGCTCATGGCATCTAGACCATGAGTCTCCGGTGTTACCGAGATGCCCTTTTCGCGCTCGCCCTGCCTGAATATTCTGTAATAATGAGGTGCGCAGGTCGGTTTAAACTGGATCGGGACCTCCTCGCGCATATCATAGAACCACTTCAGAGTTTTTTCATAGTCCTCAGGAGATATCTCCTGATCCTTTAGGTCCGAGCCTCTGCCGGTCGGTACGAGCAAGAATGGATGATGCGCCTTTGCACCGAGGCTTATAACGAGCTTTAGAATATCGTGCAACTCATGCAGGTTATGCTTGGATATAGTCGTATTGACCTGAAATTCAAGCCCTACCTTCTTGCAACTCTCAATAGCGGTCATAACACTTGCAAATGCGCCTTTTTCACGCCTAAAGTCGTCGTGGCTCTGCTCTGTAGCGCCGTCTATCGAGAAGCTTACACGTGCAATACCAACGTCGATTATCTTCTGTGCCGTCTCTGGCGTTATAAGAAAACCACACGGGGCCATAACCATACGAAGCCCTATATCAGTACCATGCTGGGCGATCTCCCAGATATCGTCACGCAGCATTGGCTCGCCGCCTGTTAGAATCATTATCGGATCTGCAAAGGACTTTACGTCATCAAGGAACTTTATACACTCCTCGGTGGTAAGCTCGTCTTTATATGGCCCAAAACGCGCAGCAGCCCTGCAATGGATACAGTTCAGATTACATGAACGGGTCATCTCCCATGCTATTAGCCTTGGCTTCCAGACCTTTTTTCCGTCCTTTCCCATTGCTCCGCTATGACTTATCTTGCCGCCTGTACTGTGACCATGCCCTTTAGGGCCACTATGTCCGCCAGGGTGGCCGCCCCCATGATGGCCGCCGTTGCCTTTACCCTTAATATCACTTTCCTGCATAAAATATATCTCCTTGTTGGATATCGCCTAGAGGACTTATTGCCTCTATAGACGATTTAATTTTTTCACACCTAAAACATACTACCGTAAAGTAAACGCTCCCTAGGTATAGTACTTGCGCTTTTTAATTATTCTTAAGTAGCTTAGCTGCCTTTGATGCTAACATCCTAGATACACTGCCGTAAAGTAAATGTTCCCTGCTTATAGTACTTGCGCCTTCTAACTACCTTTAAGCAGCTTAGCTGCCTCTTTTGCAAAGTAAGTTATTATTATATCAGCTCCGGCCCTCTTTATCGAGAGCAGAGTCTCCATCATTACGGCCTCTCCGTCTATCCAGCCCTTTTCCGCAGCGGCCTTTACCATTGAATATTCGCCACTTACGTTATATGCCGCGACCGGATAATCAAATTCATCTTTTACCCTTCTTATTATATCCAGATAAGGCAGCGCCGGTTTTACCATTACTATATCTGCACCTTCCCCTATATCTAGTGCTACCTCACGCATCGCTTCATTACTGTTTGCCGGATCCATCTGATAGCTTTTTCTATCGCCTGACTCCGGTGTGCTTCCGGCGGCATCCCTAAACGGTCCGTAATATGCACTTGAATACTTTGCGGCATAACTCATTATCGGTACTTCGCTATAGCCATTTCTATCCAGGATCTTTCTGATCATACCAACGCGCCCGTCCATCATATCAGAGGGGGCTATCATATCTGCTCCGGCCTCGGCGTGAGTCAGGGCCTCGCGGCCAAGAAGCTCTAAAGTACTATCATTATCCACATAACCGTTGTGCAGCACTCCGCAGTGGCCGTGTGAGGTATACTCGCACATACAGACGTCGGTTATGACGAGCATCTCGGGTATACTTTCTTTAATTGCCTTTATGGCAAGCGGCACCGGGCCTTCCGAGTCAAAGGCACTCTTGCCTATCTCGTCTTTTTCTGCTGGTATACCAAAGAGAATAACCGCAGAGACCCCGGCTTCCCAGGCTTCCTTTGCCTCTTTACCAATAAGGTCTACCGAGTACTGATAATGGCCCGGCATCGAGGTGATAGGATTTCTCACGGCACTACCATGAATAACAAAGAGCGGTAGTATTAGGTCCGAAGCCGAAAGCTCGGTCTCTCTGACCATCTTTCTTATAATCGCGCTCTTTCTAAGCCTTCTCGGCCTATACTGTGGAAAATTCATAACCTCTCCCTTAATACGTCAAATGCGTCCGTCTTGGACGTATTACCTAAGATTCAATTTGTATACTCTCTAACCTTTATTATAATAACCTGCGATAGCCTCTGCCGCCAAAGGCGGTCTTAATTCTTGGTCGTAATATCTTAGCTCTGCCAATTCTGCTAGCTATCGCCGTTATAATAACCTGCGATAGCCTCTGCCATCTCCGGCACGGTAGCATTCTTTGGCATAATATCTACTTTAATGCCTGCGGCCTTTGCGGCATCTGCCGTAACAGGCCCGATACAGGCCACTGTTACGTCTTTCATAAGCCCTGCTACCTTGGTCTTTTTCAGCAGCGATACAAAGTTCTTTACCGCCGAGCTCGATGTAAATGTTACGATATCGTAGTCATGCTGAAGAAGCTGTGCTTTAATACGTAGCCCTTCTTTGCGAGGCTTGATTGTTTTATAGACCGGCGCGATATCTATCGTACCGCCGTTATCCCTTATAAACTCCGGCAGTAGCTCGCGTGCCAGTTCAGCCCGTGGCAGTAAAAAACGCCTGTCTTTGACTCGACCTTTTAAGGCCTTGATAAGGCCCTCGGCCCTGAAGTCCTTGGCTACAAGATCAACGTTCAGGCCGCGTGCCTTAAGGGCCGCAGCCGTTGCTTTACCAATTGCTGCGAGCCTTACGCCTTTTAATTCGCGCAGATCTAGCCCGGCTTTGTAGAGCCTCTTGAAGAAATATTCTACACCATTGACGCTTGTAAATATAGCCCAATCATAGGTCTCAAGTTGCTTGATGGCCTTATCCAGAGGGGCGTAACTGCTGGGTGCAATTGTCTTTAAAAGGGCCAGGGCTTCGACCGAGCCGCCACGTTCTTCTAAAAGACTTGCAAAGACCCCGCTCTGCGTAGAGGCCCTTGTAACCAGAATATTTTTACCGTGTAATGGCTTTGACTCAAACCAGTTGAGTTTTTCGCGAAGCTTTACTACCTTTCCTATAACAATAGCGACAGGCGGTACGATGCCCTCGTCCTTTACGGTACGTACAATCGTATCGAGCCTTGCCGTTACGCATCTTTGTAGCGGAAGCGTACCCCATCTTATTACTGCGACCGGGATAGAGGGTTTTGCGCCTTCTTTTAAAAGCCTCTTGACTATAAGAGGGAGGTTTTTCCAGCCCATAAGGATGACAAGCGTAGCTTTGCCAGAGGCGACCCCTCCCCAGTCAATAGCGGTTACGGCCTTTCGTGCGCTCTCGTGGCCTGTAATAATACTGACGGATGAGGCAATGCCTCTGTGCGTTAGCGGTATGCCGCTATAGGCTGCTGCCGCTATGGCAGAGCTTACCCCCGGGATGACCTCAAACGGGATGGACTCTGCCTGGACCACCAGTGCCTCTTCACCGCCACGGCCAAAGATAAACGGGTCTCCGCCTTTAAGCCTGACGACGACCAGCCCTTTGGTCGCGTACTTTAAGAGAAGTTCATTTATATGGCTTTGTGTGGTATAGCGCGAGCCACCTTTCTTGCCGACATAGATCGTCTCTTTGGCCTTGGTGGCGTATTCCAGAAGTCTTTTATTGGCCAAAAAGTCGTAGATAACCACATCGGCCTTAGCAAGAGCTTTGACTGCACTTAGCGTAACTAGGCCGGGATCTCCCGGGCCTGCCCCTACAAAATATACCTTACCTTTTGGCATCTTTATTCTGACGGAAACCGTCTTTGATTGGAATCATTTTTATTTTTTTGGTATGAACCGTTGGTTGTTACAAAATATTCTATAGGCATAAAAAGACTAACTCTTTATGATGCAAAACTTAAGGCTAAGGTTGCCGGTCTCTAATGTGTCCCCGTCTTTGAGGTCGCGTTCACTATCTACCTTATCGCCATTTACCTTAAGTGCGGATTTACCGCCGCCCTTTTTAACTACCTTAAAAGAATCTTTACTTCTTATTATAGCCGCTAGTTTCTTGGCCGCAAGCATACCCTCTAATTTTATCTCCGAGCCTTCTTCCTTCCCTATATTGGTAATGCTGCCAAGGGTAAAGACTATGCCGTTTTTACCGGTTAGGGTCGCTATAAGCGGCAGGATCTTTGGCGGGCGTTGGCTCATATCGTCTTCAATCGGGAGCGGGGTAAAAGAGCTGTCTTTTATAGGTTTCTGCTCTTCCAGGGCCTCTTCAGAAGGGGGCTCGTCCTGCTCTGCGGCATTATCCTCTGGCAGGGCTTCGTCCTGCGTCTCTTCTTTGGTCGGCATCTGTTCTGTCGGCTCAGGAGTTGTCTCAGCCAGAGTCTCGGTCTGTTCATCTTCGGCCTGCTCTGTGGCCTGTTCTGTTAGAGTCTCCGGGGCACTGCTTAGCTCTGCGCCATCTTCTTGCGTAATCTCTGCTGAGGCCTGTTCCGACGCTGCCTGTGAGGCCGCGTCGTCCACGCCATCCTCTTCAGATGCACTAGCAGGCAAATCACTATTATCTTCAGATGTAGCCTTACTTTCGTCGCTGGTAATATCATTATCGAGAGAATCCTCAGCGAGGGAATCCTCTGTGGTAAAGCCTGCGGAATCATCTAGATCAAATGTAGTCTCTAGCCCGTTATCCTCTAGATCCGCTATAAAGTCCTCTTCTTGTAGAAGGGAATCCTCTGCGGGGGCGGTCTGTAGTAATGCGTCGGTTGTGTCTTCAACTGCTAGTTCTGGAGTTAACGGGTCTGCTGCTTCGGTTGAGATTTCTTCGGTTGGTTCTTTATTTTCTTTAGTATCTATACTATCTTCGGGTATAGCTTCTGTGTCATTGGTGGTTTCTTCTACGGGTTTTTCTTCGACCTCTGGTTCGGTCTCTGGTTTTGGGTCGAAAGATTCAGAGAGTTCGTCCATTGAGAGCTCTGCAAATTCATCTGGTAAGGCCTCTTCAGAGAAGGGGTCTTCTTCTGTAAGCTCCTCAGAGACTGATTCTAATATCTCATCAGGGAGTCTTTTGTCTGCTGCGTTGGCTTCTTCTTGGGTCGATGCGTCGGTAGCTGCAACCGCTCGGTCTTCCTCTGATAACTCCTCACCGAACTCTTGATTAGACTTCTCTAATAACTCCGGCTCTTTAGCCTTTTCGCTTTCAGCTGGCTCAGGGATAGATTCTTCTGTGCTGATCTTAGTTTCAGACTTGGGCTCGGGCTCTTCTTCTACCTCTGTTGATTCTTCGCCATCGGTCGTTAAATCATTCGAAGTTAAAGCTTCATTCGAAGTTAAAGCTTCATTCGAAGTTGAAGCTTCCTCCGAGAGGCCCTCTGATGCATTGATTCCCAGCGCTGTTGCCGATTCCGGCACTATAGCTGATTCCAGTTTTGGGGTTGATTTTAGTTCTGCGACTGGCTCATCTTCTGCACCCAATTCATCTTCAACTTCAAGAGAAGACTCTGGTACTAACTCCAGTTCTTCCTCTAAGGCCGATCCCGGCACTAAAGGTGGTTCGGCCTCTGCCGCTATGGCCTCTGCCGCAAGGCCGAGGTATTGTTCGCTAATGCTGCCTTCTTCAAAGGGTTTTACATCGGCTGCTGGTATTATCTTTGTCTCTATATATATCTCAATCAAGAGCGGAGTGTTGTTGGCAGCACCCATTATATAAGATATCAATCTATCGGCAGGAGACTCTCCGTTGGTCTTTGCGCCCGCCTCAGTTAAAAGAGTCGTATAGGCGACCTTGCCGCCTACAAAGATAACAAAGTGCCACCGGTCGTTATCGCCTTCTGCGTCAGAGACAGCGATTACAGCATCCTTGCCCTTGGCCTCCATATTCTCAATGACCTCTTCCGGGGCCATCTGGTCTGTGGTAAAGCTCAATTCTGGGTTGTGATTGATTCGGACAAGAAGGCAGAGAAGTACTTTTTTATCGGCCTTGTAGACCTCAATGTCAACTGTTTTGAGGTTCCGAAACCATAAGAAAAATTCTTCGATAGAGGTGACTCTAGAAGCCGTACCGTCAATAACAGCAGCGACGTAGGGTTTACCCTGAATGACAAAGAAGTACCTTAGCAGATCCCCTGAACGTGCCAAGACAAAGCCATCTTCTAGTGCTCCCTTAAGGCCGTCAAAGAATGCATCTATGCTTTCAAACGATAGATCTTTCTGCTCAAATACTAATGAAGCCCCTGAAGCCTTCATTTAATCCCCTCCTGATGATAAGAGATTACTAAACTTCTTTGCCGTATAGCTCTTTTAATATCTCTGCGCCGCCTGCCTTAAGTAGGTTCTCAGCGAGCATTATCCCGAGCTCTTCAGTGCGTGAGACATTGCCCTCGATAATATCTTTTATAACGGACTTGCCATCGGTCGATGCTATTAACCCCGTCAAGCTTACTGTGTTTTTAAAGACAGTTCCGTAAGCAGCTATAGGCACCTGACAACCGCCTTCCAGCCTTTTTAAAAGTGCTCTTTCTCCGCACACGGCATAAGATGTGTTTTTGTCATTGAAGCCACCGACTATATCGATTAATCTCTCATCACCTATTCGTATCTCTAGTCCGAGCGCACCCTGGCCAATAGCCGGAAGCATCAAGGCCGGGGATATATGCTCTATTATTTTACCTGTCCAGCCAAGCCTGTTAATGCCGGCAGTAGCCAGAATGATCGCATCATATTCGCCTTCTTCGAGTTTTCTAATCCTTGTATCGAGGTTGCCTCGAAGCGGTAGTATCTCAAGATCCGGCCTTAGACACAGAAGCTGGCTCTGACGGCGTAGGCTCGATGTGCCGATCTTTGCGCCCTCGGGTAGATCCAGAAGCTTGATATTGTCTCTGGAGAGGAGCGCATCCCTTGCGTCTTCTCTGGCCGTTATGGAACGAAGCTCAAGGCCCTCGGGGAAGTAGGTCGGAACGTCCTTCATAGAGTGAACCGCCATATCGACTTCGCCAGACAAGAGTGCCTCTTCAATCTCTTTTACAAAGAGCCCTTTTCCTCCGACCTGCGCTAGCGGGACATCCGTAATCTTATCACCTGTAGTCTTGATCTTAACAAGCTCTACCTCGGCGCCGACAAATCTCTTTTTTATCTCAGAGGCGACCCACTCGGCCTGCCAAAGTGCAAGCTGGCTTGCACGAGTACCTATCTTTACCGGAACACTCACTCTCTCTACCTTCCTCTACCTGTTAGCAGGTACTTACTTTGCATTACTAAGACTTTTTTTTCTTGCTCTTCGCCGTCCAGATCAAAGAGCCTTCTCACTACATCTATCAGCATATCTCCCTCGACACTGCTGGCCTCCTGCTTGAGGTGGCTTATGGGGTCATGCAGAATTTTATTTACAATAGATGTCGTCATGGCATCTATTGCCTTTAGTTCTTTATCACTCAGGCTGCCAAGCTGGGTCGCGGCCTTCTCGATCTCGCCCTTTCTTATCTTTTCAAATTGCTGCCTAAGAGCGATTATCGTCGGGACGACATCCAGAGAATTCGCCCACCGGTAGAAAACACTGATCTCTTCGTCAACTATAAGCGTTGCGTCCTCGGCCTCTTTTGCGCGTTCTTTGAGGTTGGCCTCTACAACATCCTGCAAGTTGTCTATATCAAAGAGATAGACGTTGTCTATATTGTTGATGAGCGGATCGATATTGCGAGGTACCGAGATATCTATAAAGAAGATAGGCTTGTGTTTACGCTCGCGCATAACGCCGTTTACGTCATCTGCCTTGATTATAAAATCAGGAGCTCCGGTCGAGGCGATTACTATATCCACGCTCTTTAGGTAGTGGACCATCTCGCGAAACATTACGGCACGACCACCGAACTCGCGCGACATTGATACGGCTCGCTCGTAAGTCCTGTTGGTTATGACTATTTCTTTTACCCCGGCACTTAACAGGTGCTTTGCCCCGAGCTCTGCCATCTCTCCGGCACCTACGAGCATAACGGTCTTGTCCCGCAAGTTGCCGAATATCTTCTTTGCCAGCTCTACTGCCGCGTAGCTGATAGATACAGCAGCCGCACCTATACGAGTCTCGGTCCTTATGCGTTTGGATACGGAGAATGCCTTATGGAAGAGTTTATTAATAACGACGCCAGCGGTATCGCTCAGTACGGCATGGCCGTAGGCGTCTTTGACCTGTCCGAGTATCTGCGGCTCGCCCATGACCATCGAGTCTAGCCCGGCACTTACCCTAAAGAGATGCTTTACCGCGTCTTCACCTGTATGTACGTATAGATGGTCACGCAGCTTGTCGCTGGCGATATCGTGATAATCTGAGAGAAAACCTTTGATCTCTCTCGCACCCTCGACAATATCCTCGGCGACCCCTATAACCTCTACCCTGTTGCAGGTAGAGAGAATAACGGCCTCGTTAATACCATATTGACTGACCAGCCTTTTTAAAGGCTCACAGATGGCATTTGTGCCGTCAGGAGTCTCTGCAGGAAAGGTCAGCTTTTCGCGCAGCTCCACTGGGGCGGTTCTATGATTTAGTCCAACTATTATAAGGTTCATAAATTTTTAAAAATTACTTAATTTTATTCGGCACTATTTTATCATTTTACCAGTCCGTGTGATGCACCTACTATTATATATATAATAAAGAAAGATCCTAACAATATCAAAAATGCCGCGACCGAAAATATCGCCGACTTGCGTCCTCGCCAGCCTGTAGTGAGACGCCCATGCAAGAGTGCCGCGTAAAGCATCCAGGTTATAAGTGACCATACCTGGCGCGGCCCCCATGACCAGTAACTGCCAAGTGAGTACTCAGACCATATCGCCCCGCTTATAATCGCAAGCGTTAAAAGCGGAAAGCCGTAGGTTAGGCATCTATAGCCTAGGTCATCCAGGACCTCTACCGATGGTAATATAAAGTAGAGTCCTTTGATCTTACGTTTTTTTAAGTACCTGTCCTGAATAAGGTACATAATTCCTGCTATACAGGCCAGAGCGAAAAAAGTATTACCAAGAAAAGCCAGCACAACATGGACCGGCAACCAGTAGCTCTCCAGCAGCGGTGCTAGTGGGATTATCTCGCTAGGCAAAAAAGATGCCGTTATAATCAGCAGTAGCGCAAAAGGTGCTACAAAAGCACCGAGTATCTCCATTCTGTACTTAAAGAGCACGACCCCATAGACAGCTACCATCAGCCACGAATAAAGCGTGAGCGATTCATGCAGGCTGGCAACAGGGACACGCCCGGCCTCTGCAAAACGCAAAATCAGCGTCAGGGTGTGTGCCGCAAAGCCACCGTACAAAATATACCTGCCAGCCTTTACCAACTGCTCGTTATGCTTAACGAGGTAGGCGATAAAGACAAGCGTTGCAATAAAGTATGCACCGGCTGTTATATGAAAAAATATATTACTCACAATATCCTATAAACAGCTAGCACACTCGCCCCCGATAGACGTATCTACCAGAGGCAACAGGCTTTAAAAGAGCCCTTAGATATAAATCGGCCTTTTTCTTTATATACTTAAGTGCTGCGCACGACTTATTCATTAAGATGGTTCTGTACTACGCACGGCACGGCACTTCTTGTAGAACTTTGCCACCCCGCATGGGGCTGCCGCACGGCAGGTGGTGCTTGCAGCACGGTAATATAGATTAATTAAATATAGTAAATCTGCAAATAGCTTAAGATGTGTCTGATCTATAACTACAATGTTTGTCATCCTGAACTTGTTTCAGGATCTGTACTTTTTAATACTGTAAAGCAGAACAGATGCTGAACTAAATTCAACATGACAACTTGGGTGTTTGATGCTTCGGTGCGTCCCCGCCCCGAAGTCTAAACCGGCAAGTTTTTTATATCCACGCAGTATTTTAATCGCCCTTAAGGAGCTTTGAGAGAGTAACCTCCGGGCCAAGCTTTGCTTTAAGAAAGGCATTTATCTTTGCCCGCTTTCCTTCGGCTAGCCACTCCAGCATTTGGCTCTCTACGAAGGCCTCGTATATCTCTGCTTTTTTATCACTATTTGCCCCTTCTTTCAATAACTTAATACGCACAGCACCAAGTATATCGACAAACGGGGCGAGTGTCTCGGGCAGGCTCTGCTCCAGCATCTGGCGCATAGCAGCGGCCAGATACGGGCTTTTGCCAGAGGTTGAGATAGCAATCTTTAACGCACCACGGTCTACGACCGATGGGACGATAAAATCGCATAGCCCTGGCTGGTCCGCGACGTTCAGGAGCACTCCGCACTCAAAGGCATCGGAGTGGACAAGTTTGTTAACCCCGACGTTGTCGGTAGCCGAGACGATAAGGTTATAACCCTCTGCATCGCCGAATTTATAGTTACGCTTTATATGCCTTATTTTTCCGGCAGGAACGGGATTATCCGGGCTGGTTGCCTCTGCATCACCCTCTGCTTTTTCAGTCTTTTTTGCGCTTTTACAGCCATTTTCATGGCCTTTAAGGCCCTTTTCAGGGCTTTTTTGCCCTTTTTCGGCTGTTTTAATGGTGTTTTCCGTGGCTTCCTCAGCAAGTGCCTTGAGGGCCTTGGTAAGCCTTGGGCTTACGACCGTAACCTTAGCACCGGCCTTGACCAGAGCCAAGACCTTACGTTCAGCGACCTTACCGCCACCAACGACCAGGCAAGCCCTTGCCTCAAGGTTCAAGAATATCGGGTAGAAGGACATGAGGACTCCTGTTTTAAAGATTTAGCTCTTATTATCACTTTGCAATTTATAACTATCATATAACACAAATAAAGTACTGACCAATGCATTATAGATTAGTGCAAGATTGTCATGCAAGTCATTATCTGAAAGCCCTCTGTTGTGAGCAGAAAAATTTCTAGTCAAACGAGTTATTAAAAGATGCTTTCCACATTTTTTATCAGTAGGTATTTCTTTATTTTTTTTCAACAACTCTAGTTCTCTTATATAGTCCTGACTAGTTTTTGCACCTGTTTTGTTTCTACTAAATTTCGGATATTCTTTACTAAATACCTTTTGAAAAACCCCACCTATATCATTTTCACCAAGCCACTCTTTTCCCAAGGTCTCGATATGGACCGCAAGGTCTAATATACTACTCCAAAACTCGTAATCTCGCCATAAAGCATCTTTATCATTTAAAACTCTGTTAATTTTTCTTATTATCGCTAAAATCACCTTTCTTTGATCCTTTTTTAATACATCGAATAACTCATCTACTAAAGATTCCCTAAGCTTTTCTTCCCTCCCAATGTAAACCTCCCTTATTTAGTGCCAGTCTAAATTAGAGTTTTCCTGTTTTAAGTGTTTGGACAGGTACTCTGCCGGAGTCAAGTTTCCAAGCGATTCGTGAGGCCTCTCTTCGTTGTATTCAGTTATCCAATCTTCGGTT
>JAJRSM010000024.1 GCA_024278765.1 Deltaproteobacteria bacterium | reverse complement strand
TGACAGAATGACCGCGCTCTGTCACCTGTTTTACCGCCTCTTGCTTAAACTCTTCTGTATACCTCTGATTGGACATAGACACACCTCCGTTTGATTGTAATTGTATTATCAAATGTGTCTACTAAAGCGGGGGAAGTCCATATACCCTATTCCCAGGTATACGTCCAAAAAAATATATCGAAATGCCTGAACCAAAATGGAATCTACTCTGGTCTCGCCAGAAGTACCCGTTTAAGAGATTCTGGCTAAAGGACAACTCTGCTATTATCGGAGGTTACTATAACTCTGATACGGGAGAAGAATACATAAATATTGAACCAATTGACACGACAAAGGAAATTATATCAATAGCCCCGAAATTTGGCAGTTATCACCTATTTATGTTCGATAGTAAAGGCAGGATGTACCTTAGGGTCTCCGACGCTAAGGATGACAACCCACGTATTGTTCGATGCAAGATCAACCTTAAAGAAAAAAGCCTATCCTGTGAACCGGTACTGTTCTATAAAAACAGAATCAAAGCTTTCGATATTTTTTCCGATAATGAGACAATCGTTTTTAATATCGATGAAGATAACTGCATTAAGGTCAAACGCATAGGGGGGAAAGAAGAGAACTGCATAACCAATCGGCCACATAAAATCGGCCCACATGCTGTTATATCACCCAATGACAAATGGATGGCCTTTACAAGCTACTACTCATTACAAGACGGGAGAGACGAAGAAGAGCTTTACATCATTGAACTAAAGACAAAACAGGGGGAGTAATATTATGGGAGTTTTAAAGTTCGTTCTACCACTTAAAAAATATGACAGAATAAGCAGCATCCATGGCATGAGAGGCGATCCGATGCAATTTAAACGCCCTAAAATTACACAAAGATTAATGTCAACTTATGACCCGCAAAATTATATCTCCTACAACAATAAACCCGTATCTCCACTGTACGAATTGGTACTCAACCCTATAAAAAAATTTCACTCCGGCATTGACTATGCAGTTAAAATAAAAACCGAGGTTCAAGCAAGTGAGAGCGGAGTGGTTATAAGGGCAGATAAGAAAGAACATGGCGCCTTTGGATTAGCCATTATTATCGACCATACACCAAATGCCGATAATGACAAAAAACATTTCCACTCGACATATATGCACTTAAGTAAGTATGTCGCAACACTAGGACAAAGAGTAGAGCAAGGCCAGTTAATAGCATACTCTGGAGATACCGGTGGCCGCTCAACAGGGCCACACCTCCACTTTTCTATAGTAAAATCACCAGGGGCACTAGGGTGGAATCCAACAGGAAACAGTGGAGTAACCCCTACCCCGAAACTATTTCTAGACCCGAAAGGCTTCTACGGAAAAACAATAAAAGTATACGGAACCCTCTACGACCTCTCTGATAAAGATATTGCTATCCTAACAGAGTCCGCTGACGTAAAGATGTGCCTGGACTTAAAAAACAATTCCTGGTATGGAGACCTGTACCTTGGCAACAATAAAGTAGGGCGTATAAGCAAAGACCATCTTGAATTTACGGCCCGTTTATCGCGTAAAGAATTTGATGAAATTATCAGGGACTATTACTTGAAAAAGAAAGGACCGATAAGGCTACCTGAGATACACTAATTCGAGGCCTACCAATTCAACCAAATTATTCTTTAAATAAAAAGCCCCACTGCCAAAGGCAGCGGGGCTTTCATATTAAAAAAACTACAGAACAAGATTGCTTCATTTTGCGCCACCGCAGGTGGTCGCAATGACAACAAAAAAGAACAAAAACTAGTATGCGTACAGATTACCGTAGGGCCTTGCCATTACGGGCTCTAGCTTTTCAAAGGGTTTGCTCATCACCTCTTCTATATCAAGGTCAAAGTCCTTACAGAAATCTTCCAGATATTTGCGAAGCACCTTCAGGTCAGCCTCGGTAAGCTCCATGACGCCGACCTCTGCGCCGCAGCGAGTAGGATCTACCTCGCCTCTGATAAAGATCTGGCCGCCATGCATGCCCGAGCCCAGATAATCGCCGACAAGAGGTGTACCGTCTTCGACCTCTAGCCCCAAGAGCACCAGAGTGCCACCGGCCATATACTCGCCAAAGAAGTCTCCAGCCGTACCGCCACTTATAATGACCGGCGAGTTTTTCTTCTGCCCCTTCATATGGATACCGACGCGGTAGCCAACGTCGCTTTTGATGTGAAGCTTGCCGCCTCTCATACCATAACCAAGGACATCACCTGCATGGCCGTGAACAACGACCTTGCCGCTATTCATTGTGTTGGCGATATTATCCTGCGCATTGCTCTGAACCAGCAGGGTCGGCCCGTCCATAAAGGCCGCCAGATCATTGCCCGGCACGCCGTCTATCGTGATATTGACCTTCTCGCAAAGCCCTGTACCGATATAGTACTGACCATTTACATTTTTAAGGGTAATATCTTTTTCGCCGTCTTTGATCGCCGCCCGAATCATCTCGTTCAGCTCTTTAAAGTAGACGCCCTTTGCCTCTATCTCAAACATATCTTCTCCTGATTAAGACCTTAAATAAAATTAAAAGCGTTTTCCTTAGAAACAGCCGGAAGGAGGAAAACATGACTAACTATCAAAAAATAAGTCTTATTATTGAACTACTCAAACTTGCCGTACAAATTGTATCCATATATCAAAACGAGTAACCTTGTCTTCACTACCTCTCCCCTCGCGGGAGAGGTCTCAGACCTACGGGCTGGGGTGAGGGGGTATGGTGGTCCCTACCTACCCGCAGGCTTTACACCGAGAATATCAAGGATATTATCATCTAACCCGACACCACGAAGCCTCTCTCTACTGCCACGCAGACTCTCTACCGCATTTACGCCGAGCGCACCGAGAATCTCCTGCAACTCGTGCTTCCAAGCGGTTATGAGATTAACGAGCCTCTGCCCGTAGACCTCCGGGTCGAGCCTTGCAGTAAGCTCAGGGCGCTGCGTCGTTATTCCCCAAGAGCAATTACCCGTATAACACTTACCACAGACCGTACATCCCATCGTCATAAGGGCTGCCGTTCCGATGGCTACGGCATCTGCACCAAGGGCTATTGCCTTTGCCGCATCGGCGGCACTTCTGATACCACCTGCGGCTACTACTGATGCCTCATTTCTAATACCTTCTTGGCGGAGCCTGTCATCAACGGCTGCCAAAGCGTGCTCGATAGGTATGCCGAGGTTATCTCTAATGACACTCGGGGCTGCACCCGTGCCGCCCCTGAAGCCGTCCAGATATACAATATCCGCACCGGCCCTTACAATACCAGATGCTATTGCCGCGACGTTATGCACGGTCGCTATCTTAACAGAGACCGGCTTATAACCAGTCGCCTCTTTAATGGCATAAATAAGTTGTCTTAGATCTTCGATAGAATATATATCATGCTGAGGAGCCGGAGATATCGCATCAGTCCCTACAGGGATCATTCTTGTTTTAGCAACTTGAAGAGGTATCTTTTCACCTGGCAGATGTCCACCAATCCCTGGTTTTGCGCCCTGACCGATCTTAATCTCAACTGCAACACCGGCATTGAGGTACTCTGGGTTTACACCGAACCTGCCAGAAGCGACCTGCACCATAACACTCTTACTATAAGGTTTCAGGTCTTCATGAAAACCACCCTCACCCGTATTCATCACAATGCCACATTCCTTAGCTGCCATAGCCAAAACCTTCTGAGCATTCAGACTGATAGCACCAAAGGACATCGGCGAGAAGATAAAGGGCGCGGATAACTCTATCCTCGGCGGCATTTTTGTTTTCAGCTTTAGCTTGCCGTCTTTACCTCGCTCAACCTCGACCTTATTCGGCTTCTTGCCGAGATAAGTACGGAGTTCCATCGGCTCTCTCAGCGGGTCGATAGAGGGGTTCGTTACCTGACAGGCGTCAAGCAAAAGACTATCAAAGAGTATCGGATACGGCAGGCTACAGCCCATGCCAGATAGCGGCATGCCGCCTGTCTCAGCTTGACGCTTAAGGTTCTTGATATTGTTAAATGTCCAGCTTGAGTTCTCCTTATACTTAGTAGGATTATCAAGTATCTGAATAGCCTCAACCGGGCAGTAGTGATAGCAGCGCAGGCACTTTACACATTTGCTGCTGTCTATGAGGACGCGCTCCCCGCTCCATTCATAAACGCTCCAGCCGCAGTTCTGTATACACCTCTTACAGCGAATACACTTGTCATTATCTATGGTAGCCAGAAATTCCGGCAATGCTTGACTCTTAAACATTTATGAATCCTCCAACTCTACGATGACCGGGTCTCCGGCACGCGGGGCCCAGACCTTATCAGGGGTCGGACATATCTCACGGATCGCCGACTCTTCACTTGCCATATAGATCATATCGTCCTTTTCGGCAGCGACCAAAGGCCTGAGTTTTATTCTATCATTTATTCCAACCAGCCCGTTTGAATGACCAAAAAGCAAGGAGAACGGCCCGTTCAGCAGCGCACTGCCGTAGGTTGACCGAAGTGCTATATAGGCCTCGCGCTCGCCCTCTTCCATACGGTCGATATCCTTCCAAAAAGGTGCGGCCAACACACTGCACGCAGTCCTCATATCAAGGCCATGCTTCCTGACCAAAAGATCAAGTATATATGCCGCTACCTCTGTATCTGTAAGGAGAGTAAGCTTATAGCCATACATCTCCAGATAACGCTTATTAATACCGTACGATGATATCTCGCCGTTATGGACGATTGACCAGTCCAGTAATGTAAAGGGATGCGCGCCGCCCCACCAGCCAGGCGTATTGGTCGGAAAGCGCGTATGGCCGGTCCAGATATATCCCTCGTACTCTTCTATCTTGTAAAATTCCGCGATCTCAGATGGATTTCCAACGCCCTTGAAAACCCCCATATTCTTACCCGAGCCAAAGATATACGCACCCTCGATCTGTGAGTTTACGCGCATAACCGTCCTTACGACATAGTCCTTTTCATTTGCATCTCTGAGCCTCTCGGGCTTTGGTTTGACAAAATAACGAATAAGCTTGGGGCTGATCTTAATAGAGCCTACAGGAGTAGTCGGAATCTCCTCGATCTTCTCTATATCATAGCGAAGACGAAGGCTCTCCTCCATCTCCCTGCGGCTTGACTCGTAATCAAACATCGCATGAATCGCATAGTGCTCAGGCAGCTCCGGGAAAATCCCATAAGCAGCATAACCAGCACCGAGCCCGTTACCACGGTCGGTCATAAGGGTCAACGATTTACTGATGGCTGCGCCACTCACCCTCTTCCTCTTACGGCTGATAAGGCCGGTTAGACCACAGCCCGCTATATCCTTCTGATAATTATGATTCATAACCCTGTTGCTCCTTAAATACCGCCCCTAGCAAGACGGTGCTGTCTAGTACAGCTCTAGTCAATAACTAATTTACTCAGCCGTCTGCGACGGTTTAAATGCCACTTAAAAAAAGTCCAACCACAAAAAAGGATTACTCTGCCCCTTTTGTCTCGGCCTTTTGGGCCTTGCTATAGGCACTTAATAACTCTACGAATTCATCTTTACCAGAGGCCGCAGGATCAGGAAGGCCAAGCCTCTTTCTGGCCGGCATATTCGGCTCGCCAAGCTTGCCTGTCTTTGCAAACATATCCCAGCCACGCTTTATCTGCGGCGGGTGCTCTCCCTTTAGGGTAGCAAGCAACCTCATAGCAGTCATTGCGTCCTCAAAACCGTAGTGCTGAAAACATATCTCCACACAGTGATGACACTCCAGACACTGCCATATCATCTTAGAGTCAATCCACTTATCCGAGTTACCCTCAAGGATTGCCTTTATTATAACCCTCGGATCGTAATCCTTAAGGTGCAAAGACGACGGGCATACGTCATAACATGCCCCGCACTCGTGGCACTTTTTAAGTCTTGCAAAATCTAGTTTTTTCTCAAACATCCAGACACCTGCCAAAAAAACAATCTTATAATATGAAACACCACCTGCGGTGGGGCACTCACTGCGTGAGGGCTAAGCTCATCAACTAGTATACTACCTTGCGTTGTATCAACTCACATTTACAGACTTTGCCGTGCGCAGCACCACTCACTGCGTGAAAGCTAAATTCATTAACTAGTATACTGCCTTGCGTTGTATCAACTCACATTTATAGACTTTGCCGTGCGCAGCACCACTCACTGCGTGAAAGCTAAATTCATTAACTAGTATACTGCCACGCGTTGTATTAAATCACATTTATAGACTTTGCCGTGCGCAGCACCACTCACTGCGTGAGGGCTAAATTCATTAACTAGTATACTGCCACGCGTTGTATTAAATCACATTTATAGACTTTGCCGTGCGCAGCACCACTCACTGCGTGAGGGCTAAACCTTAGTAATAAATCTAAATAAACGTACTATCCTGCGCAAGGCCGTCGTTTATAACATCACTTGGCTCTGGCTCGTCTGCAAGAGATTCCCATTTCTCTATAAATGAATCGGCCTTTATCCTATGCATATCAAGGCCCAGTTCCTTTGCGCTATAACCCATGGCAAGCCCCAGAAGGTCGGTATAATAAAGTACCGGTATCCCGTACTTCTCGCCTTCTCTTTCTAAAAGATGCTGATTATTATCAAACTGCAAAAAGCAAGAAGGGCAGCAAAGCACAAGCGCATCCGCGCCTTTATTCCTAAGCTCAACGAGCTTGAGTCTTGCCATATACATGGCCTTATCATGCTGGTCTACTCTATCCAGACCTTGGCCGCAACAAGTTAACTTTTCGTCATACTTAAGGCTCTTGGCCCCGAGCATAGTAACCAGATTATCAAACTTTACAGGGGCTAGTGGATCATCCACACCCAGGATATGAGAAGGCCTCATCATATGGCAACCATAATGTATACCGACCGTCATCCCCTTGAAGTTACGCTTTACGCCCTTCATTATCTCTAACTTACCGACACTATCATGAAAGAACGGAACCAGATGACGCATATTCGCGTCGCCTTTAAACTCACGACCGATCTCACCTAATAGTTCATTGACCTCTGCCTTCTCACCAAGGTCAGCGTTGAGCTCGCCCTTTACCGTCGAAAGGTTCGAGACACAGCCGGTACAAGGGCTCACCAGATCCAGCCCCGCGTCCTCAACGACCGCAACGTTACGCGCAGCCGTTAGCTTCCACATACCCGTATCTATATTATTTATAAGCGATTTTTCAGGACAACAGGTAAAACCATCAACATCCTTAAAAGGCAATCCCATACCTTCAAAGACGGTACGCACGGACCTCTCTATAAAAGGAAAACGTGCCTGAATGGTACAACCCCAGAAAATCGCAAAATCTTTCATCTATTAAAATACCTTCCCATTTTTAAAATACTATCGCCGCCTACGCCAACACGTAACCATGCTAAAGCAAATGAATCTGCAAGGTACGGCCTCTTTAAAAGAAGCCGTACCCCGCAAGACCCGAAGACCATCAAATACAACCTGAAAAACCTAGCCGAAAATAAACGGAAGCCCATGCGGGCGGCAACCCATGCGGGCGGCAACCCATGCGAGCTGGCAACCCATGCGAGCTGGCAACCCATGCGAGCTGGCAACCCATGCGAGCTGGCAACCCATGCGAGCTGGCAACCCATGCGGGCCGGCAACCCATGCGGGCCGGCAACCCATGCGGGCCCGCAACCCATGCGAGCGGCAACCCGTCTAAAACGGAAGGCGAAGTGATTAAAACCTGAGAACTACCAGAAATGGCTAAAACCGCCTAGCCAACAATATATATTGCCTCAGGCGGTTAGTACTCCTATTTCCTTGCTACACTTAGCCCTCAAATAAAGGGCTAAAAAACCTAGGCAGGAACACAAGAATCAGTCGGGCATACCTCGGCACACTTTGGTGAATCAAAATATCCCTTACACTCTACACACTTGGTAGCGTCAATAGTGTATAATGGATCACCTTCTGTAATTGCACCTACCGGACACTCCGGCTCACAAACACCACATGCTACACAATCTTCATTAATATTAAGCGCCATCTAAAAACACCCCCCTTCTGTTTTTGGATTATACCCGTACCCACCTTAAAAGGCGGCAACCAGTACTAGACTGATTGTATACAGTATACTATAACAAACCGTATTAAAACTCAAGTTCTTTTGATTTTTATCCAAATCAGGGTTATTTAGCCACACCTTGACCTTAAATCAAAAGAGCCTGAATTTACCAACAAAAACACATTTCTAATATTTAATAACCAGCAACTTCGGCTCTGTCATCTCTTCTATAGCATACTTGACGCCTTCCCTACCAAAGCCACTATCCTTAACACCACCATAAGGCATATTGTCGACCCTAAAGGTCGGAATATCACCTGCTATAACGCCGCCAACATCAAGGGTCTCATAGGCCTGCATCACCTTATTTATATTACTGACAAAAAGACCTGCCTGCAGACCGAACTTGGAATTATTCAGGTCCAGAAGAACCTGCGTATAATCGTCAAAAGGCTCCAGCGTAACGATTGGAGCAAAGGCCTCATCACGACATACCCGCATACTCGGAGTTACCGAACCAAGCACGGTCGGGGTGAAAAAATTCCCCCTACGCCCTCCGCCGGCTAAAACCTCTGCGCCACCAGCCTTTGCCTCTTCTACCATCGCCTCTGTATTTTGCAGAGCCGCCTCGTCTATCATCGGTCCAAAGGTCGTATCGTCACTTAGAGGATCGCCCATAATCAGCTCCGCAACCTCTTTAACGAGTGCGTCTCTAAATAGATTATAGACCTTTTTATGGATATGTATACGCTGAACGGATATACAGACCTGCCCGGCATTAACAAAAGCCCCTGTCGCGCACCGCTTCGCCGCGTACTCTATATCCGCGTCTTCATCTACTATAACGCCGGCATTTCCACCAAGCTCTAGCGTTACCCGCTTTGTCCCTGAGGCGGCCTTTATCTTCCACCCCACAACGTCGCTACCCGTAAAGGTGATCTTCCTTATTCTCTCATCAGCTACCGCACGCCCCGCAAGCTCGTCAGAACACAGCACAACGCTCAACGCACCTGTTGGCAACTCTGCCGACTCCATTATAATCTCACCAAGAATTAGTGCCGTAAGCGGTGTCTTAGGCGAAGGCTTTATGATTACCGGATTGCCTGCGGCAAGGGCCGGAGCGACCTTATGCGCCACAAGATTAAGCGGAAAATTAAATGGCGTTATAGCAAGAACCGGGCCAATACCAAAACGCCTGACCAGACCAAAGCCCTTTGTAACGTCATCGGCTACGTCAATAGGTACGAGCTCGCCCTCTATTCTCTTTGCCTCTTCAGCGGCTATCCGAAAAGTACTGCACGCTCTACCTACCTCGGCGCGTGCCTCTCTGATAGGCTTACCTGCCTCCATGGTAATAGTACGGGCCAAATCCTCGGCGCGCTCTTCCATGCCGTCAGCGATAGCAAAAAGCAACTCTCCTCTTTTAAATGCAGAATATCCCTTAAAGGCCGTAAAGGCCACCTGGGCAGCCCTGATAGCCTCTTCAAGCTCGGCCTCTCCTGCAAAATAAGTCTCACCTACAACTGTTGCATCGTAAGGACTCTTGACCTCCAAGACGTCATCAGTTCTCTTCCAAAACCCTGCTATAAGCAGCGGATGTTCGCGTACCATAATATTCACCCCTGATAAATAATTTAAAAAATAAATAATTTCAGAAACAACCCTCTTCAACCCTTAAAAAAAATCGTTTCTGACCCTTTAAATTATCAAAAAAAGACCGATTCGTCAATAACCACCTGAGGCGGGACACTCCTGCGGAGAGCAAATTCTATAGATAGCATCTTGCCACGCGTAGCAATAAACCCTCTTGATAAATATGCTGTGCGCAGCACCACCTGCGATGGGGCAAAGTTCATCAAATAGTTCTGTGTCGTGCATAGCTAAAAATCATATTAATATACTTTGCCGTGCGCAGCACCGCCTGCGATGGGGCAAAGTTCATCAAATAGTTCTGTGCCTTGCATAGCTAAAAATCATATTAATATACTTTGCTGTGCGCAGCACCGGCTTCGCTGTAAAGACAAAACCCTCTACTTTGTCATGCTGAACTTGATTCAGCATCTGTTCTTTTCCCCAATAACTTAACAATAAAGTCTGTAACAGACTTAAACGGAACGCGGGTTCAATGAGGAAGTGCAACACCTGGCAGGACTGTCCTTTTGCTGGTACTCTGGGTGGTTATGGGAAAAGGATACAGGCATCTTAGCCTTACGGAACGAGACAGGATAACGGATTTAAGGTTTCAGGGCAAGA
>JAJRSM010000023.1 GCA_024278765.1 Deltaproteobacteria bacterium | reverse complement strand
CTGACAGAATGACCGCGCTCTGTCACCTGTTTTACCGCCTCTTGCTTAAACTCTTCTGTATACCTCTGATTGGACATAGACACACCTCCGTTTGATTGTAATTGTATTATCACATGTGTCTACTAAAGCGGGGGAAGTCCAATCGACGATACAAATCTACCAAAAGTATTAAGAAAATTAAGTAACTATTGCTGTGAGTACGGAGTCAAGCCTAAAGAGGACAACGTCTGGCTGGTTATTGACAAAGACGATAAAGACACTGGTGACCTTAATAAGATCGCAACTGATTGCAATAAAAATGAATATAACCTGGCTGTCAGCAACCCTTGCTTTGAGTATTGGCTTTACTTGCACCTTACCGAACACAAGCCATTTCTAACTGCCGACAAATGCACAAGAGCTTTGACACGCAAACTGGACACATACGACAAATCCAGCTATAGCGTAGACCTTTTCAGCCCATACATAGACGATGCAATTGAAAGGGCTCAGAGAAATGACTCCGACCCCGAAGACCCTTGGCCCAAAGATACAGGCACTCATGTATACAAACTAGTAAAGAAACTGCGTAACATCTAACTTCAACGTTATTCAATAGTGCCGGCTCTATCTAAGCCCCCTACTGCAACCTGATGCCTGCGTCTACCTCGCGGACCTTGGTGGCTTTAGTCGCAGCCTCAACATCATCAAGGCTATAGCGCACCTTGAGCGTGCCGCTCTCGGCGACGCAGAAGGTAACAAAGACCTCCTGCTCTACCGGCTCGTCAAATGGCAGGGTTATCGTCTTAAAACCCTCAAGAGATATATCGTCATAGGCGTGCTTCAGAACCTGTTTTATAAATTCGACTTTACCCTCTTTAACCCATCTTCTGGTAATGAGCCCTTCGGGGATCTCAAATAATTCTATCTGAATGCTATTCTGATCACCAAGTGTCTTGGCCGGCATAACGCTGAAGGTCTTATTAAAAGGCAGAGACTCGCCCTTCTCCAAAACAACCTCGTAAGAATAATACCTGCCGCTATTCTCACCAGCCCCTTCCGTTATAAAGCGCATCGCATAGGCCATTCCAAGATGCCTGTCTACGACATCGCTTGTGCCGTATAGCGCAGCGCCTTTTGCAACAGCCGTAAGCGGGCTATGGTCGTAGATAGAATTGCTTGCGCTAAGCTCCGGGAAGAAATGCGCGATCTTATCCTTAAAGGACGGTATCTGCGAAGAACCGCCGGTTAACAAGACCCCCTCTACCATATCTATAGTAACGCCGACCTTCCGTGCCTTCTTCATCACATAAGATAGCTCACGATCCAGAGCTTTATAAAAATCATGGCCTTCTAATATTCCCTCAAAGTCCTCTCTCGACAGCTTACAGGTATCGCTACCCTGCCAATCAAAGTCCACCATCTTGTACTCAGAGAGTTTTATCTTTATACCCTCGGCGACCTTAAGCAACCTCGGAGATA
This sequence comes from Deltaproteobacteria bacterium, assembly GCA_024278765.1. GTDB lineage: Bacteria > Desulfobacterota > GWC2-55-46 > GWC2-55-46 > DRQE01 > JAJRSM01. Next base: position 6,436 of record JAJRSM010000023.1, on the reverse strand, counting down.
TCAAATCACTCTTTACCCCGCTCTGCTCTTCAATATACTTTGCAAGCCATTTGTCGATATCCTTACCACCAAGCATTCGAGAGCGATCAGGCTTTGCAACGACATGAACCCCTTCAGAGCTTAACCGAAGGAGCATTACATCCAGCGTGCACCCACCAAAGTCCAGGACCATAAATAGTTTTTCACGCTCCTCCGTGACCTGATACCCAATGGCTGCGGCAAGTGGTTCTTCGATAAACTCAACCTCTGCACCCCTGGCAATCTTCTGTATGATTTCTTCCAGAGCCTTACGATAACCATGAAAACCAACCGGCACTGTCAGGCAAAGCCTCTCCGCGGACTTTCCCGACAACCTGGAGAGCCAACCCGACTTCTGGCCGGTAACCTCTTTAATCTGTTCATATAAGATTCCAAAGTACCGCTCCATAAGGGCACGTCCGTCATCACTACACAGAAGCAATAGTTTTTTAATATTAAGGGCCAGAGCACCTTCAGGGGCCTGTGCGCCGATGGCATCACTGTTTTATCCATAAGGGTCGGTACGATAAAACTATCGCCATATTTTTCCGAGATAGCACCAAGTGCGAGAAATTCCGGCGGAGCGTTGACCTTCTTACGCATAATAACCGTATTTGTTGCACCCAGATCAATCGCTATCGTATCCTTGGCAACTACCTTACCGCCTTTTCCGTCTACCCCTTTCCCCTTAAAATCTGGAAACTCCTCACGAATAAAGACAGGCAAAGAAAGCTCGGAGCCGGTATATTTTTTGCGCAAAGCCTCCAGGTGCTTGACTACATCCCTAAGGGCATCTCTTAAAGCAACCGGGCGCACCCATGCGTGAGTATACGGTTTAACGACCTCGATAAGGCGCGTATCATTTAAATGCTCGATAAAACCAGTCAGCTCTTTTGCAAAGGCCTCGGCATAGTTCGCCCGGGTAAATTTCTTTGTCTTACTCTCACTCATCTTCCGTTCTTCTGCGACAATGATATAATCAATTACGTCCATTGCCTCAAGGTCGTCCATACGACTCTTGAAGGTAAAGAAAGGCAAGGTCTCTTCTATAATACGGGTAATAAGAGGAAAGAAAAATTCTTCTTTTGGGATGCACTCAAGCATATCTAGCAAAGCACGCTGGCGCGGAAAAGGGTCGCGTATCAGAAGCGTAACCTCGGCCGCACCCATAAGTGTTTGCCTGTATAGATCAACAAAACGATCTTGTCCGTGCAGCTCCTGGGCGATAAAGACAAGCGCGTATTTTTGATAGACCGGCTCACCCAAACACTTGACCGAATCAATAGCATACTCTATGGCCTTTTTATAAAGCTCTAGAAATCCCCCCCTCTTCGGCAGGCTAAACGCAACACCGAGAAACGTCCTCTCCACATAAAACTTGAGATCGCAAGGTTTGGGTAGCTCAAGAGAGACCTCTTCAAGCGAGTACTTTTTATAGCCCGAGACCTCGGCAAAACCAAGGGCCGTCTCACGCGCAAGAAGTGCAACGTCTTCGAGGTTCTCTCTATCCATAAGGTCTTTGGATATCTCAACTAGGGCGTGCCTTCTGGCTACCCTATCCTCAATCTTATCTGCGACATCAATGGCGTTCTCCATTATAAACTTATACGATACGTCAAACTCCGTGCTCCTGGGCACACCGTCGATTAAGCGAGTCAGTGCCGACTTCTTATGCACAGGCGTCTCGTCACGAAATAGTATCGCCTCTACAGACTCTTCCAGAGCAAACATATAAAGCGGGACATACGCCCCTGTCTTTGGGATAACGCGGGTAAACTCTAGGATGGCATTACACTTTTCATCTGTGCCCTCAATATTATGAATAAGGTCAAAGCACTCTTTCAGCATCTCGGGAGTGCAAAACCCCGAAACCAGTGCGTCATATTGCTCAGGGTCGGTGGCACCTTCGCCGTGTCCCTGCGTATAGACCTCTGAGAGTAATTTATGAACAGCGACCTTTCTTTCCATGTCACTACCAGCGGCGCGAATAGCATCTAGCATTTCTTTTAACTCCGTTAACTTTTTCATTTATTCAGAATCCACCTGCACCGGTTTGCCGCCTAATCTGCACAGCTAAAACCAGTCTTGGTAATAGTACCGTCTTTACTAATAATAATTTCAACTCTACCCTTCATTAAAAAATCTTCTTCTTTATAGCTAGGACTCAGCAGATGGAAGGTCTGATTGGTCGACCCCCTAGCAAGCAAGCTCGATTCTTTATATTCATTTTTAAATGCGCCGTCTATTAAGACGTCAATATAGCTGAAGACCTTCTTCGTATCATCCTTGGCCAGCAACTCATCGATAAGATATCCGGTATAAACCACGGTCGTCAGATTGTACTCGGTCTTTGAGGTCTTCAGCAGTTCATAGAGGCCTTCGGGCTGCATAAATGGTTCGCCACCGCTGACGGTAACTCCCTCAATAGCCCCACCTATCTTATTCACAGGCCCCCTGAAATATTCCGAAAATATTTCAGCTACGCTAATTGATTTATTGGAATTTTGCGAGTGGGTTTGCAGATTAAAACAACCGGAGCATCCCCTGTTGCAGCCCTGGAAAAAAACCACCATCCTCGCGCCCGGCCCGTTTATCTCTGAGCGCGGTAATACCGAATGTATGTTTATCAAAAATACCCCCCCCCACTTATCCTGCCTGCCCCGTCTTACTCTTTACCTTCTATCTTAATCAACTCATCGAGTTCATCGTCTTCCTTAACACTAAACTTCTCGACCTTACCGAGGATCTTTGCCAGATGATCGGCCACTGACTTACAATCATCAAAGACCGTCGAATCTATCTCGACCTTTCCCTCAGCATTTATCTTGATCTTTATTTCCTTACCCATAATACTCCTCCAAAGCCGCAATGCTCTAGACCGTTGTATTTATGCCACCCCGGCAACACTCTTTTCAGCCAGCTCATCCTTTCAGTATCAGGCTTATCTCTCCGCCAATCTCTTTCTCGCTCTCTATTTCAAAGTCAAGCGGCAGACTGTCCTTTATAGACATTAACGCATATATCTGCGTAAACCTCTTTGAAAAAGAACTTACCACCCTTGAGTCCCCTGCGAGCTGATACTGCTTGGTCTTAGCGTCAAGCTTTATTACAATCTTATCGCCGCTACGATCAACATCGATAGAATCATTTTTATTTACTCTAAAGCTTGTTATCTCACCACGCTCTTTTAACTCTTCCAGCGCCAGCATTACAAACTTATTTTCGGTGAGCTCGGTCTGTACTACAGCATAAAATGACATCACCCTCTCCTAACTTATCTGATTTTCAGCAAAGAAACCCTTAATTGCATCACTGTTCATAATAACATCAGCCGTCAATCTCTCGACAAACCTCTCAAGAACCTCTTTGTTCTTTGCTATGCAGTCCTCGGCCTCTTCCTTGGCCGTACTGACTATCTTCTGAATATCATCTATAACGTCTTTGCCTGAGGTCAGTGCATAGTCCTGCAACTCGACCATAGTAGTATCACTCATAATATCGCCAAAGCCATACTCCACTACCATCTTCTTTGCCTTTGCCGTGGCCTCGACCAGATCCTGCGAAGCCCCGACGGTCTGCATCTCGCGCCCGCAGAACTCTTCTTCCGCGACCAGACCACCGAGCACAACGCCGATCTCCATCTCCAGGTCGCGCTTTGTATAGGTATTGATAAGCGACTCGTCGTTATTGATAAAGGCCGAATAATTTTTATTATTATCAACACTTAAAAAGACCGGCGTCTTGCCCGAGTACTTCCACATCATCATAGTATGACCGGCCTCATGAATTGCAATAGTACGCTTTTCCTTTTCTCCTAAAACTTCAGCACGTTGCATAAACAAGGACCGCGAAGCGGGCCGCGCCCTCTGATGACTCCAGTTTCTAAGGGCCTCTATCTCTTCTTTTTTAAGCACTGATAACGGAGTGATCTTACGCACACAGGCCAGCATCATCTCCTGGGTAACATCGAGAGCGTCCATATCCTCGATTGCGTTATCGGCCTCATCCGAAGTCTTACCGCTATGCAACACATTAAAAGAGGTAACTACCGCGTCCTTTACAGCCTGCTCTATCTCGGCACCGGTATAGCCCTGCGAGTTCTGTACAAGCTCATTAACATTAAAGCTGCCCGGCCTCTGACTTCTTCGCTCCAGATGAATCCGGAAGATTTCTTCACGCTCCTCGGCACTTGGCAGGTCGACAAAAAAGACCTCATCATACCGGCCCTTTCGCCACATCTCCGGCGGCAGGTTCTGCGGGTCGTTTGCCGTAGCGATAACAAAGACGGGTTTTTCCTTCTCCTGCAACCACGTTATAAATGTCCCAAAGACGCGCAGCTGCGTACCGGAATCACCCTGATAACCAGTAACGCCGCCAAATGCCTTATCTATCTCGTCAATCCAGAGCACACACGGACTAACCGCCTCTGCCAGCTGAATGCTACGCCTAAGGTTCTTCTCACTCTCACCAACGGTCGAACCAAACAGCTTACCCACATCCATTCTAAGCAGCGGCAGATTCCAGATCCCGGCTATCGCCTTACAACAAAGACTCTTACCCGAGCCCGGCACACCGATCAGCAAAAGCCCCTTTGGTATCTCCAGCCCGAAACTCTCTATCTTATCTTTGCTAAGGCGAAAGACATGCTCACGCTCGATAAACCACTGTTTGAGATCATCCAAGCCACCGACGTGATCCATCGTCTCGCGGTGCGGATAATAATCAAGGATCTTCTGCTTTTTTATAATCTGCTGCTTTTCATCCTGGATATGCTTAATGCAGTCCTCATTCAAGACGCCGTTGTTCTGGCTGATGGCCTTCCGCACGACTCGCTTAATATTATCCAGCGAAAGCCCCTGCAAGGATTTATAAAGGATGGATTTTGTAGAGGCGTGCCAAGTCGAAGGAATAAGATGACCGTAGGTCTCTTTAACAAGCTCTTCTATCTCGTCATACTCCGGCAGCGAAAGCTCGATTACGATAATGTCTTCTTCAAGCTCCGGGGGTATAGCACTGAGTGTAGGCGAGAGTATACAGATCGTATTTAAGGACCGCTTCTGCTCGTCTATGATCGCCGGAAGATCCCTAAATCGCCTTAGAAATTCATGTGATTGGAAATAACTTGCTATATCTTTTAAGAGGAAAAAAGTATTTTCGTCATCGCTCTTGATGATGCGATCCTCTACGGCCTTCAGTATCTTCTCACGCCCTATCTGCTCGCGTTTCTTTTTATCTCCGCTGCCGCAGAGCCCGCGCGAGACCGACCAGTTCCAGTAGGTATACCCGCCATTTTTTGCGAGTTCTTCCAGGATCTTCTCTACCCGCCGCTCCTCAAAGGAGGTAAGCCACAGGATCGGATACTTGGCCTCGATATGTATCTTTATCTCTTTTTCAAAGTCTTTTCTGTTCATATCCACCTATCATAAAAGATATTTTGCAGCCAAGAACAAAGTCATTAAGACAAGCTATAACAAGCAAATATTTTAGCACAAGTTGTGGGGGTGGTGTCAAGGGCAACTGCGCTCACTGCGTGAGAGCATATTCGCCGGGCAGCTGCCTGCTACGCGTAGCACCGAATTCTTTTAATGAATCTGCCCGTGCGGCGAGCACCCTGCGGTGGAGCAGTCCATGCGGCAGCATAGCGACTTCGTCGCGCCGGTTGCCCCGCAGGCATAGCCCCTGCGGGGCTGGAATGGTAAGGGGGGTCTTTAATGGTGAGCTACGCTCACTGGTACTTCCGTACAGTCCATAGTTTGCCCCTGCCGGGACGCTCACTGCGTGAGGGCAAAGACCTCTGCAGGCCTTTCCTGAACTTGTTTCAGGAGCTAGCCACCCCGTCATCCGGCTACCCCGTAAAATGCCTGCCCTATGTCGCGCATACGCTCCCATGCCTCGGCATTTTACCGCCCTCCCGAGCGACCTCCCTTAGCCCTGCATGCGACCAGATACCCCCGAGGTTTTTTTAAAGACAAAACACAAACTACTCTAATTTAACTTTTTTACACATTGTTTCCACCTTTTCAAAAAAAACATACAAATCTGTATCTTTAATTTCATCTAAAGACATTTTTTGAGCTAATTTTCTGTTATTCTTTTTAACATCAATACCTATCTGCTTTTCTAGTTTTTTACTTACATCTATATCAATTATTGTATCAGGTATTTGAGCTCCAAAAACTTCCTTTAATGCTCGTATTGTAAAATAATTTTCAATTGCGTATCTTTTAAGTCTATGTACAGGATTGGACTTCCCCCGCTTTAGTAGACACATTTGATAGTACAATTGCAAACAAACGGAGGTGTGTCTATGTCCAATCAGAGGTATTCAGAAGAGTTTAAGCAAGAGGCGGTAAAACAGGTGACAGAGCGCGGTCATTCTGTCAGTGATGTTTCAAAGCGCCTTGATATATCGGCCAAT
>JAJRSM010000022.1 GCA_024278765.1 Deltaproteobacteria bacterium | reverse complement strand
CTTGCCCTGAAACCTTAAATCCGTTATCCTGTCTCGTTCCGTAAGGCTAAGATGCCTGTATCCTTTTCCCATAACCACCCAGAGTACCAGCAAAAGGACAGTCCTGCCAGGTGTTGCACTTCCTCATTGAACCCGCGGACTAAACCTTCTCATTAGGATCTAAAAGTCGTTTATATTCATCAAGGGCAAACCTATCGGTCATACCTGCAATATAGTCACAGACCAGACGCTCCTTGCCGACCTTACCTGCTTGCGACGCAAAGTGCGGTGGCATAAGTCTCAGGTCGCCCATGTATATACTAAAGAGTTCGGTAATTATCTTCCTTGCCTTCGAGGCCATCCGAAGCACTCTGTAATGATTATAAAGATTATCCATAAGGAATATCTTTAGCTTTGCGTTCTTCTTCTGCATCTCAGAGCTAAAACAGGCAAGCGCACCGCTACGTGCACGAAGGTCTTCTACTGAGTTTATCCCCTCTTCCTTAATGGTCTTGGAGATGTTTTCTATAAGGTCTGTTGCCTGAAGATTTATCAACTGACGGATAGTCTGATACTTATGGATCTTAAAGTCACAGCCCTTGAGCTCTACCGCGATCCTATCGAAGTTTTCTCGCCAAAGCTCGACCTCTAGGAGCTGGTCGGGCTCAAGCATCCGAGAGGACAGACCATCATCAATATCGTGATTATTATAGGCTATCTCATCGGCTAGATCTACTATCTGTGCCTCAAGCGAGGGCATGTCCGCACCGTAGTCCTCGACTGCGCCGGGCCTGTCGTGCTCTGAGCTATGTTTGATAATACCCTCACGGACCTCAAAGGAAAGATTGAGGCCATCAAAGTCCGGGTAGCGTTTCTCCAAGACCTCTACGACCTTTAGGCTGTGTGCATTATGCTCAAAGCCCCCCTTACCCTTCAGCAAACCATCTAGCGTCTGCTCACCTACGTGACCAAAGGGCGGATGACCAAGGTCATGAGCAAGTGCTATGGCCTCTGCCAGATCTTCATTAAGACCTAGGGCTCGCGCAATTGTGCGCGAGATCTGAGAGACCTCAAGGGTATGAGTAAGCCTTGTCCTGTAATGATCGCCCTCATGATAAACAAAGACCTGAGTCTTATACTCAAGCCTGCGAAAGGCATGACTATGGATAATCCTATCCCTATCCCTCTGAAAGACACTACGAAAAGGATGCTCTGCTTCTTCGCAACGCCTGCCTCTGGAAAGACTGCTCTTGACCGCATATGGGGCAAGAAGTTTATCCATTTCTTCTGTTGTTCGTATCATAACCACACTATTCTTTAATTTGATTTTTACTACAACTCATAATGGCCTCAGAGCCTGCTCATAAGAAACCTAAAGGCAGATATTGAAATAAATTCAGCATCTGCTTTAATCATCTTTACGTAGGGCAACCCTTTAGGGTTGCGTATTTTACATGAATAAAAAACAAGACAGCAAGGCTAAAGCCTTGCCCTACAGCCCTGACCGCTACAGAACTAGTAACAAGATCCAGTCCTTGCGGTACGGTACTGCGTACAGCAAATTCATCGACATGATTCTTAACTACGCATAGCACGTAACCACCTACTGAACTTCACCTCCGGCACAACCGGTGGGTTAGACGTCTGGGCCGCAGCCATCTTTAAGGGACATCATATAGGCATTATACTCGCCGTAATGCTCGTCCATTAATTCATCGAGGTCTTGCCCGTCTGTATCGATTTCTTTCTTTACTTTCAGGAACTGAACAAAGGTCATCTCTCCCCCCATCTTTACCTCACTTGATCTCTATATGCAATCGGATCGCGGCTACCAGCTTGGCGAAATCCTCTAAGTCTTAGCAAGCATGAATCGCACGCTCCGCAGGCAAGGGCCGAGTCACTATAACACGACCAGGTATATTCAAAAGGTGTCTCTAACGCAAGTCCTCTTCCGACGATATCCATTTTTTTCATTTCTATCAGAGGCGTTACGATCTTAATAAAGGTCTCGGGCCGTGTTCCGACCGAGACTGCCTTTTCGTAGGACTCGAAAAAAGACCTTCTGCAATCTGGATAGCCGGAGCTATCTTCTTCTACAGCTCCTATATAGACCTGCTCGGCCCCAAGGACCTCGGCCCACGCCACACCAGCGCCCAAAAGCTGCGCGTTTCTAAAAGGAACGTAAGTCGAAGGAACACCTTCTCTGGCTAGGTCTCCCTTTGGAATCTCTTCAGTAGAGCTTGTCAGGGTTGAGCCTCCGATCTCCTTCATATAACGCATATCCGCTACAAGCCGCTTATCTGCGCTATAGTAATCAGCGATAGCATTAAAGGCAGCGAGCTCGCGGTGCTCTGTCTTCTGACCGTAATTTACATGCAGCAGCGCGACCTCTCCGATAGCCGCAGCTATCGAGGTAGTCACGGCACTATCTAGACCGCCGCTTACTAGTACTACAGATAAATTTCCCATAGCTATACATTTAAACACAAGAAAGTAGCAGGCTCAACACCTTTGTAGTTAAGAATGATTTCAAGATAAGCCCATTGATTGATTAAGATCAAGGCATACCACCAAAGACCTTTCTTATTGCAAGTTCAGCAATTTCATTAATATCGCCATTGGTATTTATTCGTAGGCAATCCCCTTCTATCGGCTCAAAACTCTTTTTCATCTCCTGATAGGTCTCATAGGTCGCATCTGATAATGAATTCTTTTCCGTTAACCTCTTTTTCATTCGTGCCTTTACGCTCTCGTCACTGGCAACGCACTCAATAACAAAACATAGGGCATTATTGCTCTCTGAAATCGCACGTGCGTCTTGGAGGTATTTCTTTTTAGAGAAGGTCGCGTCAAGGATCACCGAACGACCAAGCCTCAACCATTCATCGGCCTCTTTGAATACGGCCCTGTAGACCCTTGCAACCGAGTCTTCGGTATAGATATCTTTACCAAACTCGCCCCGGCGATGCTCGCCTTCCGCGACATTAAAGATCTTACGTCTTATAGCATCGGTCGATATTACCTTCATACTCCCCGCACCCTTAATTGCCGTAACAAGCGTACTCTTACCTGTTGCTGTCAGCCCTGCGACTATAACTAGGGCCGGCCTAAAGCCGCCCTTTGCGTAAAACTCTGCGACATGGAAGTGCCCGATAGCATCACCAATAGCAGTACGCCTCTCTTCTTCATCGATATCAGCTCCGCCTGATTTCAGACTTGCCACCTTACCCCTTACCACAGCACGATAACACTTATAAAAATTCCATAACTCTACTGGGGCTGCGTCACCAGAGGCTTTTTTGTATTCATCCTCAAAGACATTTGCCAGATCGCCTCTACCCAGATACTCCAGATCCATCGACAAAAACCCTGCATCAGCGACAGTATCGCAGAGCCGGAGCCGCTCGCTAAACTCTATACAATCAAAGATCGAGATCTCGTCTGTAACTATCACGTGGTCTACGTGAATATCGCCGTGGCAATCCCGTATAAAGCCACCACTAACTCTGGCCTCCAAAAGATCTCTGTTATCAGCAATAAAACTTGCTGAAAATTCGCGTAGCTCGTTCACACGCCTCTTTGTTATAGTTGTCCCCAAGCCTTCTCCAATAAAAGACTCGATCCGGGTAAAGTTATCCATAACATTAAAGGCTATAGTATCTACCTGATCTTTATCACAGGTAGGATTAGGCTGGATAGTCTCCGGCTGAATAGCCTCGGCCTTCTTATGAAATGCCGCAATCGCTTGTGCCACGCGCCGCATAGTATCTGGAGAGGCCTTGCCCAGTCTAATCATCTCATCCAGGATAGTACCGGCCTCGATACGCCGCATCTTAACGGCATAGTCAGCTATGACGTGGCTATCTTCGGCGACCTCTGCATGCAAAAAGTCATCTGTTTTACCGATAAAATCATCGCCAACCTTAAAGACCAGACCATCGCCATCGTCAACTCTAAAGATAGGTACGACACCAAGGTATATATCCGGGGCCAGCCGTGAATTCAGCCGAACCTCCTCTAGGCAGAAGAACCTTCGCAGGTCTAAGGTGCTAAAATCCAAAAAATCGAAATCAACGGGCTTCTTTACCTTATAGACAAACTCGGGGGTTAGAAATACATTGGATATATGAGTCTGCACGAGACTTATCGCCGCAGGCCTATCAGAGTAGGCCGAGCTACAGAGCATGGCATCTACCAGAGGGCTATGCACCATCGTCATCTCCTTTTAGCTCAATCGGCGAACCGTTGCATAAAATATGCAGATCTGAGAGCTCCCGGTAGCGTTCTTTATAGTCCATGCCATAGCCAACGACAAAGCCGTCTTTAATACGAAGGCCAACAAAGTCTACAGAAGTCTCTCCTTCAGCATAAGTACTATTGCCAGCCACAGGACTGCGCATCAGCAGGGTGCAGACCTTAATACCCGCCGGGCCTTTGGCCTTAATATGCTCTCTAACGGCCTTTAGCGTCAACCCTCTATCTACGATATCCTCTACTATCAAGACCTCTCTATCCTTAATATCTACGGTAATATCCATAAGAATAGAGACCTTCTCTGCCGGCGTATTTCGCATGCCATAGGAGGCTACCCTCATAAAGTCAAGCTCTACGGGCATGGCCATAGCCCTTATAAGGTCGGCGGTAAATACAAAGGCCCCGTTAAGTATAGAGATAACAACAGGCGACCTACCTTTACCTTGGCCAAGGCCCGCGCCCTCTAAAGAGCCCCCTTCCCTGCCCGGGTAATAGAAAGAACGCAGCTGCTTTGCCAGCTGAGCCACTATCCTCGATATCTCCACACTGGTTAGGAATGTTTTAAGTTTATCGTCCATAAAACCCCTTTTTAACTAGTTAACTTTAGCATATATTCAACACTTAAATCTGTCAAGATCCAAAGAAAACCTGCCGCCAGCACCTCAATCTAAGCACCAAAAAATAAACCATAAAATACATTCGCTTCACCTTGAACTAAGTCCATTCTTTTGTTAAAGTTATAGGAGTAATAGACCGACCTATATATAGATACAAAAAGCAAACTCCGCTAAAAACCACCGTCCAAAACAGGATCACCGCCCAGACAAGGCGTAGTCCAGAGAGGCCCGTAAGTTGATAGTTCAATGCGATAAATGTTTAACTAAATTCAAGATTAGTGATGAAAAAATAAAGGGTAAGGTCGTAAGAATTAGATGCGCCCGCTGTCACCAGCCATTCACCGTTCGAGGGGAAGAACTGGGAGAGAAAAAAGAATCCAACAACGAAGGGCACGAGGCCGTAACTGCGGCCTTAAATGCAGTCGCTCAAAACATTAAAGTCTCACACAAAGGCGGCGCACCTAAAAACAACCCTGACTTACCTTCTGCAGAGGCCCAGCCAGATCATAAAGACCTATCGCTTGGCGACGAGACGAACGAGCTCGATAAAAACATAGAGACAAATAAACCTTTCGAAGACTTCTCTACCGCAGGGACGCTTGACCTTAGTATAGGCGCACCACTGGGCGAAGACCCTTCGGGTGAAAACCCTGCTGCCGACGCCCAACCTTCCGCAGACAAAGGCGTAGCCTCTGGCAAAGGAGTTGCCTTGGGACTTAACTCTGATGCCGTCTCGGTAGACGGCGAAGAGCAGGAGCAGCCAGAGACGGATGCCGAACCGTCCGACGAACTCGACTTAGACTTTAGTTTAGATGACGATAAAGAAGATGAGTTCATCCCAGACAACGCACCACCAGAAGAAATAATAGAAAACGGTGAGGATGAAGGGGAACTGGATCTCGGAGTAAGTACGGGTGTAACCATAGACCCGGTGCCAGAGCAACCAGAGCTAAAGCAGGCAGAGCTAAATCAGGCAGAGCCTAATCAAGACAACGAAGATGATTCTTCCATAGAAGAAACACTAGAAGAAAGCGGCTTTGGTTTTTCTCTGGACGAGCCTCAAGACGATACAGAGACAGACTTTACCAAAGATATAGCCGAATTCCCAGAGATAGAAGAGAGTAAAAAGACAGAGTTTCCTGACTTTAGCTCGGAGTTTGACTCGGAGCTGGGCTCGGCACTTAAGAAAGAACTCGCAGATCAAGTCCCTTCTAAAAAAGACAGTGCAGAGGACTTGGGCATAGAAGACCTGACCGAAGAGCCCTCGACCGAGGACGCGCCAGCACAAGAGATACAAAAAGACGCAGATAGCGAGCAAGACTCTACGCCAGAGGCACCAGAAACAGATACCCCAGAAACAAATACCAGTGACGATAATAAAGACGAATTCGGTCTTACCAATGAAAACGAGACTACTGACTCAACTGATGACGAGTTCGCAGTACTAGCAGAGCCCACGCCCGACGAAGACGACAACGAAGACGATTGCGATGATAAGGACGAGGTCTTCAAAGGCTTTGCAGGTGACCTAGAAGAAGACGAGGCCAACTTAGCCAGCGAGACCTATGAGGCGGACCACGCCAACGAATCGCAGGACAAAACACCCGATCAATTCGCTACGCCTGAGGATACAGCCCCCTATGCAGGCGAGACAAAGGACTCTGACCCAGCCCCAGAATCTTACGATAAGCCATACGAAGAACCAGCGCAGGCAAACTATAACCACGAGCCGCCTCTGCCTTTTGATACACCCAGCTCGCCAAAACCGGACATGACATTTACCCCTCAACCAGCAATAGAGAGTTCCGATAATTACTCGGTTCCAGCAACGAACCACGCCAAGAAAAAAAGCGCTAACTCTAAATGGCTGCCGATAATAATACTCGCAATCATCGTATACGGCGGAATAGCCGCGCTATACTCAACCGGCATGATAGGACCACCACAGATTAGTCAAAGCGAACTTGCACCGATACAAGTAGAACGCATACGCGGCGTTTTTATTAAAAATAAAGAGATGGGCAGAATCTTTGCTATAGAAGGCCGAATAAGGAACTTCTCAGAAGAGCCTCAGGGTATACGTATGATAAGAGGAGTTCTTAAAGACGGTCAGGGCCGTATTATTGCCGCCAAAAAAGTTACGCCCGGTAAGATAATATCTAAAGAGGCCTTAAAGACCATTAGCAAAAACAATCTACGTAAACAACTCAACGGCGTGCCCGGTGGTAGCATTCCGCCAAAAGGATCTATCCCTGTAATGATAGTATTTACAAAGCTGCCAAAAGGCTTTGCAGGGGCAGGGGTAGAGGTCTACCGCAGATAAACACCTGCACCCACTGCGTGAGGGCATCGTTCATTAAGTAAATCATGTGCTGTGCGTAGCTAAGAATCCTATTAATGAATTTGCCCGTGCGGCAAGCACCCACATGCGTGAGGGCATCGTTCATTAAGTAAATCATGTGCTGTGCGTAGCTAAGAATCCTATTAATGAATTTGCCCGTGCGGCAAGCACCCACATGCGTGGGGGCAAAGTTCAATAGGTAGCTACTAGTTATGCGTAGCTAAGAATCCTATTAATGAATTTGCCCGTGCGGCAAGCACTCACTGCGTGAGGGCAAAGTTCAATAGGTAGCTACTAGTTATGCGTAGCTAAGAATCCTATTAATGAATTTACCCGTGCGGCGAGCGCTCACTGCGTGAGGGCTAAATTCTTTAGAAAGTTATAAAACTGTGCGTAGTAAATAATCATATTAATGAATTTGCTGTGCGCAGCACCAAGCGGCGAGCACCCACATGCGTGGGGGCAAACGCAAAAAAACCGACCAAAGGTCGGTTTCCAGATTCCATCTTTATTATATTTTAGACAGTACTCTACCATCACAGTCTGCACAGTGTAGATACCAATACCTTAGAAACTATTTACGGCATTGCATCGCCCCGTAGGGGCTTTTCCTGCACCGGAAACTATCGCTTCTTTGGCGTAACGTCTATCTCCTCATCACTGGTGGCCTTCTTGAAGTTCTTTAGCGCCTTGCCCATACCGCCACCGATCTCCGGCAACTTACCAACGCCAAATACTATGAGGACTATAGCAAGAATTACAATCAGCTCTGTCGTACCTAGACCAAACATCTTTCTCCCCCCCCCCTCTGCCAGCTCGTCTGCCTTAAAAATACAGCCCGATGCCTTTAAGACTTTTTAAGTCTTGTGAACTAGAGTATTAATAGTGTAAAATTAACAAGATAACTACTCAATTCTGGCAGAAGAAAGGCGCAATGTCAATAAAAACCTCTCACATTGGAAACAACTGGATTATCTTCCTGGCAATTTCTATTGCAATGCACTTAGCACTGCTCGCCCTCTCCTTCTCGCCGGAGGCCCTGAAGCTAATCACACCAGAGCCTCGCCAAATCGCCACACCTGAGAGTAAGAGACCCTTTTACGTAGATGTCATCACCTTACCGCCTGACGCTGCCGGAAAGAAGATAACCCCTAAACTACTCACTCGTTTTGCTAATGAATCAAGAAGCGTAGAGATCGAAGGCTCGCCGCGCCCTGCCCTAGGGCTAGGCAGCGGAAAAAGCCGGAGAGACGTCAGGGCTAAGCCCCAATCCGCAAAGGCTGCTACTAAACCAGACCTCTACCCGGATTCTGCCAGACCTAAGGCCACTGCCTCTTCAAAGGGCAGCAAAAAGACGCAGGGACAAAACGCAGGCAAAGCCACTGATACAAAGACTAACAAAAATACCGGCAGCTCTGCTTCTGGCAAGTTTAATAAAACCCAAAGCAAGGCCGCAAAAAAGACAGACAAGACCAGATCAGGCAAGGCAGTAATAAAAGACAATGTAATAATTATAGAGCAACAGCCAGCCGCCGCTGTCTGGAAAGAACACAACGACCAGGACAGCAAAACCGGTAGCTCCGTTAACAATGGGACAAAAAATAAGACAGGCCTTGGCAAGGCTGGCAACCTTGGCAACACTGGCAGCCTTAGCAAAACTGGCGGAAGAGGAGAGGTCGGGCCTCCCTCGCTATTTCCATCCAATGAATCAATAGCAAGGGTTGTTAGAAAGACAAGAAGAAGTGGTGGCGATGCCCTTGGCGGTATCTACATGCGTAACCGAACCAAGCAGCTACAGCTGAATGCGACAGAGCTTAAAGACGCACGCTATCTGCTAGACCTGAAACGTAAGCTCGCCCTTTATTGGAATTATCCGCCAGCAGCGGCAAGAAGGGGTGAACAAGGCACGGTACGCGCCCTATTTAAGGTAAAGAGAGACGGTACTATCTATGATATCAAACTCGATAAATCCTCGGGATATCCAACCCTTGACGATGCCGTGATAAACGCACTCAGGCTCTGTTCTCCGCTTAACCCGCTGCCTGATGACTTTAAGAAAGAAGAACTAAAGGTCAGAGCCAGGTTCAAATATATCCTGACTCTGGCTCACTGACTTTACTTCAATAACAAAAACCAATAAAATAAAGATCGGGTAGTATGTTGCCATGAAAACCCTTCACTGGCTCACTTTAGAAGCCAAAGACGGTAAAGCCCCGGCACTTTTCAATGCACTTTGTGAATTTGTGTGAATTTGAAGGAATCGAGGTGAAGAGATGAGCAATAACTGCTTAGGCGGAGACTGTAATCAAGATGACGTTAGATGTCTTAACTGTTTATATGATTATGTAAAAAAAGAAGAGCCTGAATTCGCACATACTCTGGAGATGGACTACTGCTCTATCCAGCGTAGTATTGGTGTGCGGGCGGCGCGGGTCTCATCGACACGCGAGGTCTTTGTGCTATAAGGCGCACCCTTTACAAGGGCCGGGGTCTCACGCGCCTCTCTAGCAATCGAGCGCATCGCATCGATAAAACTATCGATGGTGAGTAGGTCTTCGGTCTCGGTCGGCTCTATCATCATCGCACCGTGGACGATCAGCGGAAAATATATCGTTGGTGGATGATAGCCATAATCAATAAGACGCTTTGCCATATCCAGAGTCGTCACATCGTACTCGTTCTGAAACTTATCACTTAAGACGCATTCATGCATGCAGGTGCGGTCGTAAGGAAGATGAAAATCTTCTCTAAGTCGTTCTTTAATATAGTTGGCATTAAGGATGGCAAGCTCGCTAACGCTTCTAAGCCCCACAGGCCCCATACGCCTTATATATGTATAGGCCCTGACCATTATAGAGAAGTGCCCGTAAAACGCCTTGAGCCGACCTATACTTTTTCCTTTATTGTAGTCCAGACTATATTTATCGCCTTTCTTCACCACCCTCGGTACAGGCAGATACGGCTCCAGTATTCCCTTTACGGCAAGAGGGCCGGAGCCCGGACCGCCACCGCCGTGAGGAGTAGAAAATGTCTTATGCAGGTTTAGCTGCACAACGTCTATCCCCATATCCCCAAGCTTCATCAGTCCCATAACGGCATTCAGATTTGCACCGTCGCAATATACAATACCGCCCTTTGCGTGAATAATATCGGCGATCTCTTTTATATTTTCTTCAAATAAACCAAGCGTATTAGGATTGGTCAGCATCAATGCCGCCACATCCTCATCCATCAACCCTTCGACGCAGGCAGGCGTTATCACCCCGCCCTGCCCTGTCTGTACGCGCACGACATCAAAGCCTGCCAGATGGCAGGTCGCAGGGTTTGTCCCGTGCGCTGTGTCCGGGATAAGGACCTTTTTACGCGTCTCGCCTTTTTCTTTAAAATACTCAGCAATCATCAACATACCGCAGAGCTCGCCCTGCGCACCGGCTGCGGGCTGAAGCGTAACAGCGTCCATCCCGGTTATCTCTACCAGATACTCTTCCAGTTCACTTATAAGCTCAAGCGCACCCTGGCTAAGCGATTCGTCCTGATACGGATGCAACCCGGCAAAACCGGCAAGTGCCGCCGTAGTCTCATTTATCTTAGGATTGTACTTCATCGTACAAGAACCGAGCGGATAGAAACCCGTATCAACGCCAAAGTTAAGCTGCGATAATCTGGTAAAGTGCCTAACCGTCTCGGGCTCTCCTATCTCAGGAAAACCTTCGATATCCGAGCGCAAGAGCCCCTGAGGAAAAGACGCATCGTCAATATCGGGCACATCAAGGCACGGCGGCTCAACACCGACCCTGCCAGCAGAAGATCTCTCGAAAATAAGCGGCTCTGCCGGGTTTTCTATCTTGCTATTTTTATCCATTGTTATCTCGGTTGTTGTCTTGGTTATAGTTTAATAATAATCTAGGTCTTTAAAAGCTCCGCAGCGGCGGCGGCGTAAGCCTCCATCTCGGCTCTGGAGTTCATCTCGGTCGCTACAACTAGTATATGTTTCTTGAGCTCCGGATAGAACCTACCCAGATCAAGACCACCTGCGATATCCTTTTCGAGCAATGCCTTTAAAAAGACCTTTGGATCGGTCTCCAATTTTATTACGAATTCATTGAAGTTCGGAGCGGTAAAGGCTATCTTTATGCCAGCTACCTTTGCAAGTTGCTCCTTTAGAAAAGCCGCCTTTGCCATATTCAGGCGTGCAAGCCTCATCAGCCCTCCTTTGCCAAGGAGCGTCAGATAGATCGCGCAGGTCAGTGCAACAACCCCCTGATTGGTACAGATATTCGAGGTCGCACGCTCTCTGCGGATATGCTGCTCACGCGTTGCCATCGTCAGGCAATAGCTACGCCGCCCATTTGTATCTAGCGTCTGCCCCGCAACACGCCCTGGCATCTGGCGCAGATGCTTCTGGCGAACCCCCATAAAGCCCAGATACGGCCCGCCGTAACTAAGAGGGCTGCCAAAGGACTGAGCCTCACCAACAACGATATCAGCACCAAGCTCGCCAGCCGGCCTGAGTGCGCCCATTGACAAACCCTCGGAGACAACAACTACCAAAAGACCTTTTTTGCTATGAACCAACTCGGCCAAAGCCTGTATATCTTCTATGCCACCAAAAAAATTCGGATACTGGACTACCAAACAGGCCGTATCGTCATCAAAGTTCTTTTCTACCTCTTCAAAAAGAGTCACCCCCGAGTTGGCACAGTATCCTACCTCTACCGGGCTCTCGTCTGTACCCTTCAGATAGGTCGCCGTCGTCTCCCTATACTCTGGATGTACGGCAGAGCTTACCAGGACCTTTCCGCGCCGGGTAACACGCCGCGCCATAAGGGCAGCCTCTGCCATAGCGCTGGCACCATCATACAAAGATGCGTTTGCAACGTCCATCGCGGTCAGCTGGCATATCAGGGACTGGTACTCAAAGATCCCCTGCAATGTGCCCTGGCTAATCTCCGGCTGATACGGCGTATACGAGGTGATAAACTCGGAACGCGAGGTGATATTGCCAACAGCAGCCGGTATGTAATGGTTATACGCACCTGCTCCGAGAAAAGACGAAATATCATTTTGGGATGTATTCTTTGAGGCAAGCTCGGTTAGAAGCCCCAGAACCTCTTGCTCGCTCAGGCCACCGGGTAAGTCAAGCGCACCAGTGAGCCTTAGCTCCTCAGGAAAGACCTGAAGAAGCTCTTCTACGGACTTCACCCCGATAGTCTTACAGATATGCTCTATCTCTTCAGAGGTATGCGGAAGGTAGGGTTGACCAAGAATGCTCAATTTTAACTCTCTTCCTCTATATAATTCTTATACTCTTCGACGCTTAAAAGCCCGTCAAGCTCACTTGGTTCGGCAAGCTCTATCTTAAGCATCCATGCATCACCGTAAGGCTCATCATTGATGACCTCGGGGCTATCTACAATTGAATCATTTACCTCAAGCACTGTTCCACTTACCGGTGAATAAAGATCAGAGACGGCCTTTACCGACTCAACAACACCGAAAGGCTCGTCCTTTGTCACATCCGCGCCTTCGGAAGGAAGCTCGACATATACGATATCTCCAAGCGAATCCTGTGCGTAATCAGTAACACCGATTACGACCGAACCACCCTCTTCTTTAACCCATTCATGCTCTTTTGTGTACTTGAGATCCTGAGGAAAATCCATATAATACCTCTCTTTTGGTTTCTTTGATTTTAATATTTAGCGCGTCAAAATACATGACTATGACTACGAATCTATACAGTATATACAAAAGACCGAAAAAATCAAAGCCCTTGTTACGGACTGACCCTTCTTTTATTCCAGCCGGTCCGGGAGCCTACTTTGACCGTCTATAAAAAGGCAATTTTGCTACTCGCGCCGCTCGCATCTTTCCGCGCAGATTAATATATACCTCTGTACCGGGCTCGCTTACAGGTAACTCCAGATAGGCCATAGCGATTGGCCGCTCAAGAGTTGGAGAGAATGTCCCGCTCGTCACCTCGCCAACCTGTACGCCATCCTTCATGATCGGATAACCGGCACGCGGTATCGCCTTATCTATCATCTCGATACCAACAAGCTTGCGTAAAGTACCGCCTGCCAACTGTCCTGCTATAACCTCTTTACCAAAATAATCGCCACCATCAACAGAGATAAATCGCTTAAGACCAGCCTCCACCGGGGTCGTCTCCTCGGTAAGCTCATGCCCATATAGCGGGTACCCCATCTCCAGACGTAGCGTATCGCGAGCACCAAGCCCAACCGGGGTAATCCCCTCGTCAGATCCGGCCTGCATCAGGGCGTTCCAGATCTTAGCCGTACTAGCTGCCGGGCAGAAGATCTCAAAACCATCTTCGCCTGTATAACCCGTACGTGACAGCATTACCTCCACCCCGCAGAGCGTGACAAAGGCAAAGTGAAAACCCTTTATTACAGAGGTATCGTCCTCGGTAATGTCAGCTAAAACACCACGGGCCTTCGGCCCTTGAAAGGCAATCAAGCCGTATTCCGAACTGCGATCTATAACACTTGCGACCTGACCGACCCGAGCACATAGCCAGTCATATATCTTCTCTACATTTGATGCATTTACGCAGAAAATAAATTTCTCCGAGTTTATGCGATAAAGGATAGTATCATCCAAGGCCATCCCAGACTCATTACAGATAATCGTATACTGGCACTTCCCGTCTACCAATCTCTCTGCGTTATTGGTCGCTACCATATTACAGGCCTGCTCTGCCTTCGGCCCTGCGATCTCGATCTCTCCCATGTGGCTTACATCAAAGATTCCGCAAGATGACCGCACCGCCTTGTGCTCTTCCATAACCCCTGCGTACTGCACGGGCATCTCCCAACCGGCAAAGTCTACGATACGCGCACCAAGTGCCTTATGCACCTGGTAAAGCGGCGTCCTTCTAAGTTCATTTGTTGCTCTCATAAAATATAACCCTGAGTTTTAATGTCCCATTTTTTTACTTAAGACCTTGGAAGATTATAAAATATTATCAAAGTACAATGCAATGTCAATTTTTTTCTGAACCTCTACCTGAACCTCCAGAAGATTACCCCTACCAACCAGCAAAAAACAGGCGCACACATCACCCTGCTGGTATTGACATCAAGCTATAAGGCAGCTATATTAAATAGAAATATCTTTAAGATACGAGATTGCTTCGTCGCTTCACTCCTCGCAATGACAGCAAAACAAATTATAACAATTGATAAGTACGGAGGCACTCCATGCAGAGCGCGATTGATAATATATTCAAAGTAAACCTTGGAATCAAAAAAACTGAACGGGTTCTTGTATTTACCGACCGTATCCGGGACGACGAGGATATCACCGACGACCAACGCCACCGCCGCGTAGCAATGAGCAAGGTCGCCGAGCAGATAGCAAAGGCCGGAGAGGCCTTTGCTACGGTTCTCTTCAGAGACTACCCTGCTGCAAAAGACAACGGGACAGAGCCGCCAGAGATTATCTGGGTCGCGGCCCTTGGCGCAGATGTAATCACAGCGCTTAAAGATGGCGGCTGCTTTACGAGGATTCTAGCCAAAGAACCTACACCTGATGACATTAAAAAGGCCGAAGAAATTGTAACAAAGGCGAATGCCACGGCTATAGATGCGATAGTCGGGCTTGCGAACTTCTCGACAAGCCATACAAAGTTCAGAGACCTAGTAACCCGCTGCGCAGGGGTAAGGTACGCCAGCATGCCGAGCTTTGAGGCCCCTATGCTTGACGGCGTTATGACGGCTGACTGGCCAAAGCTCGCCGAGCGCACAATAAAGCTCGCAGAGGTCCTCGGCAAAGGCGAAAATATCCATATAACCACTCCCAACGGCACGGACATAAGCTTCTCCATCAAAGGTCGCCCTGTAAAACCCGATACCGGAATCCTTACAGAACCCGGCAGCTTCAGTAACCTGCCGGCCGGCGAGGCCTTCTGCGCCCCTGTAGAGGGCACGGCCAATGGCAGGCTCGTCCTGACCTGGTCGCCGACCAGAGAGCTCACGGCCCCTGTTACGATAACGGTAAAGGACGGTCGTGCCACAACCGTATCCGGCAACGAACCATATGCAGCAGAGCTTCAGGCAACGATAGACGACAACCCGCTCTGTGGCAATATCGCAGAGCTCGGCGTCGGAACCAACGACAAGGCATCTCGCCCCGATAGCGTCCTGGAGAGCGAGAAGATCCTCGGAACAATACACATAGCTCTGGGCGATAACTCGACCTTCGGCGGCAAGGTGCGAGTCCCTTTTCATCAAGACTTTGTCTTTTACAATCCGACAATGATCGCAGAGACCAACGGAGTAGAGACGACCCTGCTAAAAGACGGAAAACTACTGATATAAGCACCTGCGCAGCCGACATGTGTTTCTTTGCGTATGCAGAGAAACACAAAGACCTCCCCCACTGTCGCAGCTCTGACCATAACTTCGGTTGACATGACTACGCGCCATTCATATAATAAGATAAAATTAAAACAAACAACTTAGAGCCCTATCTGGTAACCATAACCCTCTCTGGAGGTCTAGATCCAAGAGCACAATTAAATATCGGAGTCCCATGTCTTCAACAATCTCTTTAACAGGCCGAGCCCCCCTGCATTCAGGCTACCAGCAATTGTGTTGCTCATAGTATCTGCCTTTTTGCTATGGAGTACGCCCGCAATCGGAGCAGAGAGAGTAGAGGACTCTTCTTCCAAATACAGACTTGGTCAGGGCTTAGCCGTCGGCGAGTCAAGGCTGCGCATCGGCGGTTACTCCAGCATAGAATTTGAGGACGCCCGGAATAAAAAAAGAAAGATAACCTTTGAAGACCTGAGCATCTTTATCTACGGCGACCTGGGAGAGAAGACCAGCATCTTCTCTGAGTTTGAAAACACCCATTTCCTTGAAATAGAAGAAGACGGCAAGACAACAACAAAGGAAAACTGGCAGATAGAACGCCTCTACCTAGACCACCTCTACAAAGAAAAACTGAATATCAGATTAGGAAAATTCCTCACCCCCATAGGCTCGTGGAATGAACTACATGCAGATCCGCTGACATGGACCGTCTCCCGCCCGCTTGTCACCTATGCGGCCTTCCCCGAGTTTATAACCGGCGCACAACTCTTTGGCGACTTTACACATGGCGAACAAGACCTTACCTACTCCCTAACAATACAAAACAACGAGAGCATAAATGAACGTACCGGCTTTCGTAAAACTCATCTCTTTTATAGCGGAAGGCTTAAGTGGCTCGCCTCTCCAAGCCTGGAGGTAAGCATACCAATAGCCTATTACACCGAGCTATACCTAAACGACAAGGTATACCTTACAGGCCTTGAATTCAAATATGAACGCAAAGATCTTAAGATAAGCAGCGAGCTGACCTATAGCCGCATTGACATGAAAAGCGACGGCTGGACAAGAGAATATGGCTACTACCTTCAGGCCACACATCCAGTTCTACGAGACAATATATTTTTTGTACTCAGACACGAATATTTCAGAGCACGTAAAAATGCCGGAAAATATAAAGCCCTGAGTCTCGGAGCCGTCTACAAACCGATTGCTCAGGTCGTCTTCAAGGTGGAGTATAAAAAAGCAAGCGGCAGCATCGACTTTGCCGACCCGGATAGTGACGATATAGATAACGCCGATATCTGGCTCGCATCCTTTTCAATACTCTTATAACAATGAAGATACTACTACAAATAATAACCCTTACCCTTACCCTGGGCCTCGCAACCATCGCTGGCAGCGGTGATATAGTGGCCGTCACCGCATGGGAACCTACCGAAGAGGTCTCACAAAAGATCCTTGAGAAGATATACATGAAGAGAAAGGTCCTCTGGAAAAGCGGAAAGAGGGTCGTCCCGATAAACCTGCCAGCCTCCAACCCAACAAGAGAGGCCTTTACAAAGCAGATCCTCAAAAGGGGGCACAGAACGCTCGTTGAGTACTGGAACGGCAAACACTTTAACGGCATACACCCGCCCCTGGTCCTCAAATCCGAAGAGGCCGTTAAAAGGTTCCTCAGAAAAGTTCCCGGCTCTATTGGATACATAGGGGCTGACAATATAGAGGCTGACTTACATATTGTATACACCATAAAAGAACAAAAAATGCCGGATACGCCAGAGACACCGGGAACATCAGAGACAAATGATCGCCAGTAGCCTGAAAAAGAGTCTTGTCCTGAAGACTACCGCTATATTTCTTATAGCGGCGATGGTCCCCTTTGTCCTTGCCAGCCTCTTCTACTATAAGAGCTCCAAAAACGCCCTCTCCGAAGAGATAGCCAACAGCTTACAGACCCAGACCGAGCTGATAAGAGACGCTGTTGACGCTCGCGTATCCCTTCTACGCTCCAATGCCATAGCATGGGCTGACCTTGAGGTAATGAACGATATTCTCACCGATGATATCGACAACAGAATTAGCGACCTCTTGGAGTCTCTCATGAAAGACTACAATATAGCGGGCAATATCTATATAATCAACCGCAAGGCAGAGGTCGTGGCATCAAATAACATTACAACCGCCCAGACTACCATAGAGGCACCGTGGCTCTCCGAACTCTTTACAGGCAAGATAGTAGCCCGCGACGTACACACGGCAATAATTACAGATGAAGATGTAATTGCATTTATGGTGCCGATATCCTCGCACCTTCCGGGGCCGGATATCATCGGAGCCCTAATACTTGAATACCGGGTTTCGGATCTCGAAAAACTTGCGTACAAAAATAAATCTACCGTTATCTCCATACTAACAAGCAAAGGCCAGGTCGTTGCGGCCTACCCCCTTGAAAACCCCTTTACCCTTGCGCAAGGACAGACCGGTCTAAAACACGACCATCTCGCTGAGAGTAACGAGGTGATATCAGTCCCTGGCTATATAGGGACCGTCGTCCACACTCGCGGCAGTGCCGAATTTAGAGGCTTCAACTGGGACGTCGTCGTTGCAATCGAGCGAGCCAGTGCCATGACTCCCATAAAAAGGATACAACGTATATCCATTGCCATAGGACTTACAGGCATTGTCCTTATTCTCGGACTCGTTACTATCTTTGCCAGAAGAATAACTAGACCGTTAAAAGAACTCTCACACACAGCCGACCTTATCGCTAATACAAAAGACTTCTCGCTTCTTGCGCACTCATCAAGCAAAGACGATGAGGTAGGCAGGCTCGCTGCGGCCTTCAATAGGATGATTAGCGAGGTCAACCTTTACGTAAAAAGAATGAAAAAAATGGAAGACGAACTCATCCGTGCCGATAAACTCTCTGCTCTGGGCGAGCTCTCGGCTGGCATGGCCCATGAGGTGAAAAACCCGCTGGGAATAATAAAGAGCTCTGCCGAATGGCTCTCTACAAAACTTGAACAAAATGAATCCAGTGCCAAGTTGGCCGCAGCCATAACCGAAGAATCGGCACGACTTGAAAAGTTCCTCGAGACTTTTTTGCAGTTTGCCCGACCCATACCGCCACAGATAAATCGGCATCAAATAAATAAAATAATAGAGAAGGCATTACCGCTCTTAAGTCCTCATATGGAGAGTGCCAAAGTAAAACTCACAAAGAAATTCGCCAACGCACTGCCAGAGGTCTACACCGATGACAATCAGGTTAATCAGGTGCTTATCAATATAATCATAAACGCAGTGCAGGCCATGCCTACCGGCGGCACCATCGAGGTCTCGACCAAAGAATCCTACGAATACCCACCATTTAACCCGACTCATCAGGTAAATATTGTTATAATAACTATAACCGATAGCGGTTCTGGCATCTCAAACGAGAACAAAGACAAGGTATTCAACCCATTCTTCACAACCAAAGAAAAAGGCACCGGCCTTGGACTAACCATTGTCTACCGCATCATCGGAAACCTTGGGGGATGGGTAAAGACAGATGATGCAGAACCACACGGAACGACCTTTAAGATATATCTACCAACCGGTAGCGAGACAACAGGAACACTGCAAAACCACTAAAAAAAGACCTGGATGACAGATGAAAAATATACTAATTGTAGATGACGAAAAAAATTACCTGCTTGTTCTTGAAGCCCTGCTCTCTGACGAGGGCTATTGCGTTAAGACCTGTCAAGATCCGAAAAAAGCCGCAGCCCTTGCCCTTGAGCTAAACCCGCAACTTATAATTAGTGACCTTAAGATGCCAGGCCTTACAGGGATTGAGTTGCTTAAAGAGATAAGGGAGAACAAAGGGCAGATGCCATTTATTATAATGACAGCCTTCGGCACCATCGAGACCGCCGTCGAGGCCATGAGCCAAGGGGCATTCCACTACATACTAAAACCGTTTAGCAACAAAGAACTAGTCCTCATTGTTAAACGTGCTTTAGAGATGAACGCACTGCTGAGTGAAAAAGGACGCCTCACCAGAGAACTATCCAAAAGACTCGGCTTTGAAGACTCTGTCTTTGCAAGCTCTGAGATAAAAAAGATCAGAGATCTTGCCTTGCAAGTAGCACCTACGCGCAGCACCGTTCTTATAGAGGGCGAAAGCGGCACGGGCAAGGAACTTATTGCACGCATTATACACAGGGCCGGCGACCGCTCTAATAAACCCTTTATTACGGTAAACTGCGGAGCACTCACTGAGACCCTGCTTGAGAGCGAACTCTTTGGCCATGAAAAAGGTGCATTCACCGGTGCTATCGCGCGAAAGGTCGGACTCTTTGAGGCCGCTGACAAAGGTACTATCTTCCTCGATGAAATATCAACGACCTCAGAGGCCATGCAGGTTAAACTCCTACGAGTCTTGCAAGAACAGAGCTTTGAGCGCGTCGGCGGGGTAACACCTGTAAAGGTCGATATACGAGTCATAGCAGCTACGAATAAAGGTCTTAAAAGGCTCGTAAAAGAAGGACTATTCAGAGAAGACCTTTTCTATAGACTAAATGTTATAGAAATTGAGATTCCACCGCTGCGCGAGAGACCTGCCGATATCACCCCGCTTGCCGTGCACTTTGTTAGGCTCTTATCTGTTGAGACCGGCATGGACGTACACTCTATCTCAGATGATGCCTCTGAACTGCTCTGTGCCTATAGCTGGCCCGGCAATGTGCGCGAGCTACGCAATATAATTGAACGTGCCGTTGTCTTAAGCAATGGCCCGGTTATCAACAAAAACGATCTGCCAGCGGAACTCCAGGGCACAACGCAAATAATCTCAACACCTGAGGATTCGACCACCCAAAGCAAGACACTACCCGAGGCCGTCGATAACTTCGAGCGACAACTCATCGTCAAGGCCCTCAAAGACTCCGCAGGCATACGCGCAAAAGCTGCCAAAACTCTAGGAATCAGCCCTACAAATCTCCAGTACAAACTAGGAAAGTACAAACTATAATAATTCAAATTTTTTCATTTCATGAATGCAAATTTTTGTATAAAAATAGCCTGTGCCCCTTCTGGGATTCTTCAAAACCAACCATCCCACAATTAAACCCTTGAAATGGTTAACCTTTTCTGCTAGCAATAACCTCTTCGCAATTATGGCACGGTTATTGCAATGTATAGGCATATACCGTGAAGAACTACGGCGTAATTAAACTCAGAGGCGCTTGATTAAAAAGATAAAGGACATAAGAGATGCAGATAAAATCACCTGAAAAACTCGATCTTCTACTGATAGACAAATACAGCGCACGTCGAGCAGAGGTAGAAGAGTTTTCAAAAAATATCTATCGAAGATTTTATGGTGCCGAGCTCACGACCTTTCCAACCGAGCTGCTGGCCATAACATATAAGACAAAAGAGATTATAAGTTGCATAGGTATGAGACCTGCGGCTACCTCCTCACTCTATCTAGAGCAGTACACAGAAGGTACAATAGAGCGGAAGGTCGCCGCTCTTACCGGGCGTAATCTAGATAGAGAGCAGATCGTTGAGGTAGGCACTCTTGCGATACGTTCAAAGAGCACTTGCCACATGATGATAGCCGCTCTAGCCGGAGTACTCATAAAAAGAAAAGAAAAGCACCTGGTCTTTACCGCAGTAAAGGCATTTAGGAATACCCTTACTAATCTTGAGATTCCATTTATGAGACTTGCTAAGGCAAGTGCTGCGCAACTCAGAGACAACTCAAATTGGGGTAGCTACTACAACGCCTCTCCCGAGGTCATCCTGATTGATATTGAGTCCTGTCGAGTTGTGCTCAAAGAACTCATAAACAATGCCACCTCATCCGTAGTGCTCTCCAGAAAAACTGCGGCAAAACTCAAAATGAAAGATACAATGAAGCAGCTATTTATCAAAGGACTTACGCTAGAGCAGGATCTCACAAAAGAACCTTTTGATAAAGCCGGGGGCTTTTAAATATTCGCTATGAAACTCTGGAACAAAATAAAAAAATATGCCTACGCTACCCCTGATAAAGACGCCTTCAACACCATAATCTTAGGCGCACTCTGTTATGAAAAACTCAGTTATCTGGATCTGGTACGTGCGGTACAACAATGCTTTTACTCCCTGCCGGAGATCACCGGAATGCGAGTAGGCATTATGATCTCCAACCGTCCGCTCTGGGCGATATATGATCTGGCCCTTACACTTAAGGGAGCAACGGTCGTACCGATCCCATATTTTTTCTCGGAGATTCAAGTACGGCACATTACAAACGACGCAGAGCTTGAACTAATTATAAAAGAAGAACTTTCCGTAGACGAGTCGTCAAAGGCCTCACCCTGCGATACCACATGTGTAATTAAGGCCGAGATCTCGCTTGAGAAACCAACCTGCGATGCAGCCAAGACATCACTGAAGGAGATAACACCCAAATGCAATCCATCACCCATTGCAAAGATAACCTATACATCAGGGACGACCGCTGCACCTAAAGGAGTTATGATTTCACAAGCTGCCGTTGACGTTGTGACCGAGAGTCTTGCAGAGAGAACCGGGGCAATTGCCACAGACAGACATCTCTCTCTGCTTCCACTTTCAACACTAATAGAAAATATCAGCGGCCTGTACGTACCTCTCTACGCCGGGGCGACCATATTATACCCTGAAAACAACAAAGAAAAGGCACACCAGACAGCACCAATAAAATCACCTCAAGAATGCGCAGAACTAATAGACAAGACACATGCTACCACGCTTAACCTGGTACCAATCATACTTGAAGGATTAATCCTACTGGGCGAAGAGAGAAAAAAACCAATACATAAAGATCTGCGCTTTGTCGCCTGCGGAGGTGCACCTCTACCCTCCGCCTTGATCAAGAGAGCGAGAGCACTGGAGATCCCTCTCTATCAAGGATTTGGCCTCTCTGAGTGCACAACTGTTGTATCTGTTAACTCAATAGATCATAACCGTCCTGGAAGCATTGGCACTGCGCTTGCTCACCTTCAAATACGAATAGCCGACGACGGAGAAATAATGGTTAGCGGCAATGCACTTATGGAAGGCTACCTTAACAAAGACAACGAAAAAATAACTGAATGGGCCACCGGCGACCTTGGCCATATCGACGACGACGGCTTTCTCTATATAAGCGGAAGAAAGAACTCGGCCTTTTCTACAAGTACTGGCAGAAACCTATCGCCCGAGTGGGTTGAAGGTGAACTATTATCCAGCTCAGCAGTTGATCAGGCACTGGTATACGATGGTGGCCTTGACCGCCCTGCAGCTATAATAACACCAAAAGCCAGTTGGCTGAAAAAAACCGGGCAAGAATTATTGAAAGTGCACAAAGATGTAAAAGAGTTATTGCAAGAACCCCTGATACGCGAGATATTAATTAAGGAGCTTGGTGCATCAATGGGCTCGCTTCCCGAGTATGCGACCGTCAAAGACTTCACCTTTACCTGGCCTCCATTTACAAGAAAGGCCGGGGAGGTAACACCATCAGGCATGCTCAACAGGCAATTAATATTAAAGCAATATACAGGTACGCGAAAACTCATTTAACCCTAAGGAGAAAAACAATGCTCTCTGCCACAAACCACTACTTAACCAAGCAGAACTACAAATCATCGCCGGCAGTTAGAAGAAGCTACTACCTTATGCTGTCTCTGATGCTGATAATGCTATTTATAGTACTGCCCGGTGCAGAGTCACAGGCCGCTGGCAAGGCCTTTATCTCTGATAAAGCACCAAAAGAAGGCTATCAGAAAATCGGAGACGAGTTCTACGCCAAAAGAGCCGATGGCTTTAAGGACGGCCTGGTCGATTCCTCAATTATAAGTAACGCGCTGGCCGCCTATCAGAAGGCATATGCCCTGGGCGACGAATCAGAAGAATTGGCAGTCAAACTCCTGCGTGCCACATACTTCTATACAACCTATGCGGAGAAGGTTCCGGCCAAACAAAAAAAAGCCCTGACCGATGCAATGGAGATTGGAGAAAAAATCCTTGCAGATCACCCATCAAGTGTCGCACTTAACTACCAGATGGCTGGTGCCTGGGGCACGTGGGGCGAGCTGAACGGGATCTTCTCCTCAGCGAGAAAGGGTGTTGCCGACAAAGTAAAAAAACTCGCTGAAACAGCAGAAGAATTAGACCCCTCCTATGCAGAGGGCGGCGCATACAGGACTCTGGGCAGGTTGCACTACAAAGCACCACGCATACCTTTTATCATCTCATGGCCCAGCAAAAAAGAATCGCAAAAGTACCTAGAAAAAGCGGTAAAACTTGGTCCTACCAACCTTACGAACCATCTTTTTCTGGCAGAGACACTCTTCGCAAACGGCAATAATAAGAAGGCCCTACGACAGATCGACTATATCCTTAGAGCCAAGGTCAATCCGACAAAACAGATTGAAGACCTCCAGGACAAAAAAGACGCAGAACTACTGAAAAAAAAGATATCAGGGGAATAATATAAGATGATCAAACAAAAAATAGACAAGAACGCCAACAATATAAATAACGAAGTTGACCTGCTCTGGAACGAATTTAAACTCAAACCGGAGATACTGTTTAAGGCAAAGGTTTTGGAGAGCTCGGTCTACCTGACCAGACGTTGCAACCTGAAGTGCCAGTACTGCAAGATCGTAAAGACCGAGCTCCCCGACGAGCTCTCTATGGACCGGTGGATAGAGGCCATGGACGTCTTTGAGTCTCTGGGCGTTAGATTCGTGAATATCGCAGGTGGAGAACCGACGATACTTAAAGAACTGCCACGCCTTATATCTCACATAACAAAAAAGACCACTATGGCCCATTCGCTGGTATCGAACTCTCTCTTTGGCGAGACCATGCTGCGAGGTCTCGTAGAGGCCGGACTTCAGGCATATGTCGCGAGCATAGATGTCGACGACACCGCCGGCTCAAAAGAGGACGACATTATAAAGGCCGGCGCGGGCATCAGGATGCTCGAAAAACTCAGGGCTCAAAACGTCCCCTACCTCTGCGCCAATATAGTGATCTCGGCCAAGAACCTGGCAAACGTTGTACGCGTTACCGAGACGCTTAGCAATAAAGGCATCTGGGTAAACCTCTGCCCCGTGATATGGGGCAGAGGAGATAAATGGGAGGAGGTAGAAGAGGCGGACAACGACTACCGGCTGACCCGGAAACACACAGACAGGCTTCAAAAGATAGCGGAAGAACTTATCGCTCTTAAAAAAAGCGGAGCCCTTATACTACCGACAGAGCAGTATCTTCAAGACCTGCCAGTCTACGGAACGAACCTTTCATGGAAGTGCTTCTCCGAGACCACACCGTCGGCGCCCACGCGCCTGATAGTAGACGCCGATGGAGCTCTCCTTACCTGCATTAATATGCGAGGTAAAGTTACAGATAAATATTCAATCTTTGATCTAAAGAAAGAAGGTCTTTACGAACAATTCAGCACCGATTGGTACGATGATGCAAAAAGCTGCAAGGGTTGCTACTGGTCAACGATGGTAACGGCAAAAGAACGAAACAATATGCTGCAAGTCTTTAAGAAGGAGGTATTAAAAGGCCATGAAGCTAAAAGATAAACAGGTGATCATAACAGGCGCAGGAGGCGGGATAGGGAGCTGTATCGCCATTGCCTTCGCTGAAAAAGGCGCAAACCTGGCTCTGGTTGACCGCAACGAAGAGGCACTTGCTCCAGTCCTAGAGAAAGCAAAGACAATAGGGGTTAAGGCCGTCGGCATAAACGCTGACATAACCACAAAACAAGGGCGTGATCTTATAATCAAAACAACGGAAGAAGAACTCGGCCCTATAGACATACTCGTTAACAACGCTGGGATTATGATCTTTAAATCCATTGCCGCGCACACCGAAGAAGAAGTAATGAAGACCCTGACCGTCAACGTCTTTGGTACTATAAGCCTTACCCAGGCAGTACTGGGAGGAATGCACGCGCGAGGCAGCGGCCGTATCGTCAATATCGGCTCGATCTTCGCAAGCCTTGCCTTCCCTTACTTCGGCATATATTCCGCTAGCAAAGCCGCAATAAAAAACTTCTCCGAAGGCCTGAGAAGAGAACTTCACGGCACAGGCATCGGGGTAACATATGTAGCTCCGCGTGCCACCAGAACCTCACAGACCAATGAGTTCTTCGAGATGGCTAGAAAGATGAAGATGAATCTGGATAACCCCGAAAAGGTCGCGGCCATTGTAGTAAAAAGCATTGAAAATGACGCAGATGAGGTCTTAATAGGCCGACCTGAACGACTCTTCGTCCTTATAAACAAGCTGAGACCCTCCCTGTTAGATAACGGCCTATTAAAGCAGGCAAAGATAATGTCAGAGTACACCAGATGACCGCCAATCTATAGTAATCGGTCCCGTATACCCCCTCCTCCTAACAAAGAGTGGCAGGTGCGTAGTTCCTATAAACTCGCCTCCCAAACCTGCCACTCTTTACAATTCAATTTGACTCCACTACTCCTTATCACTTATAATACAATAATATCTTGAACAGGCACTGCGCCGCGCCAAAGAATCGGCAGCTTGTCTATATATACTCTATGAGACGAAAACCATTAAAATAGGATCTCTCTCCTTAAGGACAATCTAATATGATTACATACATTATCGGACATAAAAACCCGGATACCGACTCCATATGCTCTGCCATTGCTCTGACTGAGATCAAGAAAGCTCGGGGTCAGCAAGACATATATGCCGCTCGTGCCGGAGACCTGAATCCGCAGACGACCTTCATCCTTGAACGCTTTGGAGTTGAACCGCCGCTCTACCTCTCCAACGTATATCTCCGGGCAAAAGACATAATGACCAGCGAGATCTTTACCGTACACAAAGAGACCCCCATCTTCAATGTCATGAAAAGCATGGAAGAGGAAAAGATTCGGATCGTCCCTGTCCTTGACGATGACGACAAACCAATCGGCGTTGTAACGCTTATGGATATAGCAGAGTGGCAGGTAGCACAGACCAGCACCGATACCTCCAGAAAGATACTTACCTCTATACCAAATCTAGTCGCCACACTTGGCGGCACTGTGCTCACCAACTCTATCGGCAACGATCAGAAGGTTCTCTCTCTTTATGTCGGTGCTATGATGGCCACTCACTTTGAAAGCACCATAGGAGATACACCTCCTCGCGAATGTGTCGTAGTCGTCGGTGACAGAGAGACGATTCAGGCCTCTGCTATAAAACTTGGAGTAGGTATCCTTATTATCAGCGGAGGACTCCGCATCAAGCAAGAATTTATCGATGCCGCCAAAGAAAATAACGTAACTGTTATGTCCTCTCCATACGACACGGCCACGACCAGCCAGCTGGTAAGACTAAGTGCTCCGGCGGGAAAGATATGCAATACAAATTATAAGAAAGTCTCGCCCGAGGACTGCGTAGAAGATATAAAGATGACGATTAAGAACTTCGCAGAGACCGGAGTCCTTGCAATCGATGAGAGCGGCGTTATGCACGGCATCCTTACCAAGACCGATCTGATGAAGCCCTCACCCATCCAGCTAATCCTGGTTGATCACAACGAGATCTCTCAGGCCGTGGACGGTGCAGAGGACGTAGACATTATAGAGGTCGTTGACCATCACCGCCTCGGAAACTTTCATACCACAGGGCCAATCACCTTCAGGTGCGACCCCATAGGCAGTACATCTTCGATAGTAGCCGGCATCTACAAGGCCGAAGGCTTAGAGATAGATAAAAAGATCGCGGGCCTACTGCTCTCCGGCGTTCTATCCGATACGGTTATACTTCGCTCCCCAACGACTACGAATAAAGACAAAGAAATACTGAAATGGCTTGAAGAAAAATCAGGACTTGACCATCTAGAGTTTGGCAATGAAATATTCTCAGCAAATTCGAGCATGAAGGCAAGAGGGGCAAAGGCCGTTGTCCGCGACGACTTCAAGGTCTACACCGCTAAGGGCAAAGACTTCGGAATAGGCCAGGTCGAGACCATTGGCTTTGACGAGCTAGAATCTGAGAAAGCAAATATAAAAAAAGAACTCGAGCAGACGAGAGAGACAAAAGACCTGACTATGGCATGCCTGCTAATCACCGATATAGGTAAAGGCACGTCACTTCTGATGGCAGTTGGCGAAGGCAAGATACTAGGGGCATTTGAATACCCCAAAGTAGAAGACAATATCTATGAACTCAAAAACGTCCTCTCAAGGAAAAAACAGGTCGCACCGCACCTACTAAACCTCTTTAACGAAATATACTAAGTTACGTTATAAATAATCAGCATAAACGCTAAGGCAGTGCCTTAGTGCTAGGAGAAGATCTGAAGATGGCAAAGAAAAACATGTCTGGCGGAGATGCCCACCCCAACAACCCTAAAAGAAAACGTAAAACAATCGTCAAACAACAAGTCTGCTATAAGTGCGGGGTCAAGGTGCACCCAGAGGCCCCCGAATGCCCGGAGTGCGGAGCAACCGGTGATACCAGCCCACTATGGCTACTAAAGATAACAATTGGCTTTATCCTTGGTTTTGTTCTATGGCTGATGTTCTGGCGATAATCTGAATTTAGATATTATAAAAAGAGAACGGCGAACCCTAGGGTTCGCCGTTCTCTTTTTATAGTTCTAACCACGCTTAGTGGTGATTCTTCTTTCCGTCTTTTACTTTATCATCAAGTCCCTTAAGGTTCAGGACATTTCCTTTACCATACTTCTTTTTAGCCCTCTTATACTCCTCCATTGCGACTGGCAACAAAGCTGTCAGCTCCGCTACCCTTTTCTCATCAGAGGGGTGCGTTGATAAAAAGGCCGGCATCTTAAAGCCCTTATTCTTTTTTTTCTCCTCGTCAAAACGCTTCCAGAACTCTACGGCCTCGCGTGGATCATACCCGGCACGCGCCATATATATCAGACCGATATGGTCGGCTTCACTCTCGTTACGACGGCTGAAAGGAAGGGTTATACCAACGGTAGTACCGACACCAAGGCCGGCCAGTATATACTTTTTATTTTTATTGTCTTCATATTTTATAGCAGCACCCGTTATAATCCCTGTAAGGATTAACTGCTGAGTAATACGCTCGGCCCCGTGCCTTGCTATTGCATGCGCTATCTCATGCCCCATAACCGTTGCGACCCCTGCTTCGTTCTTGCAAACCTTTAATATCCCCTCGTAAAAAGCCACCTTACCGCCTGGCAATGCAAAGGCATTTTTCGAGTCCGAGTCTACTAGCTTAAACTCCCAAGCAAGGTCCGGCATATCGCTTACAGCGGCGATCCTCTTACCGACCCTCCTGAGCATCGCCTTCAGCTCTTTTTCGCCGCTGAGTTTTTCCTTTCTCAGTATATCGCGAAATGCCTGCTCGCCAAGCGAGAGCTCTACATCAAAGGGGATAAGGATCAGCGATTTCCTATTGGTGACGGGTATCGTGGCGCAGGCCACAAAAAAACTTATAAAAACAAATGACAGAATTATTTTTTTAAAAATGCCGCCCATAAACACTTCACCTTCCTTTTTAAAAAAACAAAAGACACTACGCAATTATTAAAATCTACTCTTACTTTACCGCATCAATGCTGCGCTCATCAAGTAGATTATCAAAACCATCTCTACTACCAACCTTGGGGCCTCTATCACCTCGCCCCTGCGGCACTCCTGACTTTATCGCTAGGTTCGTAGCCCCAACGACTGCGCACGGAATAACAGCCACATTAACTACCGGGATAAGCATACCCCATGCCGTCGCCATCCCAAAGCCACCGCAACGAAAAAACCTAGACCTGATATAAGAAAACTTTACGCCAAGCAAGACCCCACGGCGGTCCAGCACGTAAGATATAAACTCAAAGGCCGCGACATATACGGCAAAGAAAAACCAGAGCACAGGTATCATGAAATTAACAAACGGAATAAAAGATATAACCGAGGTAAGCAAGAGCAAGACGCCAAAGATAACTACATAGACTATCAGCCGCTTTATCTCCTGGGTAATAACAGCTGTAACACCAAGCCCATCCAATACGCGCTGGCCGGTGAGAAGCTCTTCATACTTTGCCGAAAGCCGCTCATTAAAAGGCGAGGCGATAGTAGAGGCCACAATAAAAAATGTAAAGAAGATACCAAGCCCAATTACAGCGGTAAATATAATCCAAGCAAAGAACCTCAAGATGGCTGCATACCACTGATCCCCTGTCGGCATAAAATACGCCATAAGGTCGCTATAAAAATAAACCCCTAGCCCAACGACAATAACGTAAACAACTATATTTATCAGCAACGGTATCCAGACATAGGGCCAGAGCTCACGCGTAGTGGCAACCATCTTGCAGCCGACAAAAAAATCACCAATACCCTTAAAAAAATCAGTCATCTACTCGCCTTTGCATACAATATTAATAAAGTTTATTCAAAGCTACCGACCTTATAAAATTATCACAGCGATATCAGTTAGTAAAGTATAGTTAGCCACCTCCAGACAAGATAACAGGCAAAGCCACAGCACCCTGACAGTGCTCTAATTGAAATCTTAGTCGAAATAATGTATACTCTAATACTCAACACACAACTAGAACAACTTCATCTGTTTCGACACCTAAAACAGCGGAGACCTTTTATGGAAAGATATTATCTAGTCTCGCCAGAGAAAGAAAAGAAGAAAGACAAACGCTTTTTCTACTGGATGCGAGAAAATGACGACAACTGGGTTCAGTTCGTCAAGGGTATCTGGTGTCCTAAAACCAATAAAGATGAAATAAAACTATGCGCTGAGATAGACATAGAAGAGACCTTTCTCTTGGACTGGTCGAATACGTGGCTTCATAGACCTGACTCAAGCGCAGGCTGGCTAAACAGAGATGGACGTTTTTTCGGATGCCCGTGGCATTACCACGATCATCTGGCAAAGTTCGTACTCGGCTACGAAGTCCCTGAGGTCGAGGACGCAGGCTGGGTACGCGTACAAAACTCACAATACTATACATGCGAAAAACGCCTGAGCGCAGAACAAGAAAATTGGCTCGCAACCCGTGGCTTTAAGATATTCGGCACGTCATTCTAGTCCTTACAAAATCACTAAAAAACTAAATTAAAGGCACGGACGGAAGGGGCAGTTAAAAAAACCGGCCCTTCCGTCTTTAAAATGGTTCTTTCCCAGTTCATAAAATACCCTGTCGACTCATAATCATAAACTCACCTTTATTTTATCATAAGACTCAATAACTGAAAGACAGAAAGAGAGCTAAGAGATTCTGCGCACCGGGCATTCTTATTGTTTTACAAAGAGGCCGCGGCATTTGTCGCAGCCATCGATCACTCTAGACCTTAACTCTAATATTAATTTAAAAACTAAAAAACCTGCTCCCTACTTTACTAGCGGCACCATCGTCCCACTTCATCAGGCTAATATAGTTTAAGTGATTATCGCGCGTATCGACCTTAACCTCAATATAGGTTGGGGCTTTGTCCTTCTCTATCCAGGTCCCGCTATTTGCATATACCTTGGTATATTCAGAAAGTAGCGGCTCTGCCGGGTTTTCCAGATCAAGCGAATCAATTACTTTACCGTGGGTATGACCGAAGATTACCAACTTCACATCGTCTTCTGCCAGAGACAAGGTCTTGGCCTTTGGCCGCAGATCAGCGACACTCAACCCTAAAGTAGTATCTTCATAGGCAGCTCGCACCTGCGCAACCGTCACCACACCGCCATCCGGCATTACAAATGCGGCAGTACTATCCATACCGGCGTCCTCCATGATTGCGTCAAATACACTCACCGCAACGCTATCGCCACCTATCAAGGCCGCCCCGGCTTTTTTTATTATTTCACAGAGCGGCTCTTTCGAAGAATCCTCCATCGCCTGCTTTGTCGCCACCGCACGCGAGATAAAATAACCAAGCGGCAGCCCCTGTATGGCACTGCCGCCTTGCAGTTTGACATTAAAAGGATCAAATGAATGTCCGTGCTCTGCGTGGATGCCACGGTCTGTATAACTCTCGCCGTATTTTACATTTACACTACCATCAAAGACCGTATCAAGATCTGCCTGAGATAAATACATGTCATGATTGCCTTCCAAAAAAGTCACCTTCATTCCCTTATCAAGCAACCCCTTGATCCCCGAGACTACCTCAGGGTTTGCATCAAATATTTCCTGAAAACTTGGCGGCACCTCGTCATAAGGGCAGATCCAGTTATCCAGAATATCTCCAACCAGAATGACCTCGGTATCTGCGGCTTCATTATCTTTTATATATTCAAAAAAACTACCGAGCCGCACCGCCTCGTCCTTGGTCAACCAGTCATAGTCAAACCTTGGTGGCAGAACCTCTCTCCTTGGTCCCATATGAATATCACTCAAAAAAATACGTTTAGACATCTTAACCCTCCTTATCACCTTAAGGCGCACCTAATATCCTTTAGTCCTTATCGCCACTAAAACCAAAGATTTTTTTAAGCTTCCCTCTTAAAAGGAATAATATTAGACCAAAAAAGAGTGCTACTATCGCACCCCAGAAATCAAGGAACTTCTCCCAGAAGATACCGCCCATCTCTTCTGCACCCTCTCCAATCTTTTTACCGGTATCAACGACAACGCTGACGCTCAATGTCTTAACGGCCTTAGGTATGGCAGCCCCGCTGCAATCTACTGAACTGAATAATTCGACGACAGCACTTACTTTAAAATCTCCTTTCTTCTTTGGACGCAACACAAAAAGCACATCAGCACCTGTTGGGTGTAGTTTAATGCAAATGCTATCTTTGGGCTCTACTTCAAAGTCCGGCGCAACGGCCTTGACCTTTGCCGTCTCGCCAACCTTTGGCAAGCTACCTACCGACTCTGCCATCCCTTCGCGAAACTCGGGGGCATACTCTGGCGCCCCTATCCAGACCCTCATAAGACCAGCCGGACCGGGGATCTTCATTACTTCGTCTACTCCGAGCTTTACTACGTATGCATCAAATTTTACATCCTTATTCGAGGCCGGCTCCGAATTTTCACCATTTTCTGCGATTACCATCGGAAAAGAGCGTGTCTCAAAGGTCTCACCGCTTGCGGATTCGATCTCGCCAGTAACACCGCCTACAGCCCCTGTCATACCTGCGCCATTCTTGCTCATCCTCGGCTGATAATCTACGCCGCCATTTTTCACAACCTTAACAGAGCCGCCATTGGCACGGGCTGGTGGCGAGCCCGCCTTTAACACTCTAGCCTCGACCCTCTTTGGCCTTACGGGGGCAGTGCTTCTTACAGGAGCGGTACGCCCGCCTCCGTTCAATATTATTCTAGCGGGCGGCCTAGTCGCAATCTTCACGCTGCGACTGCCCGAAGCAGTGGGGCCGCCATTTTCAAATACCTTCACCGGTCTTTTATCTTCGCCAGCCGCTGTTGGCCCAGCAAGTGTTTTCTCTATTGCAGCAAGTCTCCTGCGCGTATTTATCGTATCCCTGTGCCTGACGCCAAGGGTCGCTTCCCTTATCTTAAGGGCTCGCGTAAAAAAGGCCTCGGCCCGCCTTAACTCCCCTATCTCTTCAAACAAAGCCGCCAGATTATGCAGAGCTGTTGCCGTACTGGGATGCTTAAGACCAAGCGTCTCTGCCGTCACTTTATAGGCACGCTCGGCGGCCTCCAGTGCCTCATCGATTCTACCTTCTTTGTGCAGCCTTACAACAACGGCATTCCTCTGCGCTGCCTTTTCAATGGCCTCTTCCGTCTGATCCGCCCTTGCCATAGGAACCAATGCCATTAGCGCAAACAAAATCATTGCAATAGATATTACAAAAAACCTCTTCACATCCTGCTCCTACATATTTTCATCTTAAGGTTTAT
Source organism: Deltaproteobacteria bacterium (assembly GCA_024278765.1). Classification (GTDB taxonomy): domain Bacteria; phylum Desulfobacterota; class GWC2-55-46; order GWC2-55-46; family DRQE01; genus JAJRSM01. The sequence continues at coordinate 134 of JAJRSM010000022.1, read as the reverse complement.
TGCGAGTCCCACATTCAAGGTCGAAGTGCAACAGAGGCGGAAGCGACCTCAAGCGGTGTTTTGTAGCCCAGACACTTTCTGGGCCTGTTGTTGATCAGTGATTCTACCCTTGCCACCTGCTCGTCCGTTATTTT
>JAJRSM010000021.1 GCA_024278765.1 Deltaproteobacteria bacterium | reverse complement strand
CCATAATAAAACTTATTGCCTCGCGCTTGAACTCACGGTCAAAACTCTTACGACCTCGTTTCTCTTCCATCTGAACACCTCCTATGGTAGCTTTTTATCACTAACCTTTCGATGTGTCCACTAAACAGGGGCAAGGGCAAAGGCTTTTCGAGAGTACAGGCTTTTGCTCTTCATGGTACCTTGCTTCCATAACCTTCCCCATTCCTTGCCTGACCAGAGACTCCAAACCCTTTGTACGTCTGCTTTTGCTTTACGCTTGGCTTTTCTATCAATTGCTTTAACGGTATCTTCATAGTTTTCGGTAAGGACTTTAATCCTTTCATCCCCTCTTAGTTGGATGTGTTTTAGTTTTTTATTGCTTTCAGTAGTAGCTTTTTTCTTAAGTAATTCTAGTTTTTCTTCTAAAACCTGAAAGGCTTTATCTCTTTCAGCAGGTGAAAGGTCTTTATTTTCAAGAGCTTTGTCATAACGTTGCACTGTGATAGCAAGCTCTTCTTCTATTGTAAGGGCAGTAGTGGTTATGTCGGTCTTACCCTTAAACTCGGTAGGCACTTTTGACGGGTTGTCGGTGAAGTGAATTGTGCCTTTGTCGTCGATCCACTTATAGATCTCTCCGGCAAGGAGGGGCGTAGGTAAAAGGATTAGAATTAGAAGGCAGATTGTTGTTTTCATCGGGTGTGCCATGGTTTATTTACTTTTTTAAGTGTTCGGGTGTTATTGTCCAGACCGTAATATCTGTTTTTTCGGCGACTGAGTTAAGGCGTTCCCAGTATCTCCAGTCCTTTTATTAAGCCGATATTCCGTAATCCCTTCTTGCCTGTCACACCAGACTTTTTGGTATACCTTTTCAAAATGGAGCCGCGCACCGCTGGCGGTTAGGGGCACGATGAGAAAAAGAATACTACCTGTAAAACTCAGGCCCCAACGCTTCATTACTGCACGAATTGGCCGATTATTTATCACACTCTTTTAGGCCTATTTTTATCAAGGGAGATAGATCTCCAGGAACCGTCCCTTCTTTCATTATATCGATGGCATCTTTCATTCCCAACCTATCCATAAAACCACGCGCGGTACCGTTGACAGCATACTCAAAGATGGTTTCACCATCAATACTGGTAGTTAAATATACAATCTTCCCTCCGTATCCAGTCCTCTCGCAATCTATACGTGCGAATTTTGCGATAAGCGGCCAGTTATCTTCACCAATAGTTCTTGGCCAGACTAAAATACCCTTGCGTGACTTAGGACTGTCAGGAGAGCAAGAGATGGCAATAAGCGATATTGTTAATATTAACAATATCAGGCTTAGGCTTTTCATTGAAGCCTCCGGCTTATAAGGGTTGTTAATGTCCACGAGGGCAGGTGCAGAAGAAAGTGTCTTTGCGCCAGTGCTGCGCACAGCAAAGCTAATATTCAATTTTAAGCTTCTCTTGCGAATCTCTCTGCGGCGAAGCCGCTTTGCCCCACCGCAGGTGATTTGCTCTACCGCAGGTAGTCGGGGCAGTACAAACCTGTAATAAATTATTCTATTTTTAAATCCCCACTAATCTCACAAAAAAACTAACCTAGATTTTACAGATCCAGCTCTTTATAGGTCTTGGAATTCTTAACCTGCTTTTTCTTCCAGTCCCTGTGCTTGTTGATGATTTCAAGAACCTCTTCCTGATCATCTGTTACCTGAATGAGTTCAAGGTCCTCGGCAGAGACAGTATTGTTTTTAAGCATACTATTCTCCATAAAGTCCCGAAGCGGCGCCCAGTACTCTGCGCCAAAAAGAATAAGCGGAAATGGATAGATCTTATGGGTCTGAATAAGGGTCAGGGCCTCGAAGAACTCATCGAGCGTACCAAAGCCGCCCGGCATACAGACGTAGCCCATTGCGTATTTTACGAACATTACCTTTCTCGCAAAAAAGTAACGAAAGTTAAGTTCCAGGTTCTGATACTTATTGGGCTTCTGCTCCATTGGAAGTTCAATATTCAGCCCTACCGAAGTCCCGCCGTTATCCGCTGCCCCCCGGTTAGCGGCCTCCATAATCCCTGGACCTCCACCGGTTATTATGGAATAGCCATTCTCACTTAAGAGCTTTGAGAGCTCTACCGTCTGCTTATAATATTTATTACGCGGCGAGGTACGAGCCGAGCCAAAGATACTGACCGCCGGCCCTATATCGGCTAATTCTTCAAAGCCCTCGACAAACTCACTTAAGATCCTGAAGATTCTCCACGTCTCTCTACCCTTTAGATCATCAATCGGCATTTACTATCACTCCCATTCAATTGTGCTTGGTGGCTTAGAGCTAATGTCATAAACAACTCTGTTAACCCCGTGCACCTCGTTTATTATCCTTGACGATATCCGCTCTAGCACCTCGTAAGGCAATCTTACCCAATCAGCCGTCATACCATCTACGCTGTTGACCATCCGCACCGCTAATGTATTTTCATAGGTCCGTTCGTCCCCCATAACACCCACTGTCTTTACCGGCAGCAATACCGCAAAGGCCTGCCATATCTTATCGTACCAACCGGCACGCCTTATCTCTTCTATTACGATGACATCTGCTTCTCGCAGTACTTCGCAGCGTTCTTCACTGACGCTTCCTATAATACGGATAGCAAGGCCCGGGCCCGGAAAGGGATGGCGATCAATGAGTTCGTCGGCAAGTCCGAGTTCCTTGCCAAGCACCCGAACCTCGTCCTTAAAGAGCTCACGCAAGGGCTCAACCAGCTCAAGCTTCATTCTCTTAAGCAAGCCGCCGACATTGTGGTGGCTCTTGATAGTAGCCGATGGCCCTTTGAAAGATACGCTCTCGATGACGTCTGGATACAGAGTGCCCTGAGCCAGAAAATGCGCACCTTTAACCAGCGCGGCCTCTGCCTCGAAGATACGGATAAAGGTATTGCCTATTATCTTACGTTTACGCTCAGGGTCGGCAACTCCTTTCAACTTTTTCAAAAATATATCGCTGGCATCTACCTTTTTTATCTTTACGTCAAAGTTTTTGGTAAGAGTCTTATAGACCTCATCGCCCTCGTTCTTTCTTAAGACCCCGTTATCGACAAAAATGCAGGTTAGCCTCTTGCCAATGGCCTTTGCCACAAGGGCTGCGGCGACACTGGAATCAACGCCTCCGCTGATGCCACAGATAACCCTGCCATCAGGACCTACCTGCGCACGGATATTCTCGACCGTCGTATCTATAAAAGATTTCATGGTCCAGGTAGACCGCGCCTTACAGATGCGGTGGGTAAAGTTCTTTATAATATGCTTACCATGTGCGGTATGGACGACCTCGGGATGGAACTGGACTCCGTAGAGGCCCTTCTCTGTATTAGATACTGCCGCGATGACCGAGTTAGCAGAGATGGCCGTGACCTTGTAGCCCTTTGGCGCAGTAGCTACTTTGTCGCCGTGGCTCATCCAGACCTTTATCTTATCTTTTTTAATCCCATGAAAAAGCCCGGTAGAGTCCTTAATGATAATATCGGCCGGACCGTATTCACGGTGCTTTGATCTTTCAACCTTGCCCTGGAAGAGCTTTGCCGTCAGCTGCATACCGTAGCAGATAGCAAGGATAGGAATGCCCAGACCATAGACCCCCTTTGGCACGCGCGGTGCGCCTTTATCAAAGACGCTGCTGGGCCCGCCAGAGAGGATTATCCCCTTAGGATTATATTCTTTTATAAATTTAATCAAGCCGCCTTTGCTCTTTTCACCTGTGTTATAGGGGTGAATTTCGCAATAGACCTTTGACTCACGAACCCTTCTTGCTATAAGCTGCGTAAACTGAGAACCGAAATCAAGAATTAATAACTTCTGTGCATGTATATCCATATTTTTAACGTTACTCTCTTGAATTTTATTATTTAGCAGAAAACTCCTCCTAGCAGGAGACGCTCTCTCAGTAGCCAGATACTGGCAAACAAAGCACTGTGCTTAATTAATTTAAAGTACTAACAACTATATCAGTGATATCCTGGGGCCACCAGAACTTCGCATACGCATAGATTATCGTCGTGAACATTAAAGTACTGTTTTGTAGTTTGGTGCTTCTTTGGTTATCTGCACGTCGTGTACATGGCTCTCACGCAGCCCGGATGGCGTAAGCCTTACGAACTGGGTCTTTGTATGAAGGTCGCTGATATTCTTGCATCCGGTATATCCCATACCTGCGCGCAACCCGCCGATTAGCTGATGAATGCTTGCGGCAAGAGGACCTTTATGAGGAACTTTGCCTTCAATGCCTTCCGGGACGAGTTTAAGTTCACTCTCAACATCATCTTGGAAATACCTGTCTTTACTGCCTTTTTTCATTGCTTCTATCGATCCCATTCCGCGATACATCTTAAAGGTTCTGCCTTGGAAGAGTATCGTCTCCCCTGGACTTTCTTCAGTTCCTGCAAAGAGTCCGCCCATCATAACCGAGTGCGCACCGGCTGCCAGGGCCTTGGTGATATCCCCTGAGAACTTAATACCGCCGTCTGCTATTATCGGTATTCCCTTCTTGATTGCCACAGAGACGGCATCAATAATAGCCGTCATCTGGGGGACTCCTATGCCGGTTACGATACGAGTCGTACATATTGAGCCGGGGCCAACCCCGACCTTTACCCCGTCTACTCCGGCCTTAATGAGGGCTGCCGTACCATCTGCTGTTGCGACGTTACCTGCTATAAGCTGAATTTTTTTGAAGTTCTTTTTAAGGTCCTTTACCGAATCAAGGACTCCCTTACTATGGCCGTGCGCGGTGTCAAGGACTATGCAATCGGCACCTGCCTCAAGCAGAGCGGCAACTCGCTCGTCGCGGTCAAAGGAGACACCAACGGCAGCACCTACGCGAAGACGCCCGAGTTTGTCTTTACAGGAGTCAGGAAAGGTAGCGCGTTTTTCGATATCAGTCATGGTAATAAGGCCCTTGAGCCGACGCTTTGCATCGACAACAGGAAGCTTTTCTATTCTATGGTCGTTTAAGATCTGCTTGGCCTTCTCTATTGAGGTCCGTGGAGTCGCCGTAACAACTTCTTTGGTCATTATCTCGCTTATCTTACGACTGGTGTTGGACTCAAAGCGAATATCTCTATTGGTGACGATACCAACCAAGACATCGTTCTTTACGACCGGAAAGCCTGATATCTGCTCTTCTTTCATTATGGCCAGTGCATCTGCGACCTTATCGTTAGGGGCAAGAGTGCGTGGGTTTAGGATAACAACCGATTCGAATTTTTTGACCTTGTCGACCTGGGCTGCCTGTGCAGCAACGGTAAGGTTTTTATGGATCATCCCTATTCCGCCGTGCAGCGCGATATTAATAGCCATACGAGACTCTGTCACACAATCCATCGCGGCACTTACCAATGGGACATTTAGCTTAATCTCTTTGGTAAGCATAGTAGAGACATCGACGTCTCTTGGCAATACCGTCGAATATGCCGGCATCAGCAGGACGTCGTCAAAGGTAAGACCTGATTTTATTTTTACTTGCTTCATCTTTTCAAAAAACCTCCTCCTACTTTTCTTCTCTTTCAGACTCTCCGAGTAAAAGCCCCTCGAGCAGCCCTGCGTCGCTTATCTTTACCGTAATAAAACCAAAAACATACATAACGCTCAGCACTATTAAAATACCTGGAATTATAAGATCTTCTCTGCCGCTTTCCAGCGACAATATATGCCTTCTATCCTCCAGACTAAGCCCGGAGAGCCGTGCGTAAAGAGCTTGCAACGTAGTGCGGTCCATCTCATGGTTATTGACACGCTCACTGTCATAGACGGCAAGCTCCAGATCTATTGCGGCAACTATTGTAAAGGTCCCGGCAGTGCCGACAAACTCCACGGTATCAAAGACGGAATCTTCCAGCAGATCAAGACCGCTGGCTCTGACCGACCTTTTGAGACCCTCGACCGAGACTCTAATCTCGTTTTCCATACCCGAGATCTCATCGCGCGACGGTGGGTCGCTGCGCTGATAATCCTCGCTTAGGTGCACTACTCCCATCTCAAGGCTCTCGCAGTAGAGTATCTCGCCGCACTTTACTACTATAAACTCGGTACTACCACCACCTATATCCACGATAAGGCTCACAGCTTTACCGGTCTTTATAACAGAGTTTACACCTACAACCGACAAAGCGGCCTCTTCAAGACCATCTATTACTTCTATATCAATTCCAGCGCGACGACTGGCCTCGCCAATGAACCATGCTTTATTTACCGCCCTTCTTACGACACTTGTTGCAACTGCACGTTCAAGCCTTGCACCGTACTTATCCATCGCGCTACGAAAGCCCTCAAGGGCTGTTAAAGCTCGCTCTGCTGCGGCCTTTGCAATGCCTTCCTGCTGGGTATACCCCCCGCCAAGCCTCGTTACGACCCTCTCGTAACAGACCGGACTAAGTGTGCCGTCCTGCACCCGCTCGGCTATAAAAAGTCGTAAGGTATTAGTACCTATATCTATGGATGCAACTACCTTCAAGAGTCGTCACCCGCCTCTACCCGGTAATTGCTCACGTACCCCATATAGTTTTTAGCTGACTTAAGTATACGAGCCCGCTCGGCGTCATCTAATTTTCTTACGGCCTTTGCCGGCATACCCAGAACCAGACTTCCCGGCTCTATCACGGTATTTTCCGTTATCAAAGCACCTGCACCTACCAGCGAATCCTCGCCAATTACAGCACCGTCCAGAATTACAGCACCCATCCCAATAAGGCATCTATCTTTTATGGTACAGCCGTGCAGCGTAACACTATGGCCTATGGTGACATCACTGCCTATAACCAGCGGATGCGTATTATTGGTAACATGCAGCACGGAGTTATCCTGCACATTGGTCCGCTCCCCTATCCGTATATAATTTACATCTCCCCGGACCACTACGTTAAACCAGAGACTCGAATCAGCACCGATCACGCTATCGCCGATAACAATAGAGCTATCGACCATATAGACCGAGCTGTCAATTGTCGGAAAGATCCCCTTATACGCAAGAGTTTTACCCAATAAAAGAACCTCCATACAGGTACCTGCAATAGCAGGTAGGAATGCGCAAATAACGGCTAAACGCGAATTCGCCAGTGACTATGTTGTAACTTAAAAAAATACCAGAAAACGGCAATTTATGCAAACATTTAAAGGTTAAGGGCCTTGCTTTAGGCTAAGCCTTACGAGACGTCTGGTAACCTCTGTAACAGGAGCCACGCCCGAGCGGCGCAACCCGCAGACCCAGATAATAGTGCCGCCCAAGAGCACCAGCAGAGTACTGCGCCGCTTATCCAGACTGATCTTATCGTCAATAAAGATATCCTTGAGTTTTTTATGCCCTGACATTCCCATCTGGCGAATACGGTCGCCTGCCCTAAAGGTACGCACCGTCAAAGGACCTGGCAATTTATCCATATCAAAATATACCGCCTTGCCGGCAACTAGCTTCTTTGGCATACGACGCACAATCGTTGCAGTAATCAATGCGTCTACCCCCTGGACGGCAGCACTGCCGGGGACCTCTAAGATAACCTCACCGGCTAGCCCTTCTGCCCTTTTATTCAGGGCTTTTGCCCCTTTATTCATGCTCTGCGCCAGCTCAAGTGGCTTGCCGGATATAGTAATCTTATCGTAGCTACGCCCGGCAAAGAGCCCGGCACATAGCTTTAAAGCCGTATTGGGCGCACGCCCCTTTACAAGTGCCCGAAAGGCATCTATCTGCGCCATATAGAGCGTAGGTTCGGGCGTAGGTCTAGCCGTAGGCTCAGCCTCTGTACTGAGCGAATAGACCGCCATAGTAAAGACCCTTCTAAATATAGCAGGATCAAGAGCAAGCAAGACCTTTCTGTCTAATACGACCTCGTGATTAGTGTCTTTACCAGCCCTCGCCCTCCCTCCAGACCGTGCCTTTTTAAAGGCCGTGGCGGCAAGCCCCGCAAGGGTAGCCTCGTCTTCCTTTAAAAGCTCAGCACTACGTGCTATTGCCTCTTTTACCCGTGGGTTATAGCCAGCAAGGACGGGCATCAGATTATGCCTGATATCGTTACGCAGGTACTTTGTTGTTTTATTGCTTGAATCTTCTACAAAATCTATATTATTCGCACTTGCGTAGGCCTCTATCTCGGCTCTGGTGAGTCCCAGAACGGGTCTGACAAAACGTCTTCTCTTCCAGCCAATACCGGTCAGACCCCTAAGAGACGCCCCCTTAACAAGCCTCATAACGATAGTCTCGGCCTGGTCGTCCGTGTTATGGCCAAGGGCTATGCGCGTTGCCGCGTGTTTATCAGCGCATCTGTTTAAAAACTCAATCCTACGCATTCTAGCCCACTCCTGCAAAGACTCGCCAGAACGCGCCTTGATGTCTTTTTTAAGGAGCTTCTCGCACTCAAAGGGTATATCAAAGTCGCTGGCAAGCCGCCTAACAAAGTTCTTGTCACGCGTAGCTTCCTTACCGCGCAGGTTATGGTTTAGGTGGCAGACAATAAGGCTCAACGAAAATTCATCGCGCAGCTCATAAAGCAGGTGCAGCAGCACGGTAGAGTCGACCCCGCCGGAGACGGCAACACAGACGGTATCGCCGCGCCTGAAAAGAGAATGGACCTTAATAGCCTTTCTTATTTTATCGATCATAAAAACACTCTGGCATAAAGACACTCTGATAGTAACGTTAAGATACAAAAAAACCCTTTCTCACAAAAGAAAGGGCATTGCTAAATACGCTATGCGATGTGCAGAGGCCAAGACAAAGCCCGCGCGGTAAAGGCTGCCGGTCTATAATTAAAAAACAGGTAACTCCGCTTAGGTAAGGTCAAATGCAAACCCCATTGATTTAAATCGATTGATTAAGATCAAGCCACACAATAAACCCAGACGGCCTGTTAAAAATTCTCCTGCAAGAAGAACTCGTCATCTCTGTTTTTCTTAAGCAAAAGCGGCGTCTCGCAGTAAGGACAGAAGATCTCGTCTTTCGGATCTTCTTCACCAGAGATAGGAATCTCACAATCGCACATCGGACAATCCAGATAAGTACCGGCTGTTTTAGACATTTGACTTCACCTCACACTTTCGGTCTTTGGCGCAGCAGACCGGAGACCAGCCCGAGACGCTACAGCAGACAGGTAAACTAACATATAAGCCTTAATCTTATAGTATCACACCTAACAACCAGGCCACTAGAGTTCTCTAAAGTTAAGACCTAAACAACAACTTTGTCAAGGGCCTTGCAGGCCGGCAAGACCTTGCAGGCCGGCAAAGCCTAACAGGCCGGCAAAGCCTAACAGGCCGGCAAAGCCTAACAGGCCGGCAAAGCCTTGCCGGCCTGCAAGGCCTAACCCAATACCAAGCGACTCTAAAAAAGCGGCTTACCGGTCATCTCTACCGGAATAACAAGCCCCATAACCTTTAAGATGGTCGGTGCAACGTCAGCTAGCCCACCCTCTTTAAGCCGTACACCAACGGCATCTTTATCAACATAGATAAAGGGCACGGGGTTTGTCGTATGCGCCGTATACGGACAGTTTCTGGCATAATCAATCATCTGCTCAACATTGCCATGGTCTGCCGTGATAATAACAGCCGCCCCTTTCTCCCGTGCCTTCTCCAGAATCTTTCCAACACCGGCATCTACTGCTTCACAGGCAATCACCGCCGCATCCATATTACCTGTATGACCTACCATATCGCAGTTTGCGAAGTTAACTAAAATAAAACCGTCATTTATCTCGTCCATTCTCGCAACCGTAGCCTCTGCTATCTCAGCGGCGCGCATACGCGGGGCCAGATCATAGGTAGCTACGTCACGCAGTGAGGGCAAGAGCAACCTGTCCTCGCCTACATATGGTTCTTCACGCCCGCCGTTGAAAAAAAATGTCACATGCGCGTACTTCTCGGTCTCTGCCACCCTGAACTGACCTATGCCATTTTTACTGATAACCTCGCCCAGAATATTTACGTGCGGCTCGGGCGAAAAGATGTTTTTAACGGGAAGGGTCGCGTCATACTCGGTCATGGTAAGAAAGGCCGATAAGTCCGGCCTCTTCTCTCTCTTAAAGCCAGTAAAACCGTCCAAGACAAAGCTCTCTGTTATCTCTCTGGCACGGTCGGCCCGGTAGTTGAAGAATATAAAGCCATCGCCGTCACCGACGGCCCCGACAGCTCCGGTCGCTCCGGCCGGGCCTGCGCTACCGGTAATCACCACGGGACGCATAAATTCATCGGTCTCTTTACCTGCGTATGAGGCCTCTATGGCAGCTAATGCATCACCGGCCTCTACACCACTGGCCTCAGCAATCGCACGGTAGGCAAGCTCTACGCGCTCGTAGCGTTTATCCCGGTCCATCGCATAAAACCGCCCGCTTACCGTTGCTACCTGCCCGATCCCGATCTCATCGATCTTACCGAGCAGGGCCTGCATATAGCCCTTACCGCTTTTGGGCGGGGTGTCCCTGCCATCGAGGATTGCATGTATAAAGACCTTACCGATTCCAAAGTCCTTTGCGATCCTCAAAAGCGCATAGAGATGCTCCTGATGGCTATGCACGCCGCCGTCGGAGAGAAGCCCCATTAAGTGCAAGGCAGAGCCACGGTCCTTTATATCGGTAAGCATAGCTACCAGCTTCGGATTAGCCGCCAGTTCACAGCTTTCTATTGCATTGTTTATCCGGGTAAGCTCTTGAAAAACTACCCTGCCCGCCCCCATCGTTAGATGGCCGACCTCGGAGTTTCCCATCTGCCCGTCGGGCAGCCCTACGTCAGAACCAGACGTACTGAGCGTCGTAAGCGGAGCAGTCGCCATAAGTTTATTTATAACAGGAAGGTTCGCCGTGGCCGTCGGGTTGTCATCTCTTCTGCTGGAGAGCCCCCATCCGTCCATGACAATCAGAACAACTGACTTAGTCATCTAGGCGATACCTCGTTTTACTGGAGCACCTGCGCTTAAAACCCCACGGCGCGCGCCAAAACCACCTTCGCCGATACCGATACCGCTACCGGCTGGTAGAGCATTACCAAGCGAGACGTGGCCGCTACCACCTGCGGAAAGACTACTGACAGAACACGAGTTCCAGCTGGCGCAATCAGGACACCTGCCAAACCACTGCCCCCTGCTAAAGCCACACTCAGAGCAGGTAAAGGGCGGGGTAAGCTCGCCGTCCAGTGCAATTGCGCTTTGCAAGAGCTCTGCTGCCTTATCCGGCTGGTTACGTCTCTGGTACGCTTCACTCAGGAGCACACGCCGGTAGAAGCTCTCGTGACCATCAAGGGCAAGGGCCACCAGACCATCGATTGCTACATCTATCATATCAAGACGCAGGTGAAGCCTCGCCATCAAGAGCCGCAGTTCAACGCTACCGGGCAAGTCCTTCAGAGCCGAAGTATAGAGGGCTAGGGCCTCGTCAGGCATCGTCCGCCCCAGATGTATATCCTCTATTCTCATCAAAAAGAAAGGCGACTTTGTCGAGGCATAGGCCTTTTCCCATCTCCTTACGGCCTCGTCGAGCTTGCCGTTTTTAATATCAATATCGCCGATCATAAAATGGGCTGGGATAAAACCCTTATCAATTGAAAGTGCCTGCTCGGAATAAGACAGGGCCAAAGACTGATCCCCTGAGTCATAGGCAACGGTAGCACCGTCAAATAAGAGACCGACAAGCCTGTTGTTTTCGTCGTCGATTACGCTCTGCTTACCGCCTTTTTTGACCTTCGGAAGATTAGAGATTATCGTCCTCTGAAAGTTTATGGCCTCTTTAAAGTTACGGTCCATTATCATTATCCCGATAAGACCGCGCAGAGCCCTTGCGTTAGAGCCGTCCAGGCGTATTATCTCTCTTAAGTATCGCTCCTGACGGACAACCTCTCCTGAGGCTATAGAGACCTTAACAAGGACAAATAAAAGCTCAATATCATCGCCTATCTTGCGCATCATATTTTCTAGCACTTCGGTAGCGCGTACGAAGTTCTCCTGCGCACTAGAGGCCTCTGCAAGTTTCATTACAAGCTCTTTACGAAGCTGAGGGACCTCTACGTCGCTTCGGTAAGCATCCTCAAAGATCTTTACCGCATCCTTTGAGTTCCCTTTGGCAAGAGCTACAGAACCCCTCCTGAACTTCTCCTCAAAACCCTCACGCGCCTTTATCTTACGACGGTTCTTAAAGTCCATTACCGCGCGTTTCAGATCGACTATAAAGGAATTAAAGACCATCAGCACTATACCGATGATAAAGCCCGCGAAGATAATCACCGTAACAGGGAAGGTATATTTATAGCCCTCGTAAAGTGATATGGTTATTTCAAATGGATTGATGGTATGCAGGTAGAAGAACCCGCTGACCAGTAAGATTATAACAAAGAGTATTAGCTTTGAATGCATAGGCTGTTTTTCCCCTGCTGGCAAATATTAAGATGCAGACAGGTATAATTATGATTACGGCTACTCAAGTAAATCGCCTCGTGATGCGCTACAACCAGACCGACAAAAAAACTCAGTGAGAATACGGCTCGCCTCTCAAAATAGTAAAGGCCCTGTAGACCTGCTCGGATAAGACAAGCCTTGCAAGATCATGCGGCATTACCATATCAGAGATCCGCAAGAGAAGATCTGCCGATTGCTTAAGCTCCGGGCTCAGTCCGTACGCGCCACCTACTATAAAACAGACGCGTTTTTTGCCACTGCCCATAAAGCGTTCTACCACTGCCGCAAACCCGTGAGATGTAAAACCACGACCTCGCTCGTCAAGGGCTACTACGATATCCCCCTGCTTTAGCTTGCCGAGAATCCGCTGGCCCTCGCGCCGCAGGACATCTTTCTTCGGGATCTTACCGCCGCTGGATTCGTCCCTGACTATTACCTCTTCAACCGGCATATACCGCTTGATTCTACCGAGGTACTCTCGAACACCGTCGCTTGCATAGCCCTTTTTCAGCTTACCAACTGATAAGAATATTATCTTCATTCTTTTTTCTTAAAAGACTGACTGCTTTTTGTGCCGCTTTCTTAAGCAAGCTAACCAGCAGAGCCACTTGCCCGGGGCGAGTCAGCATCGTCAGTTATATCATCGTCGCCCGACTCTATCCTCTCGGCATCGGCCCAGAGCCCTTCTAGATCATAGTAGGCCCTTACGGGTGCTAAAAATATATGGACTATAACATCGTTATAGTCCATAAGTACCCATTTGCCCTCACCAAGCCCTTCAATGCTAAGAGGCTTTACCTTTAAGAGCTGCAGATCGTCCTCTATCTGCTTTGATAAGGCATGGACTTGGCGCTCTGAATCGGCACTACATATAACTACATAATCGGCTATCGACGATAATTCCTTAATATCCAGCAGCACAACCTCGGTTGCGTGCTTCTCTCTTGCTGATTTTACGGCCTTCTGTGCCGTGGTTATAGCGTCCAGTTTATCTACACTCCTTCGTAAGTATTATTTTAAGTTCCGCTACCGAAAAGCAGTAAGCCCTTACACCGCTTCTGGCGTTGAGTACAGCCCATGCTCCTTGATATAGCTCTCAACCACGGGGCTTACCAGATAACTGATGCTGCGCCCCTCTTGAACACGCCTGCGTATATCCGAAGAAGATATACCCATAAGCGTTGAATCGACAAAACTAATACAGTGCCCTGCTTTGTTTACAAACGAAGCACTATTTTTATCATAACAAAAGCCGGCTGCAACTTCAACAGACAAGGCCTCTTCCAGTGTTTTAAGAGTAATGCCAGGTCTGGGCACTACCGCGATATCAGCCATGCGCAATATCTGCTCGTAATCTACCCAGGAAGATAAGAGATTAAACTGATCCGCCCCGACGATCAGGGTCGGCTCTCCGCCAGCGGCTATCAGCTCACCGACCGTATCGACGGTATAAGATACGGCACCGCGCCTGACCTCCATATCCGACACCTCAAAGAGCGGATTATCGCCGGTGCCAAGCCTTGCCATATGTAGCCTTATCTCGGCATCTATCTCGGCACCGATCTCAGAGCCGCCGCTCTTGTGCGGTGAGGTCGCAGCTGGCATAAAGACTACGCGAGGTATGCCGAGTGCCTCACTGACCTCGATTGCGCACCGCATGTGCCCGTAATGAATAGGGTTGAATGTCCCACCAAAGACTACTATCTTATCCATACTGCCCTTACCGATTTGGCCGATCTGGCCAATCTTTTTATAAAGGTAAATACCAAATACCTAATTCTTCTTTGAAGTCTCGCCGCCGCAACTCGACCCGGCCCCTGCCATACAGGCGTAACAATGCAGGCCTACTACGATACGCCTACCCTCCAGAGCCTTCAGATCAAAGTCCCAGATCGTCGGGTACTCTACTGCACACTTTAAAAACATCATCTGGTTAAAGTCACAGTCATATAACGTACCGTCCCAACCGACCGAGATAAGGTCCTTGCACATAGCATTGCTTGCGGCCTCGGGGTTAAAGGAATCAATTAAGCGATTAATATACTGCTCCAGATTACCGCTTCGCTCCAGAAAGGTAAAGAAGCGACCAACGGGCATATTTATCAGGGTAAAGAGATTAGTAAAATATATATCATAGTCTTCTTTCAGCCTTCTCCTGAAGTCCGCCTCTATCGCCCCCTGCGAAGGCGAGACGTAAGCACCGGCCGGGTTATATAAAAGACTCAGTGAGAGCCCGGTACCGGGCTTGCCGTAACCAAGGTCATTTAAAAGTTTGAGGGCCTTGATAGAACGATCAAATGCCCCTGCCCCCCTTACCCTATCAGTCACGGTACTGGTATAATAAGGCAAAGATGCAACGACCTCAACCTTACGGGCCGCAAAAAAGGCGGCCATATCCTCGTAGCCGTCCTCCAGTAAAACACTAAGGTTCGTGCGCGTTATAATGCACAACCCCTGTGCACTACACTCCTTTAGAAACCACCTGTAATTGGGATTCATCTCAGGAGCACCGCCGGTTATATCAACTGTACGTATCTTGAAAGTATCAATAACACGCAGAGACTGCTCAAGGACATCACGCCCCATCTGTTCGTCTTTATCAGGGCCATCAGGACCGACAGGGTCGGCCTCTACGTGACAATGAGCGCAGCTCATATTGCAGGCAGCACCCATATTTATCTGAAGCGTATTGACACTGCTGGCGACTATCGGGCTAAGCCCGTACTCTTCTAACGTATCCTCGAATGGCTTAAAACGAGAATCCCTCAAGAGGTAGCGTCCGTGCTTGGCCATTATTACAGACCCATCTTCTTTGCAATCTTCTTCATCTGTACGCCATGGACCAGAGCCGAGCCACCCTTTACAGCCGCTGCCACATGGACGGCCTCGGTCATCTGTGCGGCGTCTGCGCCATTTTCCAGAGAGCTCTTGGTAAATGCATCTATACAATAAGCACACTGCACGCCGTGGGCCACGGCAAGCCCCATAAGGGCCTTCTCTCGCTCGCTAAGGGCTCCGGCCTTAAAGACCTCACCGTACCACTCATTGAACTTCTTCCATAGTTCAGGGCCGTCCTCACCCATCTCAGCGAACTTTAAAAGGTCTTCCGGGTCGTAATAGGTATCCATGGGTGCTCCCTGCTTAAAAATTAGAAGATTTACAGTACCTGGTTACAATATCTATAATTATTTAAAGAGATCAAACTCAGGTGTCTGACCGCTTGCACTACCCTCTTGATCTTTCCCACTAATCCTTTCGTTTTCTACAGAAGGCTCAGGAGAGGCATCCGCCTTGCCAGAGGCATCCGCCTTAAGAGAGGCATCCGCCTTGCCATTAAATACCGCCTCGTCATTTGATTCCGGTAATTCCGACAATGCCGCCTCACCGCCCCCGTCTTCGTAACGGTATCTTTTTTTATAGATATATCTCTCGAAGATCCTCTGATAAGGACTCCAGCGTTCTTCCCCAGCGGGGTCGGCCATAATCGTCTCTGCGGCATTCACCTTTGCATCCAGATCATCCAGATATGAAAGCACCAGTGCCTCCAGCGTCTTCGGTCTCTTTGGCGAACCATACTCAAGCGTGCCGTGATGGCTCAGCAAAAGATGCTTAAGCTGCATGCGGAGTTCTTCGGGAAAACCAGGTATTTTTTTCATATACGAATCAACAAGCTCTGTGCCGATGGTAATATGGCCGATCAAGCGCCCCTCATCGGAATAACCAAATGAACGCTCATAGGTCAGTTCAAAGACCTTACCGATATCATGCAGAATAAGACCAGCAACCAGAAGGTCTTTATTCAAGTTTTTATAGTGCCCGCTTACGGCCACCCCCAGACCACACAGAGACAAGACATGCTCAAGCAACCCTCCGAGATACGGATGATGCATCATCTTTGCAGCAGGGGCCTGCATAAACCTTGCTCGCAACTCACTGCCATCGCCAAGCATATCAGTTAAAAGCCCCTTAATAAACGGATCTTTCATATCTGCTATTAAGGCGTCAAGCTCTGCCATCATCTCCTGCGGGTCTCGCTCTGATGCTGGCAGATAATCACGCAAGGTATATTCGCCGTCACTAACGGCCTTGATGTTTCCTAAATTAAGCTGCATCTTTCCCTGATAAGCTAGGGCCGATCCCTTTACACGCACAACGTCGTCCAGACTAAAGCCCTCTGCTATGGACTCTGCGTTATCCCAGACGCGTGCGTCGAGCTCTCCTGTTGAGTCCATAAGCTTCAATGCCAGATACGGTTTACCTGCCTTGCTAACGCTAAGCGTTTTGCGCGTTACCAGCAAGGTAGTATCTACCCTTTGCTTTTCTTTAAGGTCTTTTATAAAAAGTTTTTTCATTATATTATCTCAAACCTCCAAATAATCGTAACCAACCTTGATTCTAACCCTGCCGCCCTGCCTTACGCCCGGCCTTACAATTGAAATACCACGCAACGTAGCGTCCTATCCCTTCGACGATATCTACATTTGGGACAAAGCCCAGTAGGCGTTCCTCTCTGCGCGTATCAGCACAGGTCACCGGCACGTCCCCCGCAAAGGGTGCTGTGTAATCAACCACTGCCTTTTTGCCAAGCTTGTCTTCTATAACCTCGATAAGGCGATTAACAGTTATAACCCCGGAGCCGCCGATATTTATTATCTCATAGCGACGCGGCTGATCGATTGCAGCTACTACCCCTTTGACTATATCACCGATATAGGTAAAGTCGCGCCTTGCCGTACCGTCGCCGTAGACAGGTAGCGCACTGCCTTCGTCAATAAACCTGGTAAATATAGCTACCGCCATATCAGGGCGGCCCCGTTCACCATATACCGTAAAAAAGCGCAGGCAGGTAACCGGTAAGGCATAAAGGTGGGCGTATGTATAGAGCATAAGTTCGCCAGCACGCTTGGTCGCTGCGTACGGTGATATCGGATGCTCTACCGGGTCTTCCTCAGAAAATGGCGTCTTGCTATTTTCTCCGTATACCGAAGAAGAAGATGCAAAGACAAAGTTCTTTAACTTGATACCCTTAACCGCCTCAAGGATATTCATTGTACCTAGGCAGTTGGTCTGTTCGTATAATATAGGATCTGCAATTGAAGGGCGCACCCCGGCGCGTGCCGCCAAGTGGCATACTGCATCAGGCCGTTCACTACCAATAACCGTCGTAACGGCCTCTGCGTCCCTGATATCTATTTCATGGAGAGTAAAGGCAGAGTTAGATCTAGCTGCCACAAGGTTCTCACGCTTAAGTGCCGGATCATAATAATCATTGAAGTTGTCAATGACAACGACGCTATCGCCACGCAAAAGGAGCGTATCGACCAGATGTGATCCGATAAAACCCGCCCCTCCTGTTACAAGTACCTTCATTAGAAAAAAATAACACAATAAACAAGGACGGGTCAAGTAGTATCAATACGAAAAAAAACAATATAAAACCAACAGAAGAAATGAAAAAACGGGGTAACAACAGAACAATTTGCCTTAGCAATCATCCGATCAGTACCCCGTTAAAACCATATAATCTATTATTAATTCGTTTTACTTCTTACAACCTACAACCGCGTCTTTGCATGCCTTTGCAACCTTGAACTTCACTGCGTTCTTTGCAGGAATCTTGATGTCTTCGCCTGTCTGAGGATTCCTTCCCTTTCTGGCCTTTCTTTTAACAACTGAAAGCTTACCAATGCCCGGGATAGTGAAATCATTTTTGGCCTGCTTGTAGGCAAGTAACGTAAACTCGCCAAGGACTGTGTTTACGTCCTTTTTTGTTAGTCCGGTCTTCTTAGCAAGATGCTCAATCACTTCTGACTTAGTCATAGGTTTTGCCATTGCAAACTCCTCCTGAAGTAGTTTAGTACATTTCATTTAACCCATCTAAAAACAACTTGCAAGTTAAAAATGCAAAAAGGACCAATAAAACACATGCTACTATGCATTTTAATGTTTTTAAAAACTCTGAGGCTAAAAAACACTACCCTCTCAAAAATTTCATGTCTATGGTTTTGCTGAAAATCAAGAGATAAAAAAACTCGTAAAAAAAACCAGACACGAATGTCTTTTATTGCTAATTAACAACGGTCTCTTTATTGCCTTTTTCACGTCTTAAAAGAGACTCCATATCGGCAATCATCCTCAGCAACCTGAGCTTGAATGGACCTTGCTCCGGAACCATGGTCGAAGCCTTTTTAAAGGCACCGGCTGCGAGCATAAACTCGCCACCACCTGCATGGGCCCTGCCTTGTGCCTCAAGCAATGTTGCATCCTCGCCCTTTATAGCAATGGCCTTATTTACATAAATAAGGCTCTTTTCCGGCTCTCTGAGTTTAAGATACAACCTGGACAACTTCAGCTGGCTCTCCCAACTACTTTCTTTATCTGCATCGAGGCCTTTAAGCAGCCCCTCGACTCGTCTGGAGAGTACAAGCCGGTCACCAGCCAGGACTATCATCTTTTTAAGATGAATAGACTTTGGGTCTGCCTTAAGTGCCAGCCTCCAGGCCTTGAGAGCCCCTTCCATATCACCGCCCTTAAAACGCGCCATACCGATTGGCTCATAGGCCTTTAAAAAATCAGGGCGTCGCTCGATTACCCGCTCTAAAAAGGTCAAGGCGGAACGAACCTTGCCTGCATGCATATAGGCCACGCCAAGAGTAAAGTCCTGTTGCCAGCTACGCCCCCCTGATATAGACTCCAGCCTCGTAATCTCTGCCGTAAGCTCGGCCTTGCTCTTATAGGCAGGAGGCTTTGGCAGAGCACTGCTGCTGCCTGCGTCCTTGGCTGCTACCACCGTAACAGGTAAAGAGATAAAAGCAAGAACAAGTATAAATAAAAAGACCTTCTTCATTAACAGAGTCCTCCCGGACAATATAAACCCCGCCTCCTTGACGGACGCGGGGTCTCAAGTTAGTTGAATACTCTATAACAAAACAAGTACTTACTGATTATGACACTGCTGACAAAGGTTACGAATCATGCCTGTAGCAGTGCTATAACCGGCCTCGATATTTACCTTGCCACTGCCGTCTACAAAGGCCAGATTTGTATGGTCAAGCTGCGGTGAGCCGCCGCTGTTGGGGTTACCACCACCGTGTGCGTAATGACAGGTAAAGCAAAATGGCTGATCATCACTATTGCCGGGGATTCCGTCCGGATTTATATGACGCGCCTTGCTGCTTACCGAATTCCAGTTGGCTACATCAACATGCAGATTAGTGCTGGCTATACCCATATCAACATCAGCGACCGGATGCCTGAGCCACGGGCTATTTGTCGAAGAGTTATTATCACCTGCACCTACGACACCGCCGCTTGAAACTCCCCCCATATTGGATGCGCCACTTGCACCGTAGAAATCAACATGACACGTACCACACCAGGCCGATATGCCGCGTGCCGGGCTATCGCTGTCAAGAGGGGCGCGTCTGAAACGGACACTCGAACGAGTAAATTTATTTGGCGAAGAAGTATTGGCCCCTGCCCCCCAGTAATTTACGTCTTTTGTATTATCGTTAGGGTCTGAGCCAGTACCATACGCATAAGTAACCAAAACCCTGTTAGGCGACGAGGCATTATCGTCGGCTGGAACGCCCGGGTTAAAGCGCAGATTCCTATAGTTAGTATTACCATGCTGATCATGGCAGAACTCACAGTTAAATTCCGTGCCAAACCGTGCGGTAACATCACTCCATATACCAGAGTATCCCGGCGGCGACAAGGAGCTGACATCCATGCCTATGCTGTGCCTGTTCGCCTCGTTTGTATAGTTGCTATGCTTAAAATCACCTGCCGATGGCGTATAGCTCTGCTGATTGTTCTCGACCTGCGGCGGGGTTCTGCCGTCCCACCCGACCGCACCCGGGCTGGTTGAACCATGGCAGTACAGACACAGATTAGTAACGGATGAGGCCCTTATAAGCATTGGCTGCAAGGTGCTGCCTTCATAAAGAAGCGACTGCCCTCCTTGAGAGCCGTGCATAGTATGGCACTGAGAACAAGCCAGAGTCTCGGTGCCCGTGGTGGTCTCCTCAGAGGTAGCATGATACTCACCCGAGAAGGCCGGAGTAGCAGAAATAGTCAGGAAAAACGTAGTACTAAAAAGAAATACAAAAACAACCATTGCCAAAGGACGCAACGGCTGAAGAACTACGGCTATATCAAAAGACTTCTGTTTGGCCTGTTTTTTCATCCTTTGTCCACTCTGGTATGAGTAAAGGCATAAAACACCATTATTTAAAGACACTTACACTCTTGGTCTCTTTATCCACTACATATATCATACCGCTTAAAGAAAAGTCAATATCAACGGGATGGCGAAGCATTTCTTTGCGAGTCTCTAATCTTCCGAAATAACTGAACTTTTTGTAATTTGCATCATAAATCTGTATCCCCTTTAAAGAATCGACCAACCAGAGGTTCTCTTGAGAGTCAACCTTACCGGCCACTGGCAGAATGAGTGTACCACCTCGACTATCTATCTGCTCAAAGCTACCTATCATCTCACCGCGTAACGTGTAGACATTTATCACCCTGGTGTGCGATGGAAATGGCGTAATCAGATATATCACGTCACTACCTACGGCCACTCCCGACAGAGAGGTAAGTCCCTGCCCTATCGTCCTTACAACCTTGTCCTGAGTACCCAAGACATAACACTCTCCGAGCCTCTTGTTAACTACATAAATATTGCCATCATGGTCTATATCTATCCTGCCGGGAGCAAATGATTTACCAGGAAATTCTATCTTTTTAACAGAGTTTCCCCTCTGATCAAAGACCTCAACATACGGCTTACCTTCCTGAGTTACATATATCAGGTCTCCTCTAACCACCAGATCTATTGGTGTGGAAAGAAGCCTTTTGCCCGCTTTACGTCCAAACCTGAAGATAGGAGTGCCCTTCTGATCAAAGATAAAGATCTCATCGCGCTCATTGTCAACTACATAAACCTCGTTACGCTCCTTGTCAATAAAGATCCCTAGCGGATTTAAAAAATTATCTGAGAAAAAACCCTTTATCGTAAACTTGAGCCTTGGTGAGGTTGAAGGATTTTCCTCTCTTTCACCGCCCATAGAAGTAGCCGGGAAAAAGACAATAATCGCCATAAAAGCAACCACAAAGCTTGCGACCCTATAACGTTTAAATAGTGCCATATGACTAATATTATAACATATTTTCATTGGTTTTTTAACTGTAAAATGGCACGCCGAGCACCCCGGTCAGATGGATTTAACCTGAGCATCTCCTCCAGCTCGCTTACCGCTAGCTCTGTCTTGCCGCTTCTCTGGTAGGCTTGGGCTAGATTAAAACGTATAGATGAAAGCTCGGGAGACAATGCAAGGGCTCCTTTGTAGTGGTAAATGGCCTTATCCATCTGACCACGAAGACTATAAAGATTACCCAGGGTTGCCTCTGTGCCCACTATAATATCAAAACGAGTCTCATAGCCAAAGTGCCCGCCTTGCAGACTAGCATTAATTTTAAGGACCTCCTGAAAATGAGGCAGCGCAGAGACCATGTCACGAGTTTTAAGATAAGCTATACCGAGGTTGTAATGAGGTTCTATCTGACGGGAATCTGCCTCTACCGCCCTTAAGAGATAAGGGATCGCATCGGCGAACCTCTGCCCGGCGATAAGGGCGTCGCCGGCATTATTGGCAGCTCTGGCCAGTGCCGGTGACTTCCCCGAGACATCGCTCCACAGAGCAACAGGCGTTGACCATACTCGCGCCCTCTCGTAGGAGACAACGGCCAACAGCAGAATCAATGCCGTAAAAACTAAAAACTGGACCGGCAGATTTTTCTGTACTTTATATGTATGCAAAAAACCACCTCCACGTAAACGTACCTACCTAGTTCTTGCTTTTAGAGATCTAAGTCTTTTGATCTTTACCAGAGCACGTTGCCGCCACGGACTACCCTTCGGGGCAAGCACTAAATATCGCTCCCACTCTCTTATCGCCCCGTCTAGGTCTCCACTACCCTCTCGAGCAATGGCCAGACCATAACGAGCATTAGCATAGTAAGGGTCCAGCGCAGCGGCCCTTGTATGAAGCTTTACAGCCTCTTCAAAATCACCCAGGTCCGCGTATGTAAAACCGGCATTTACAAGGGCTACGATATTTTGCGGCTCCAGCTCTATGGACCTATTAAAATAGATCAGGGCTTGGCCGTGATTGCCTTTGTTCAGATATATTGTTCCTAGATTTAGATTCGCCTGAAAGACGCTGTCACCGGTCTCTATCGCAAGCAGGTAGCTATCTGCGGCCTCGCCGTAACGCCCCATTCTCTGGTAAGCCAGCCCCATATTATTTAAAAGTCCACTGGCATCCGGCTTTAACTCATAGGCACGGGTAAGCTGTGCCAGGGCCAGATCATAACGCCCTCCCTGATACAGAATAATTCCCATCCTATAATAAGGACGCCACTTGGACTCAGACTTTTCCAAGACATCAGTCCACATACGGTAGCCATCAAACCATGTTAAATTACGACTATAAGAGGCCAGCGACAAGGCAAGAATAACCGCAACTACGATACATAACTCAGCGAGCTTTATATTTAGCCGTATTTTAACATGATCGTAACTTTTAACCCCATTGTAGCCGGACATAGCGTACCTACCTCTTTGCTAGCCATTTAGGTCATTGAAAGACTCTTAGAGAACTCTATAATATTATAGGCCCATTAATAACAAACCAAAGGAAATAATAAAAAATCAATCCAATGCAGGCTCACTCACCCTGCACTTCACAGTTTCATCAAGATTAACAAGGTTAACATGAAAGATATCAAAACTAAGACAGGCCCACCAAACCCTCTCTAAAGCTCTCTGTGAGCTTTTTCAAGTTAAGCACAGACTTGATGATCGGCCAGACTGTCAATGCCGTGCCACGCGCATTGTTACAAGCCTGAGAGCCACCGCAAGAGCAGGTACGTCAAGAGCTGCCCCCTAAGATAGGATGAAATATAGGCGTTAATCAAGGTTCAATAGATTTGTAATTAAATCAGATAAAGACCTGAATAAAACCCTAGGCACTAAATAATACAGGTTAAAGAAGGCACCTTTAAGGTCTCTTCCAATTCATCTGAAAGACAAACCTTTATTTATCAAGCGGCACTATATTAAAAACCCTGATAACGCCGCTATTATCTGCAACAAAAACATACCCGTTTTTATCGACGGCAATTGCTCTAGGCCAGGAAAAAAGACGTGGCCCACCAAACTCGAAGAGCGTATTACCCTCAAAGTCAAAGAAGATAATCATCATGCGGTTTGCGTCTACAACTATTATCCTCTTATTGACGTCATCTATGGCCATATTAGATGGCATACTAAAACCACCAAGCAGACTGGAAAGCCTGCCAAAGGACCTTTGATTCTTTCCGTCCAGATCTACACTCTTGACGGAAAAACCAGTACTATCGAGCCAGAAGATAGTATCTTTGTTTATATAGAGTCCTTTTATATTATTGCCTACCCAGCGGTCCGCACCAATAGTACGAACGTACTTGCCCCCGGTTGTAAAGACTACAATTCTGCGATTCTTATTATCGCCAATATATAACAGGTCCCCTTCATCACTCTTTACAAGGCGCAAGGACTGAATAAATATATTTTTACTTCCAGGCATCTGCGAAAGGTTAAAGTCCCCTTGATATTCTCCTCTATAATTAAGGATAGCAATCCTATTTGAATCACTCAGGTATATTTCACCACTTAAGGAATCAACCGTAAAGGCAATCGGGTTCTTGACACCGGCGAGGACATAATTAAAGTGAAAAAGGTAGCCCCCCAATAGATTGGTTACTACTATCCTCTTACTGTTCTTATCCAGCAGATAGATCTCGTCATTTAACTCATCTATATATATCTGGTCCACCCAGCCCAGCAAAGTACCACTGAGTTGAGCATCAAAGCCAAAAAGTCGCTTTACTCTAACTTCGATTGGACCGGTATATTGATCAGCCTTATCTTTAGAAAATTTATCTTCTGCTACTTTATCCGCAGCCTGTTCTTTGCCCTCGTCAACCTTGGTCGTCTCTGTAGGTTTCTTCTCAGTACTCTTGTGCTGCAGCGGCTTTACAACAACGGCCTTCACCGATGGCTTTTGATCGGAAACAAGAGGGGGCTGCGACTCCTTCTCTGGCGTAGGCCGAGCCTTTAGCACTGCGGGTTTCTCTACCGCCGGTGCCTTGATTGCCTTCTTATCCAACGGGTCAGTCTTAAGAGGCACAGGCATAGTTAAAACAGGTTTTATCTGCGGCGCGATTCTCTGTACCTTTACTGGTTCAGGCACGCCCTTAGGGACTGAAGGCTTCACTAATGCGGGTTTTTTCAAAGACAAAGCCTTAGCGGGCCTGTCACCCAGCTGCTCTGCTCTTGCAGGCACAGTTAATTCTGGTTTGCCCTTTGGCTTGAAAATGACAGGAGGTCTTGTCTCTTCATGGGATTGAAGCTCAGCCTTAGCAGGCTTGTTATCCGCAGCTTTTTTAATAAGTGCTTTAGGGTCTACCTTCTCAGCTTCAGATGCAGGCTCAACCTGCTGAGTCTTGACAGGGGTAATAATCGTCTTAAGAGATTTAATATCAATTGGCACTTCTAAAAGATCGCTCAGCGGATTCTCTGCTATATCCTGCGATTCAATAATGCCTTCTTCAATAGGTCTCTCCACTGGTCTCTGCGCAAAGATTACAGCAGGTCTTTTAGTAATAACTTGATCCTTACCTTTGAGTTCTTTTTCTTCAAAATGAACTATTTTAGGGTTTGAGATAAAGGGCTCTGCATGTAGCGGCAAGACTACAACTGCCTCAGATCGCGTGACAACAAAAGCAGTCATTAAAACAACCAATAACAACAGCAAACAATCTTTTAAATGTCTTCTAAGGTATCGCGTCATGGCCTCAACATTATAAACAGGATAATCTAAACGGTCAATTATAAAATCAATTGAGATATATAAACAAAAACCACACTAATCGAGAAAAAACAAAAAAAAGAGGGGAAGGATTACTCCTTCCCCTCTCTACTTATTTTTCTATATTAACTGCCACTCTGTATTACCTGTTATGACAGAGCTGACAACCAACGACACTTGATATTGTATTGGCCGTCTGCCTTGGATCCGCCACCTGTACTGTCTCCAGGTAGTCCCACCTGAGATTATCATAGTAAGGTCCGCCATGGGCAAAGTGACATGAGAGACAGAAGACCTTATCCGTTGTTGCATCCTGAAGATAGAAGACAGGACTTGAATCGGTTGTTGCGATAGGAAGTCCTCTACCTGCGTCACGTGCTACATTGTAGTTTGTGGTATCGACTATTGTGACATTACCACCCGAGGTCGTTGTACCGTCATTAAGAAGGTTATCAACCGGATGTCTCTGCCAATCAAGCCCCTGGTCGTTTCCACCTGAAGCTAAATCCTCATGCCAGTCGTCATGACAAGTCGCACACCAGTTAGCTATCCCATCTGTTGCATTTCCAGTGCTTACACCGTAGGAGTTAACCCTACCGCCAGCTGTATAACAATCACTGGTATCAGTTGACCAGTCAGCCCCTGTAGTATATACAGGCCAGATAAAGGTAGCACCCGAACCACTACCATTGGTCCAGTTAGCATCGGCATCACAACCACCGTAACCTACATAGCTCCTGATATTAGCATTAAGTAAGACATTGGTAGATCCACTATCCCTAGGAATCCTCTTAAGGTTACGGAACCTATTGGCCTCAGTAGTGGGCACGTTATACGCTCCATGAGGGTCATGACACGAAGTACATGTAAAGTCAGTAACATCTCCGTCGGCATTGCCTGGAGGTGTTGCTGTTGCCAGTCCAAGACTATGACCTCTACCTATTGGAGTTGTTCCCTCTACCGTACCAAATGTCGGCAAAGCCGTAGTACGTACTGCCCAACCTGAGGAATCTCCCTCCATCGCAGCTGAGAAGTCTCCGCCAGCACCGATATTGATAAAGTCATCATTTGCAGGATTGGTATCTAGAAGACTGAAGCCGTTACCGTCACCCTCTGCGCCATCAATATAGACTTTAGGTGCAGTATGACCATCCCATACGCCTGTTGCCTGAGAACCGTTTGAACCATGGCACTGCAGACAAAGGTTATGTACGTCTTTTCTAAGTGCTACGTCACCCCTAAGGAGTACTATTGAACCGCCGTTGGCAGCATTTCCTTCCAAGGTTACTCCGCCCTGGCTATTATGCATGGTATGACAACCACCACAATAGAGCTGATTATTGAAGTTCTTATGAACAGCCATCGAAGGGGTGGCTATCATAACCAGCAGTCCTGCCACGCCTAGAGTGAATATGGCTAAGATTAGCTTTCTCATTGTCTATTACCTCCTGAATTTGTTTTCAAAATTTTGAGCGTTAAAGATAGTACCTTACATCTAATTCACACAGAGGACAAAAATTATGCCTCAACCCTGGAAGTCGTTCGGCTTTAAAGTTAATCATGGATACTACACATCATTAAATATTAAATCTACGTGTAGCTACCAGCCAAACATACTTATCCTTCCCGAATGAGGCAATCGTCACCCCTAAACCCTATTACGAACCTGCATCAGTTCGTTCATTAAGTATAGATTAACAAAAATTAATGAAGGTGTCAACCTATTTTTAACTTTCTTTCTAAAAATAATAAGGTTTATTACAGAAACAAAAACACAGTAAATTACAAAAATAAAAACACAAACCCCAATAAAAGACTGCTTCTAATTCTATACGCCCCTTAGGCTCTCTTTATAACATGCCCTGAGCACCCCTCTAAAAAAGAAGACAAGCAATACAACAGCCCAGAGAATATAGAAGATACCGCTCTTTGGCGTCTGCAAGAGCAAAGTGTCACTAAGATAACCACCTGCCTCTGCAAAGCTACCATCTTGCTTAAAGATAAAACCATAGATATTTACCCCGGAGGTGATAACCAACCCTGTAATAACCGAGGTAATAAGGTTTTTAACTATAATCTTTTTAAAGGGAGTAGACTGCCTGCCTGCCTGCCCCTGCATATCAGCTATGGCTTTATCATTACAAGCATTGCAGAGCGCCAGCGCATCTGTTACACCCGAAGCCATCTCACAGTTACATTTTTCACAGTTCATAGCTTTAAATCCAACTCCTGACTAATAATAAAAAACAACGGCAACTCGCCCCATAAGCATAACGCTACCTACAACACACTACTTGACGATTTAAGGGGATAGCCAGGGATTACTAAATGGTATAGCCGTCTTTTCTAAGAACCTCGCAAAAGGCATTGAGCAGATCCTTATCCCAGTACCCCTTTATGGCCTCGGCCTTCATAACCTCCAGAGCTACCTCAGGCGGAATATCACTTCTATAAGGTCTTACAGAGGTAAGCGCATCATAGACATCAACTATCGCCATTATCCTTGCCCCAAGCGGTATATCCTCACCGACAAGACCGTCCGGGTAACCAGTACCGTCATACTTTTCATGATGATGCCTAATTATAGGCAGCAGCGGCCTTGCAAACTTAAGTGGCTTACATATCTGCTCGCCTACAACAGGATGATCCTTCACATGCTTATATTCGATTGCATTTAACGCACCGGGTTTGTGAAGTATCCCCTTATCCGTTGCGATCTTTCCTATATCATGCAAAACGCCAGCATTACGAATAGCCTCGACACCAGCAGTGTCCATACCTATATGGGTCGCGAGCCTTACCGAAAATTCAGAGACCCTCTTTGAATGTCCGTGCGTATAAGGGTCGTTATAATCGAGAGCAGAGGCAAGACTATATAGGACATTCTGCGCATTTTCCAGCTCGTCGAGAAGCCCTTTGAGACGTTCAAAGGACTTTACACGAGCCAACAACTCGGGCTTTTGAAAAGGCTTGGTTATAAAATCATCTGCCCCAGCCTCTATGCCTTTTATCTTATCCTCTATACTGTCAAGAGCCGTCAGCATTATCACCGGCAGCAGACGCGACTCAGACCTGCTCTTAATACGACGACACGTCTCATAGCCGTCCATCTTCGGCATAAGTACGTCAAGCAGAACCACATCAATGTCATTCTCTTCAAGCTTCTGCAAGGCCTCAAGGCCATTGTATGCCTTAATCACCTCATAGCCGCGGCTAGACAACAGTCCCTCCAGCAACTCTACATTCTGTATATTATCATCTACAGCAAGTATACGAGCCTTGATGGTAATAACCGCATCACCAAGCAAAGTGGACCTATTCACTACCTTATTGTCTAACGCCACTGCCCCACCTTTCAAACCGAAATTTAATACCTGCCGGACCACAAGTAATCCGGTTAAAGAAGAAAGACAAGTTGCATTAGTTATCCTTTATTCTCTCATTTACAGGAGAAACATGCAATAAAAACTCACTTTATACCCATTGTCTTTTTTCCTGCACTATGACAACGCTGACAATTCCTAAAGCCCTTTGGCTGAAATGCGACCTT
Source organism: Deltaproteobacteria bacterium (assembly GCA_024278765.1). Classification (GTDB taxonomy): domain Bacteria; phylum Desulfobacterota; class GWC2-55-46; order GWC2-55-46; family DRQE01; genus JAJRSM01. Next base: position 16,925 of record JAJRSM010000021.1, on the reverse strand, counting down.
ACCATGACACCTGCCACAGAACTTACCATTCCATATATCATACATGGTAAAATTATTGCCACCTTTTTTGGCCTTAAATATACCTGGGTGGCAGATTTTACAAGAGAGCCAGTATGTATGTATTTTATGGGGAAAGACCACATTGGCCATCAGCCGATCATTGATCTGAAAGAGTATGTCGGTCTCCAGCATCTCCTCTTCCGGTGGATTTCTCTTAAGCGAACTAAGCGGATTCAAGAGCCCTTCTTCTACAGCCCTTGTCCAGTGCGGGTACCCGTAACTGTCCTTGGGAAAGGCCCGCAACGAGAGCGGCATACTTTCAATACTACGCTTCTCCGGTGCTATCCAAGGATCAGGGATAGCAATCCTTACATCTTCACCCAGAACTCTTTTCTTTACCTCCTCAGTAAAGATCTCTTCCTTTTTGCGGTCTTCTTCCTTCTTTAAAAAACTTAACCGGGTTTTTGCGGCCTGTGACTTTACACGCATCTGCTTATATGCCTCTTCAGTGTTAAAGGCGTAGCTTTGCTTACTATAATAAGGGACGCCTTCAAGTCCTTGAGAGATCTCCGGCTCGTTCACGTCCTTTACAAAGCCAAGGCAACCTACTATATAAAAAGGCAGGAGTAGTACGGATAAGACTAGTGGAAGACGGAGGTGATGCTTCATCTTTTCTCTTTAAAGACCTGAACCCGCGCACCATCGATAGTATATATTAGGTCAGACTTATCTATATAAATATAGGAGGGATGATAGATAGAACCAGAGGTCACACCCTTTGAAAGTAACGTAAACTGCAGAGCACCGAAACGATCATAGACCATTATCTGGCTGAGATACCTCTCTACAACGTAGATCAGCCCCTTGCTACTGATAGCCACACTTACCGGAAAGACAAGCCCTGCGTCTTTACCTCCAAAACGAGAAACAAGATCTCCCTTTTCATTAAAGATATAAATGCTTGCTCCAATTGTATCCACAGCATAGACGTAACCTTTCTTATCGACCCTGACATCGTTAAAGCCGTAGACGCCCTTGCCTTTGGCCCTTATGCTGCGCAGATAATTACCACTCTTATCGGCAACGACGATACGTTTGTTCAGTTTATCGACTATATAGAGATTGCCCGAGCCGTCCATGGCAAATCGCCCTGGCATAAATTTCTCGACTCCGGCTTTCAATCCTTTAATATTAAAGGCCGTTATGAGCTTATCTTTTATATTAATAAGCTTCAGGGTACTGTCGCTCGCGTCGGTTATGAAGAACTCACCACTTTTAAGTTTACCGACCGAGATCGGAAGTTTAAAGTTATCGTGGTTAAGTGCTGCAATAAAGATAAAGTCCTTGTCAAAGGATATCAGCCTGCCATTTACGGTGTCGGCGACATAAAGCCTTTTTTTAGCTTCATCGACAAAGACTGCCGCCGGCTCACTCATATTTCCTGTCAACTCATCACCACCGATCACAGCTATGGTTATTAGCTCTGCCTTAGCGGCATTAGCCGGCATCACAGACAGCACGGCTATTGCTGCAAAAACAGCCATAACAAGTGCCGTGCGGTAGATAATTTTAAATGACTTTAGAAAAACAAACATAAGACCTTCTCCTTAAAGACTAAACCTGATGACACTTTACACAGAGTTCCCTGTCCTTGCCACCGCGCAGAATAAACTCCTCTGGCGAGCCCATAGGGTTATGGCATGTCGAGCAGTCAAGTGCAGAGCCTGAGCGAGGGTCGATAATATCCTTGCCAACAGGATGGGTAAAACGTCCCTGCGTTGTGTGGCACTGCTCGGTAGAACACGTCTCTACACCAGACCTCATAAAATAACGCTCGTTAGAGCCATGTGAGCTATGACAAGATGAACACTGCTCAAGCTTACTATGGGTAAAATTGCTTATTTCTGCAAACTTCTTTGTCTCGCCATGGCAAGTGTAGCAGACCCTGGACTCCTGCCCCTTTAGAAGTGCATCCCCATCGGAGGCATGCGGATTATGACAATTTATACATGGATTATCAGCAGCGCCGGCACCAAGATGGCTGTACCTCTTATTAAAGCTATCCATGGTCGGCGCGTGACACTTTGAGCATAGTTGCGTACTGTTGGTCTTGACCTTGCTCGATCCCTGCAAATGGCAGGTACTACATTTGCCGGTTTCAAAGGGCTTATGCAGATTCTTCTTTAATATACCTGCGTTATCCGAGGAATGTGGGCTATGGCAACTAGCGCAATCCGAACTTGAGACATTCAGACCTCCGTGCGCCTTTAAGAGCTTGGTACTCTTTGATGAATGACACCCCATACAGAGGGCCTTAGTGCTTTTCACCAGCAGCCCCGGCCTATTGGATGAATGCGATGCATGACAGGTCGAGCAGTTGCCCTTCTTGACCTCAGGGTGAACATTCTTTTTACCAGCTATATCTTTTTCAGGATGACACGAATAACAGGCCTTGGCTCCGGCGTCCTTGACAAGCCCCTTTTTATCGGCTGAATGCGCGTCATGGCACGCCAGGCACTGACCATCCTTGACCGGCTTATGCACGACCTCGCCCGGCAGGAGTTTGGCCTTTGTATGACACTTGAAGCACAGATCCTTCAGTTCAGACCCGATTAACTTCTCGTTCTTTGCGGTATGTGGATTATGGCATGAAGTACAAAGACCCATGGCAACAGGTTTATGTACATTTTTCTTTGATATTATAGAGTTAGCACCCTTATGGCAATTCAGGCAAAGCTTTTTTGTGCTCTTCAGTGCAGCCTCTCCCACGCCGGGATAAAGCAATAAAGCAAAAAGGAACACAACCAGAGGCAAGATAAAAACCAAACGCCTAAAGGTAACTACCCTAGAAAATTTTCCGCAGATATTAATCAACATATTTACTCACTACCCTCTACACTATGAATTTCTGTTGACTATTTTGTATTCCCTTTCTTTGCACCACGATGACAACTTGCGCAAGCTCCATCGGCAAAGGGCTTATGCATATTCTTGTACAACAACCTCTTGTCTTCTGCAACGTGTGGTTCATGGCAGCCAAGGCAATCCGAGCCCTTAGGAGATATATTACTGTGCGCCTGGACCATCGCAGCCCCATCCTGCATAGTATGACACTTATTACAGATATTTTTACCATCAGTTGTTAGTAACCCTTTAATATCCGAGTAATGCGAGTCGTGACACTCCTGACACTTGCCGCGTTTTACAACCTTATGCACTACAACACCTTCTTTAGCAACAGCATCTTTGAGCTGCTCATGGCAGGTATAGCAAAGACTATCGAGCGGTCTGGCAAGCATCCCTTCTATCTTACTACCGTGAGGACGATGACAACTATTGCACTTGCCTTTTACAACAGGGTCGTGAGGAGCCTTGCTCTTTAGTGCCTCTTTCTTGACGCTGCCATGACATTTATTACACAACTGCTCGGTTGACCCTTGCAACTGCACTGGGTTATTGCTTGCATGAGCGTTATGGCATTCCAGGCATTTACCCTCGACAAAGACCTGATGAGCACCATCGCCCTTGGTCAGCCTTTGCATTGAGTCGTGGCAGGTAAAGCAAAGTGTCTCGCTACGCTCCTTTAAAAGGTTCACTACCTGCGCCCCGTGCGGAGCATGGCACTTGGAGCACTCCCCTGCCTTAACGACCGGATGTATTGTTACAAGATCATAGTTCTTCTTCTGTGCTACGTGACAACTATAACACAACTCACCTTCAGGGGCGGATAGCATCCCCTTCTGCTCGGAGGCATGCGGGTCATGACATACTATGCAGTTCTCCTTCTTTACAGGGTCGTGCTCAACGCTTTTCCCTTTAAAAGCGGCCTGCTCATGACAGGTATAACAAAGCTCAGCCCCTACAGACTTTAGTACACTCTTATGGTCAGAGCCATGGGCGTCATGACACCCGGTGCAAGAAGACTGCTCTATAGCACTGTGCTGATACTTCTTTTCATGGTCTGCCTTTGCATCGGTATGGCAGCTATAGCATAAGGTTTTTTCAGGTGTGCGCAGTTCGAATTTATTATCCGAGACATGCGGGTTATGACAAGTACTGCATTCACCATCTGCGGAAGGCTTATGCGGTACAGTCTTATTAAACTCCGCAATCTGGGGTGAATGACACCTCTGGCAGAGTGCACGCCCTTGCTCAATTGTGCCAAGCGGCTCTGCTGAGTCCGGCGGATTATGACAATCAGAGCACTGACGCTCTGTAAAAGGTGCGTGACTAAAGTCACGTACAAGGTTTTCACCATCGCTGGCATGCGGAGTATGACAAGACAAACAATCAGTGCCCTCAACATTATACTCATTATGGGCAGTATTTAAGGCCCCTTCTGCAGGAGTATGACATTTGACGCAGAGTTCATTGCCCTTTGCCAGCAACCCTGCACCGTGCTCAGAGGAATGCGGGTCATGACAACTTGAACAGCCGTTAAGTACGGCCTGATGTGTGTTTTGTTTCTCAAATAGGCTACGCTCATGGCAAGTGTAGCAAAGCTCATTGCCCTCTGACCGCGAAAGCCCTTTAAAAGAAGAGGTATGTGGATCATGGCATTTCAAGCATTCACCTGCGGCAACAGGCGCGTGAAGTACACCTTTTTCAATCTGTGGCTTCTGTTCGCCATGACACTGATAGCAAAGACTAGAGGTGTTGTCTTTAAGTAATAGCGCACCTATCAGGCCATGAGGCACATGACAGCTCTCGCAGTTTTTCTCAAGAACAGGGGCATGGGTATTACCCTTGGAGTACCGTGCTAAATCCTGCGTATGACAATCCACACAGACCTTACGCATGACCTTTCCCTGGGACTGAGGGATACAACCTGTAATCCAAAGACCTGCCGCAACAACCAGAGCAAGCATCAAGAAACGCTTCTTATTCAAGAGCTACCCCTCCTTGGGTTTTACTATCATTACTTTCTTCAAAGCTTTTTTATTAATCTTAATTGGGACGGTCTCTCTAAGACGTTTAATATACTTCTTATGTATAGCAAAGAACTTATCACGTCCGAGCCGCCTGTCAATATCTACCCGTACAGAAGCGTAAGGTTTGATCTCCCCCGGCCTCTCCCCTAAACGCTCCATTACCGAAAACCCATACTCCATCTTGAAAGGCCCTACGATATCACCATCTCTGGCGCTTGCCACGGCCCCAGCAATATCATCAGAGAGTCTGGTTGCAGAGACCCAGCCAAGCTCACCTCCCTTGTCTTTTGTCGGATCAATGGAACGATCTCTAGCAAGATAGCCAAAGTCTGCCCCTCTTTTAAGCTCACTGGTGATAGTTTCGATTTCAAGCTCGTCAGGCACAAAAATCATTCTCAACTTATAGCTTGCAGGGGTCATAAATTCATCAGGATTAGACTCATAATACTCTACTATTTCTTTTTCATCAACCTTTACAAGAGGCAATATAACTCGTCTATTAAAGACGTCAAGCAGGCGTTTCTTTTTAAACTTGGTAATAGAAGCCTTTATACCGGGTAAAGACTCATAACCACGGCTGAAGGCCGCTTTATCCAGAAGTTTATGTAATATAAGGTTATCCAGGGTTTTTCTCAAAAGTTTAATATCATGCTGACTCTTCCCTCTTAACTCACGCAACAGATCTATAGCCAATATCTTCTCGCCACCTACGATTGCCACTACGCGAGAATGAAGTTTTTCATCTGTTGATGAAAAAACCTTTAAGGCCTTGGTCTTGACATCAATGCTGGTCTGCGCCTTTAACTCCATAAAAAACTTGTCTTCGCGAGCCTTGTTTTTAATCTTTGTAAGTTTGCGTTTGGCCACCAGCCAAGGCTGAGAAGTAGATGCATGCGGGTCTGCCTTCTTCGCCTGTTCTGCGCCATCTTCTGGCACCTGCTCCGCTGAGATACCTTGCTTTTCAAGTTCAGCCTTAATATCGGCCTCAGTAACCTCTACTTTCTCGAATATTTCTTCACGTTTGAGCTCACCAAGAAAAAGGTTAAGCTTATAGTTATAGACCTCCCTTACAAATGCAGGCTCCTTATCAAGCCCCATACGCTCACACTCAATTACCATAAGTTCTTTATCTATAAGCTCATCAAGATATTTCGCAAAGCTGTGTTTTTCAAAAGAAGTCTCTACGGAAAGTGCCTGGCCCACGCGTTTTGTTGTATGAAGTTTTCTAACTGCCTTTTCAAAATCGGCAAGCTTTATAGTAACATTACCAACCTTGGCGATATAATTTTCATCTGTTTTTTTCTGAAAAGGCCAAGCCGCATGCGCCGGAGTAGAAAAACTTAGTAGCAGGACCAGCACAAGAACGCTCAAAGCAGCACCGCCCACACGCAGCGGCACTATAGCACGCGCAGAGCTTCGCAAACTGCCTGTAAACCTAAATAAAAGACGACAAACCCCAGTAAAACCAATTATATTCAACAAATACAACTCCATTACCACTTAATAGTTTTTAGCATTTCTCTGATAGCCCTCTGTGCAAGTGCGTTCGCACTCCTGATTTTACCCACGCCAAAGGCTATCACATAATCGTCTCCGGTCTTATTGAGGTGCCTGGACCAGACTACAGTACCGGTCTCAGAATCTACAAGCCTTGCCGTTATAGAGACCTTCGGGGTATTTCTTCTGCCATCATCAAAGACCTCTACTATGCCCACCAAAACCCCGTCTACCCCGAGCCGACGCCCGAGTATCTTGATCCTGTCTATCCCCATCTCGCCAATCACGCTTACATTTTCCTGAAGCATGAACTGCAGAATATTACCTGGCTCTTCCACCCTGTACCGACCACTGACAAATATTTCGGTAACAAAATTATTAGCCACCATCTTGCCGGCATCTCGCCTGTCACTAATATTATAAAAAGGCAAGACCGCTATCTTCTTGGTCGGCTCGCCGCGCTCGCGCAATTGCTCACCGGAGAGTCTTGTCTTAACGCGGGAACAACCTGTTGCAAAAGAGGCCAACACCATGGCCACAATAAAAAAAACAGCCAGACCCTTAAGCCCACCTCTCATATCTTAAGCTCTCCAAGTGCATCCTCTGTTTTTTTAAATGCAGCCTCTGTCTGCGCTGAATGCGTCTCTGAATCTAGCGCTGTCTTAAGCTCGGCCAATGCCGACCTAACCTCACTGATCTCACCCCTAACCTTACAAAAAGTACGATCCAGGGACGTTGCCAATTCACCAAACTCATCGCCGTCACGAAGTTTAAAGCTCATATTCAGACTACCCTTATCGAGTCCTGTCTTAAGCTCCTGTTCAATCCTATAAACCGGGCCCACCCACTTAAGAGGTAAAAACATCGCCACGATAAAAGCCGTAACAAGCCCTACCAAAGTAGCTATAATAACAGCTGGCAAGAGCATATCCAGCAGATTCTTTACATTTACGTGAAACTGACGATAGCTTTCACCGGCCTCTTGATTTGCAAGAAAGTAAAATGACAAGGCCATCAATCCCACACTAATAAGGACCACGAACATTACGCTGACAAAGAGCCTTTTCTGCATACGCCCTTTTACAGAGTAATTAATCTTTTTTCTTCTGACCAAAAGTAGCCCTCCAGCCGTTGGTATCCACCAATTTCAGAACATCCATCTCTACGCAAATAGATAACAAGCATAACCAGAAAGACCTTATCAGAACTGTACTGCAATTAAACTCGCTGAGATTAACACAAAAGGCCTCTTAAAAAGACAACGTACTAAGTATATGTTTATAAAGTGATTTAATCAAGAAAAAATTGAGGATTTTATTTGCTTGCAAACTTCAATGAATAGGGTTCAGAGACCTGAACTCAAAAATCGTCCCAGATAACATTCTGCACACCTTTGAGCCCTGCAAATGGTGTTTTATTGGCAAAGAGAGAAGGTATGGTCTTGATCATCTCAAACTTGTTGCCGGCAACGTCCTTTGCCTCTACTTTAAAACTCAACTTCTTAACATCGTAGTCCTTACCTATTGGATACTCAAAGCGTTCGGGCAAGGTCCTTCCTTCACCGGAGAGCATTTTTATAATATTGCCTCCTCTATCAACTATAGCTATACTCCAACTCTCAATCGGTTCATCAGGGCTGTAGTTAAAACTAAAGAGTACTGTATCCTCTACAATATCCACATCAACATCAATAGCCGGAGGCGAGTTCTTAACCATTACGACATTAGAAACCTTTGCGACATTGCCGGAAGGATCCTTTACCTGTAAGGTAAAGGTATAGCTGCCATCTTTCACCAGTGACCGTGTTGAGCTAGTGCCCTTCCACACAAGCCTTACCGGCATACGACCGTACCCCCTATCACTCCTGACCACCACTCCCTCGCTATCGGTGATGCTCACATCCCACTCATCTATCTCCTCAAAGCTTATAAGCTTTGGCTCAAAGACTACAAAACCTCTCTTCTTTGTTGAGAAGACATCTCGACTGGCATACATGGATATAACCGGCGGGGTATCATCGACAACAACCTTACCCACTGCACTGAAGGCGTAGGATTTACTATCAGAGGCCACTGCAACCACATCAATTAAGTGTATGCCCTCGGCTTCAGGAGCATCGACAGCCCCCTCGTACGTACCAAAAGAGACCCTTTTAAGCTCATACTCGGTAGTGCCCATAAAGGCCGTTACTCTCGTAGGCTCGTCTGTAAGGTTTAAAAATCTTACATTTATATCTCTCGTACCGCCTGACTGCCCCATCACAGGATAAGTTATAACCCGCTCTATATCAAAAGGACCGTAATAGCTGTCTCGGACAAAGAACCTGTCTTTTAGAGATCCGATCAGATCTTTAACAACCATAGAGGCCAGCGCGTCTATGCTCTTAACTGAACCTAACCCTAAAACCCCTTCAAAATCTTTGCTCGTATAGGTTATATTGTCAGCCCATACTATTCGACCATCAGAGACACTTAACATACGACAGTTCAGACCTACAATAAGAGTATCGCCAACTATAGAATAATAATTGATAGTACCGATAAACACTCCATCAACACCAAGAACCTTTCCCATCTCTCTAACGGCGATCCTGGTAATAGCACCGGTATAACGTATCCTGCGACGAGCCAAGAACCGGTTAACATCTTTTGTCTTTGCGATATTGTAAAGCCCCCTATCCCTGAACTCGTTTTTCAGGTAATCAGTCATCATGGTTGCGGCCAAAGGATTGTCCGAGAGGTTCTCTAGTGGCAAGATCGCCAGGCTTGACAGTGATACAACCTCGCTTGGCGCAACAACTCTTACAGGAGCAAGTTTTGTGTCATTTGTGTCGTTCTCTAAAAGTCTACTTGTATTTGTATGTTTTGAGGTATCTTCTGCCATCACAGAGACGGTTACCAAAAGAGCCACGGCCAAGACAATACTCACGGCAAAGCCCTTTAGCAACAACGGAGAGCTCCAGAGGCCAATATTTAAAACCGCTTTAGCCGGAACAGAAGACAGACCCTTATATTTTTTTAAAAGTAATCGCATAAATATCCTCATTAAAAACTCACAAGCCCCGGTTTTTCAACAGGTTCCGGTCTTTTAAATAAAACAAGCAATCAAAGCCCGGCTAAAACTTAAAGCAATGTATTTAAGACACGTCTTACAACCTTACGAGTAAGGTCACTGGTATTTGTACTATCAAGTCCGAGCATCTTCTTGGTGAAGCTAGAGCCTGATACCGCCCCCTTTGCCTGCCACAGAATCAACCCCGAGCTTGTATCAAGCATCCTAATCGAGACCGAGACCACACCACCATCCCTTCTGGACTCGTAGTCATCAACACTGCCTAGTATAACGGCCTGAACCCCGAGCCTCTCCCCCAGGAGCTTCAAAGTCTCTTTGTCCAACTCAAGCACCATGCCTTCATCAGCACCTGTTGCCCTCATCACAAGGGTCAAGACCTTACTTACCTCTCCCTGCTCCATAACATCAAAGGTCATGCGCGACAAGAGCTCAACCGTCAACGCAGCACGCACCTTTTCACCGGCATAACGGTCACCTGTCAGGTTATTAAAAGGCAAGACAGCAACCTTACGAATATACGAAAAGTTTGCCTCGGGATTAATATACCTGACAACTCTGCCACTACACCCTGCCACCGTCAGCAGCAACACGATCAGAATAAACTTAGCACAATCTCGTCTAAGACGGACTGGACAATTCAACATAGCACTAATATTATACATTAACGCACTCCGTTATACAAGTTTTTTTATATTATTCATAAGCTTATGAAAGAAAAATAAAAATTAAAAACGTATCGATGCCCGAGTATATAGCGTCTCAACCTGATCATCCGTCAAGTTGTCGGTCCAGATAACTGAATAACCTGTGTGTAAACTTATCGGCCTAAACGGACGCCAACTCAAATCTGAAGAAAAACCACTAGTTGTATCATTAGAGTTATACTTAAACCTGCACTGAATAGTCCGTGTGGGTGTCCATGTCAAACTATAGATCTCAGAGACCTCTGGCTTAAAGTCAAAATCAGCTGACATATAGAGCTTCCTGTTCGGGTTATAGGAGATGCGCATATCCAGCGTCTCCGAGGTACTTGTCGTAGTAACGCCTCCCTGAGTACTCTCACCACCAGAACTACTACCATTGAGCAGTATTGTCAACGTCTTCCAGGGCTCAAGCTTAAGTCCCCATATATAGGAACTACTCTCGGTCTCAGAACCACTCGCCGGCGACTCGGAAGATGAGATAGTTGCACCTAAATTCAGGTCAATCCCTGTATATACCTCCATAAAGACACTCATATTAGCAGAGTTCTGCTCACTTTGCACTGCACCGGCCAGCAGGTTCTCTGAGTAAAGATATGACACACTGCCATTTACCGTATCAAGTGGCGTCACGGAGAATGCCGCAGTGTAACTATTTGTCTCACTCTCATCACCATTTGACGGTGTCGAAATGGTTGATGCATAAGTAGAGGCAAATTGCATATACTCAGGTATAACAACATACCTTCCGTTCAAACCATAACGGCTGTTTTTTATCTCGATATCGGCTGAACCATCTCTCTCGTCGGATGTAGTATCAATAGTAATATTCATTCCAAGATTAAGCCTGTCTGTTGGCGAATAAACCAATGTCAGACCGCTGAAACCCCGGGTAACACTAGAGGTAAAGCTGTTCCTGGGCGTACTTATCGCAAACCCTAATGCCGTAATCTCGGTCACCTCAATAGTGCCCAGAGTCGGAGGGCTAAGGGTATTGACGATCTTAAAGTACCGCGCATTTGTCTCCGAAAAAGCAAACTCGAAACGACGAAAAACGGAGTTATAATTAACACTTGAGCCTAACACAGTCCAAGAGACATTATTTGTGCTGGTGTAGACCTGCCAGCCAAAATTATAACCGGATATAACAACCGACGAAAGCGCAGATGTAATATAAAGATTAAGCTCATGTATGCCCTGAGTGCTGGTAAAACCAAGCCCCATATTCCAATTAGAGACACTAAGGTCTATCGTAGGGTCTCCAACCGAGGAAGGCACAACTGCGGTATTTCTATCGTTATCTATAAGCTGCGGCTCACCTGTCATAACCAGCGGTGTCGGCCCGCCAACCGGATACCCGAACTCAAGACCGGTAGAGGGCCCGACTGTTTGTTCAAACCTACTTGCTGTACCAAGACTTTCCGTAGTCGTCTCACTTAAGTTAAAACCATAATTCATTGATGCCTTCAACTTACCGTCCATAAACTCCCTACTAGCATCGGTCGAAAAAAAATGTGTAGGTGTTTCTGTGGTAGTATCTACGATAAAGTCTTCTGACGAGGTCTGACTGAAGCTATAATTAATGCTCGCATCCACCTCTCTGTACTCAAACTTGTATGACGATGACGCCCTTAGCGTAGCAGTCTCGCCATTTATCTGCTGCACCTTAGCGTGGTCCTCGGTCGTAGTCTTATTAAAGCTTAAATCAAAAGACGGAAGCCTGCCAGCTGGTAAAGCAAAGCCGGCATTCATATTTGCCGTTGTTATACGGTCGTCCTGTGACGGGGCACTCTCTGTCCTGTTATAGCCAAGCCTCAAATTATACTGCGCGGGAGGGCTGTAGTTTAATGTAAAGATTGGAAATACATTTTTTGTCTTGGTCTCTACCCCATCAATATTAACTAGCGAATCTGTCCACCGAATATCACCATTTAAAGATAGAGTATTTGTCAATTGCTTTTGAAAGTTCAGACTATAGTTCTTTGTTGTCGTTGTTGAGTTTTTAACTACTCCAGCTGTCTCTGTAACAATCTCGTTTTCAGAAAAACTGGCCCTGACACCTATGGAAGCCAGTGCGACATGAGAACCAGCAAAAAACACAAATGTCGCAATAACTGTAATCAATAAAACAGGTTTTATTGTCATTGTTGATTATCCAGAAGAAGCACGCCGTACGGCTTACTACCAACATCAAGCTCGCCTACGACCCTCTCTCCTTTCGGGTCTATGATAGAGACCGTATTCGAACCAAAATTAGAGACGTAGAGCCGATTGCGGTCCTCATCAGCTGCTAGCCCTATAGGAGAGTCACCTACCTTTCTTATCGCAGTAAGCACGTCTTGTCTATTAAAGAAAGTTATCTTGTCAGTTAAAGTATTCAAGATAAAGAAACGCTTGTTAAAGGCCTTGATCCCCCTGCTTGGAGGATCAGATAAGATCAAAGTATCAACGATTACTCTGTCCGAAGGCGAGACCACTGATATTGAGTTTGACCCCTGATTAAAAACATATACCTTGTCATCACCAAGGGCCAAACCTACCGGACTACCATCAACCCTTATAGTAGCAACAACCAGGTCGTCAATCGTACTTATTATGCTAAGTGTATTGGAAAGTTCATTGGTTACATAAATCTCGCGACGATCTTTATCACCCAAAACAAACGACGGTCTGTGCCCGACAGGGACTGCCTTCATTACACGGCTTGATGCGGTATCAACCAAAACCACATCGTTGCTGGATCTGTTTACTATATAAAGCTTACCATCGGTAGCATCAAACTCGTCAGGCATAAAGGTCATATCCGTTGGGTTAATCCCTGCGGTCAGATCAATGGTATCGCGCAGCTCCAGATACAAGGCATCGATGACCGATATTGAATGCGAACGCGAATTAAGCACGTAAAGCATGTCATTGCGCTTATTAAGGGCCATTGCCCTTGGGCCGTCCCCAACCGTTACCGCTCCGATGACCCGCTCAAGACTCCTATCAATGACAGTTACGTAATTTGATCCACTATTGGAGATATAAAGCAGCAGGCCTCTGGCCGATGGCCTTTGAGTCTCTACTGTTATGGCAGGAGTAAATACAACTCTCTTCTCTACAGATGCCGAAGGGTTCCACTCAAGGCTGAGCACGGTGCTCTGCCCGCCGTCCAGTTCAAGATTTAAAGAAGCCTCAAACTCGCCGCCCTTCTCCGGCAAAATAAGATTGGCCCTCTTACCGCCGCGACCGATAGATGCGCGGCTAAAAGCAAGGCGTAAACCAATATAATCGCCTGGAGCAACAAAACCCTCGACAAGCAGTACCTGACTTTTTCCAACATCCACAGAGCTTACATTTACCGGTGCATGCAACAGGTCGTGACTGCCCCCCTCACCATCGATCAATGAGGCCTGGGTTATACTGAATTCAAGGTCAGTAGACGAGGCTGTGAGATGCAGGTACACCAAGACCCTGGCGAAGGAGGAAGAAGGAGGCGAAGAAAACCGAGTCTGCAAGTCCTGCACCGCCGGTGTAACACAGGAGGCCAAAAAGACGAGAGACACTAAGAATATCGACCTTATTATCTTCATTTCAGGTTACCCTCTTTAAAGGTTGATACCAAGAACTCAAGGAAGTCATACCGAGACCATACAAAGAGACAAACTACCTAATGATAATTCAGTGCCTTTTTTGTGCAAATTTTATCAAATCTACCATATAAACACTTGCTATTGCAACTATTTTTATTCTCTACCACTACGACAACAGTCCGTAAATGAACCTTGAAAACACAAAAAAACCTACATGGTCATATTCAGAGTAACAAAGTTGCGAACAAGACGTAAGGACGGCTAAGATTGACAAATTCCCTGCGTATGCTAGAGTTTATCTTAACACTTTAATAAGTATGAGGAAAAACGAATGGATACAATAAAACCCGGGGCAACAACCATGGTTATCTTCGGAGCTACCGGAGATCTATCCCAGAAAAAACTCTTACCCGCCCTCTACAGACTCCTTGAACTCAAGATGCTGCCTAAACACTTCAATATCGTAGGTTTTGCCACGCGCCAGATAGACGACCATGAGTTCAAAGGATTCGCCGAGGCCGCCGTCCACGAGCATTCGCAGTATAAACCGGTCAACGACAAGACCTGCGCTCAACTCTTTAGCGTCTCCCGCTTTGTATCGGCCTCTTTTGAAGACAAAGACGGCTTCGAGCGTCTAAAGCCACAGCTAAATGAACTGGACCAGTAGTGCGGCACACCTTGCTCGCGCCTTTACTACTTTGCCACTCCCCCACGCTTCTTCCCTAAAATAATAGAGATGCTAGACAACGCCGGACTATCGCATAAGGGCGACGAACCAAACAAACCCAAGATAATAATAGAAAAACCCTTTGGGCGCGACCTAAAGAGTGCCAGAGACCTGAATAAACTAACTCTTGAGCGTTTTGATGAAGATCAGGTATACCGGATAGATCACTACCTGGGAAAGGAAACAGTCCAGAACATCTTATTTTTCCGCTTTGCCAACGGAATATACGAGCCCACATGGAACAGGCGTTACGTGGACCACGTTCAGATAACAGTTGCCGAGAGCGTCGGGGTTGGCGACCGGGGTAAGTACTTTGAAGGCTCGGGAACTCTCAGAGACATGGTACAGAACCACATCATGCAGCTCTTGACACTTGTCGCAATGGAGCCGCCCTCCAGTATGGACGCCGAGGTCATCCGCACTAAAAAGATAGAACTCCTTAAATCCCTTCGCCCGATAGCCCCGGAGACGGTCCAGCGTTTTGCAGTCAGAGGCCAGTACGGAAAGGTCACAGAAGAGGCCGGTGATATAAAGGGCTACCGCGACGAGATGCATGTCGATCCCGAGTCTGATATCGAGACCTTTGCAGCCTTAAAACTCTTTATCGACAACTGGCGTTGGTCCGGCGTGCCCTTCTATATAAGGACCGGCAAATGCCTGCCCGAACGATTAACCGAAATAGCCATTCACTTTAAAGAGGTCCCTCATTGCCTCTTTACCAAATCAATTACGGGCTGCCCGAACAGTAACGTCCTGGTCTTAAAGATCCAGCCGGACGAGGGCATTAACTTCAGCTTCAACATAAAGTACCCGGGCAGCACCAACCGCATAGATATGGTTACGATGGACTTCTCATACGCAGAGGCCTATGACGTAAAGATGGCCGAGGCATACGAACGCCTCATCCATGACGCGATGCTCGGCGACGCAACGCTCTTTCCGCATTCCCAAGAGATAGAAGAGTCCTGGAAGATCATCAACGGAATACTGGAGGGCTGGGAGAGCTTCCCGCCCCAGAGCTTTCCCAACTACGAGCCCGGCACCTGGGGCCCGCTTGAGGCCGAAATGCTGATGGAGCGCGACCTCAGACGGTGGCGTAACCCGGATGATGACCTAAACGGGAACAAGACAAGAAAGAAGTGCAAAGTCTGACCTCCGTTTAATTCACATCTTTAATTTTCCTACTCACACCCCCCCATATTTAACCAGATGGTAGAATAACTTCATGCAGTTTTCTCAGTAAAAACAATATGATACATATTTAGAGGTAGAATAAAAAACCTTTATAAAAAATTCGCCACTACCTTTTCATTAGTTATGTTGTCAATTTTCTCCCTTTCCAGCATTGCAATAGGAAAGGAAGCTGCCAAACCAGCAAAGACCAAAACTCAAAAAGAGATACTAGTTGTGAAGGATGCCGGAGAAGGAACACCTTTTCATATTTTAGGCTGGTGCGAAAGTACGGGGCTTTTGATCGAGAGCGATAAATTCGGGATTGAGTGAATTGGGTTAAATGGAGATAGTATAAAACTTGCCACAAAAAAAGTTAAATATACCACAGGATGTACTCCTGACGGAAAATGGGTTATTTACGAAGGAAACGACAGCTCACGAGTCTATAAAGATAAACGGGGCAAGTCGCCAGAAAAACTAATAGGTCTAGACGGCCCGGGGTGGCACGGCCACATATTTGACATACACCGGTTAGAGATAGCAACCGGTAAACAAGAAAAATTTGCGGTTGTTCGCGACGATAGCAAAGAACTCGTCTCCCCGGACGGAACAATGGTTCTGCTCGGAAACAAGCACGACTCCGACTTGCACATACCAGAACTACAATGGGAAAAAGTATGGCTAACCAACGAATGGGTCTACGGATCTACTCGCTGGCTTGCCGACTCATCAGGAATTGCAACCATGATATGGGGCAATGGTCACAGCCTGGGCATAGAAATATTTGATAAAGAAAATAGCTGGTCTAAAGAACACGATTTTGAGGCACTGGGCTTTGGCCCTAAACCTAACCATAGCATCCATTTCGATGCAGTAGATAAAAACAACAGACTTTATTTCACCGTTATAGAGGGCGGAGAGAGTTATGATACGAGTAAATTTAACTTCTTCCGTTGCAAGATAAAAGACCGTAAAATAGGTTGTGAATTAACTGGAAGATTTAACGAGGATGGCAGAAACATCAATACTCACGAGCTGCTGCCCAGTTGTAAACCTCCCTTATTTAGTGCCAGTCTAAATTAGAGTTTTCCTGTTTTAAGTGTTTGGACAGATACTCTGCCGGAGTCAAGTTCCCAAGCGATTCGTGAGGCCTCTCTTCGTTGTATTCAGTTATCCAATCTACGGTTATCTCGCGTACTTCACTCAAGTATCTAAAGACGTACATATCGAGTACCTCTTCTCTGTAGGT
>JAJRSM010000002.1 GCA_024278765.1 Deltaproteobacteria bacterium | reverse complement strand
GGATCCACGAGTCTCTTGACTATCGCACTCCCTTTGAAGTATATTTCGATAAAGAAACAGAACTAACAAACCCGGTAAAGGCTGACACGATCCACCTTATTCAGCCTGATTTGCTGTCCTAACAATGGGGCTAGGCATACCTATGTGCACCGCCCTTTCAAACAAAGCATTCGGTACCTTAAAGTGTTTTTCATCTTCGGCCGAAAGACCGAAGATGAAAATATACTCCAGGATGACCCAAGTTAACAAAGATGAACTTGATCGAATAGCAAAGAATAGAAGGGCCTAGCAACGAACTCGCCTTGCCCGCAACTCTGCAATAAAGAGTCTACACCACTTAAAGACCATGTCAAGCTGTGGCCTTTAGTTAAGTTTTAATGGCAAGTCATCTCGATCTGGGTAGTTGGATAATAGACAGAGTCTTAGACAGGATCTATATGGATAAAGGCCTTACCTATCTTCTCCATACGCTCTACGGCCTGCTCGACACTAACGCATATTTCGTGAGATTCCAGAGTTGATATCTCCTTAGCGACCTCTACATGCAGCTCGACATGAATATGGTGGCCGACATAATGCGCCCTGATGGTATTAGTGCCGACAACACCATCAACTCGGTGCGCCGCCTCTTCTATCTGGGCGGTCAACTCAGCCCCCGGAGCCTTACCCATCAGGTAATCGATATTCTTTACCCCGATAGAGTAGCCGGTATAGATTATCCAGAGACTTATCAAGAGCCCAGCGATAGGGTCGAGGAAAGGGTAACCAAGGTATACGCCGAGGATTCCGGCAAGGACAGCGAGTGCGGCAAAGACGTCGCAGAAGGAATCCACAGAGCTTGCCGTAATCGCCGGGCTATTGACCGCACGCCCAACGGCCTTAAAATAAAGAAACATTAATAACTTTACGACTATTGTTATCAAAGGAACAGCAACGACAAAGGGGCTTACTACTACCTCACCACCACGCAGGAGCATACCGACTGATTCCCTGATTATCTCAAAACCCAGAATCCCTGCCAGAATCGCTACTATCAGCCCGGCAATCGGCTCGGCACGCGAGTGACCAAAAGGATGGTCCTCATCAGGGGCCTTACCCGAGACCCGCACACAGATGAAGATAGCGATTGAGGAGATTATATCGGTAAGTGAGTTAAAGGCATCGGAGAGGAGTGCGACGCTGCCGGAGAAAAGTGCTACCCACAGCTTAAGACAAAAAAGCAGAGTATTACCTAGGATATTTATTAATGTGGCTCTAAGGACAACGGACTTCATCGCCTATACTCGCTCCCGGCTCAAAAGACCGTAGTTGCCGACCCAAGGCCCTCCAAGGTGGCACGGATAAATTAAGATATCGACCTGCTGCCAGTGCCAGCTCCTCATCATAATAACTGGCTGTAATGAGGTAACGGCCCTTACGCGGCAACACAAAAGACTTCAGTGCTGCCTATCTGGCTTCGGCATCGCCGATTTGCCGATTTATTTAGGTCTACGCCCTTCAGGCTCCATATTAAACTGTACGACATCTCTAACATTGGCAAGGTTCTGACGCGCTACTATATAAAAGCTCTGCGCCCATGCAAGCGGCACATTAGGGTTCATCTTATCTCCGCTATAGAGCTCCGGGACCTTGCCATCATCGGTCATTACGGCCTCAAGCCTATCGAGATACTCTTGAGACTTCCGAATAAACTCATCAGGTGAACCAAGCAGCTTACCAACACTCATAGAGCGGCTGGCAAGCTTTGAATAGACGATACTGAGCCAGGCGTAACCAAGAGGCCACTGTGCCTCATTGCCCACGGGATTCTCTTTATCAGCACTATAGTAGACGTCTCCTCTATACCTTATAACGCCTCTATCTCTGACAAGATTCGTCTCTATATTGCTAATTATCGTCTTTGCCTGCACCTCTGTGACGATATTGTAAGGCCAGATAAGACTTAGCTGCGCCATATCATAGGGCCTTGATACACTCTCAGCCGGCAGCAACTTATTGAGCGACTCCCGGCCTATTTCAAGGAATTCCTGCGGTACGGGGACGTAGTTGTAAAGGTCCACCCGATGCCTGTATTTACTGTGATAATGGCCGTCGTCATGCCACATGGTAAGGCCGGCCAGCACCGAGCCAACACTTGAGGAGTGCTGCTCAGGGCCTTCCTCCCACATACCAAAATCAGGGTCCGAGTGCCACCTGACGGTCGTCAGATAGAGGACGATATCACGCAGAAGTATGCGCACCTCGGCCTCTTCCGCCCCTAGGACCCTATGCCCTTTCTTTATCAGGTCTCCGCTCTTATAGAGAAAAAGACCCAGAATATCAAGTTGATGATGCCCCCATTCGCTCGTTATCTCCTCCAGCGATGATGGATGAATTCTAGCGTGAACGACCTCATCTGCGCAACTGCCCATATAATGGCGTTTACGCGCACCGTTTGTTATCTTATGGCTATACTTCTTAAAGATCTGCAACACGAGCCTATAGCTCTCTATCATCTTATCGTAAGCACCTATATATTCATTGGCATAGGTTGCGTACATAATGTCACGAAGCCAGAAGACCTTGTACATATCCCCGCCCTGCTCTCCTGTATATGGCGAGGCCACGTAGCCTCCGTTTATCTGACGAAGTCCTTCCAGATGCCGATAAGCAAGGATGAGTTTTTCCTTTGATGACAGGTCTCGAAAGACCTTACTCTTGAGCTTGTACTCCAGGGCATTATTGCCAGCTATAAAATTCAGATCATCACTCATAACACCACCCTCTCCTTAAAAAGCCCAGACCCGAAGGGCCTGTGGCAAAAGACCGAAACTTACCTTTGCCTCTGTTGCAAAGGTCTCACCGTCGAGCTGAATAAGCCCGGCACTTCCCCTTACTACAGTCACGGCCTTGGTCTTTATATTCCTATACTGCTTTGAAGCAGCTAAATTCCCCCTAAATATCCTCATAGCCAGTGTAGCGTCTTTTAACCACCCGGCCTTCTCTATCAGACAAACATCAAGCAGGCCGTCAAAGGGCTCGGCCTCAGGGGCTATCACCGCGCCGCCGCCGTATTCGCGCGTATTGGCTACGGTCAGTATCAATGGATGACCCATAAAGACATCGTCATCCCACCTTACCGTAACGCACTCCGGCCTTGACATCAGGTATTCTTTAAGGACAATCGGCAGATAAGGCAAGACCCCCCTTCGCCCGCCGCTGCCGGTCCACTTGCCGTATTCCTTACTCACCACCGCGTCCAATCCGACGCCAGCCGTAGAGAAAAAATACTTTTCACAGGCAGTCCCAACATCCATCTTTAATATACGCCCGCAGTTTAAAACACTTACGGCACCCTGGACCTTCTGGGGAATGCCCAGGGCATGCGCCAACCCGTTACCAGAGCCCGCCGGGATTATCCCCATCACTGTATTCGTTCCGACAAGTGCTGAGCCAATAATATTGACCGTTCCGTCTCCGCCGCAGGCAAAGACAGCGTCATATTCCTTATCGGCTGCTTCCTTTGAAAGCCTAAGTGCATCGTGGCGGGATTTGCTGACCTTGATCTCAAAGAGTCCGCGCAGACCGGTAAGCTCGGCTCTGATACTGTCCATAATAGCGGCTGCCAGGTTCTCACCTGTACCGGCCTTAGGATTCACAATAAACCTGACCTTCAAAGCCCTCTCTCCCTTGTCCCGAGGCGTCAACGCCTCTTCTTCCCACTGGAATCCTGCTGACATAATACCAAGTCTCCACCACCTGAAAAAATCCGGTGGTCTTCGCATATCTGCGCATTAAAACATTATCAAAAGAGTATACTACGTTTTGGAAGCAGGAGCTACCTGAGACAGACCAACCTGTTTTAACTTAAACCCTACCAGAAACAAGTTTGCTTACTTGTTCAATGCACTCTCTGGGGAGACCATATGGCGATCCAGCCCCATTTCAGCCTCGTTAAGGCCCAGAGCGAGTCCTACAAGCTGTGGCAAGTGAAATATGGGAAGGGATATCTTTCTAGCGACCTTCTTCTCGGCCATCCCCTGATAGTTATCAAGGTTTATATGACAGAACGGGCACGGAGTGACCATGCAGTCAGCACCCATATCCTTGGCATCTAGCAATCTCTTTGCCGTCATCGAGACAGCCGTATCAGGTGCGACCAGATCTACCTGAAAACCACAACAACGTGTTTTACCTTTATAGTCAACTACTTCTCCGCCCAAGGCCTTGATTACGGCCTCTAGAGACCAGGGCTTCTCTGGGTCATCAAAACCCAGAGCATCCGATGGGCGAAGCGTATGACAGCCATAAAAAGGAGCGGCCTTTAACCAGCTGAGAGGCCGCTTTACCTTGGCCTTGAGCTTTTCCAGACCATACTCGCCAGCCAATACCCACAGAAGCTGCTTTATCTCGACCTTGCCGCTATAGCAAAGCGCAGCTTCGCTGCCCTTTGCTACACCCTTGGCCATCAGGTCATTGACCTCTTTAAGCAGCACTGGGTCGTCCCTGAGTTCTTTATTGGCCGTATTCATAACCATAAGACAGGTAGAACAGATCGTCATGATATCCATACCCATGGCCTCGGCCTGTGCAAATATACGCGCATTCAGCGTTAGCCAGAGCTTACGGTCGTAGTCGGTCATAAGACCCGCACCACAGCAATTGGCATCCGGCATCTCGTGAAGCCCGATACCCAGAATCTTCGCGACCTTCCGCGTAGTCTTATTAGCCTCTTTTGTTATCTCCTGCGAGGCGCAGCCCGGATAATATGCGTAGTTCAAAGCCATTTCTTATCCCTTCTTTTTTCGTTCATTTTTTCTCTGCCTCTCACGAGCCTTATAAATACCACGTACTTCATCCAGCTTACCTATAGCAGGAAACAAGATCGGATGCGGCATCTTACCATGCATCTGCATCTTCAGACCAAACGGAATCATCCCTAAAGAACGCAGAAAACCAAGGGTCTTAAAGGTCATCGTAGCCTCATCCAGCCTACCTACGCGCTTAACCGAATCGACCAGAGCAAGCGCATGCTTGGCCCCGGGGTTATCATCCAAGCCCTCGGCAAGGGCCTCTTCACGCAGCTTTTCTATTGCAGTCATAGGGGCGACGTCTTTCGGGCAGACCTCTGTGCAGCTTACGCACCTGACGCAGTCCCAAATACCGTGCTCTTGGCTTATGCGGTCGAGCCTGAGGCGCTTATCACCCTCACGGATATCTCCCACAAACCTCCACGCCTTTGCCGAGGCCGAAGGCCCTATATA
This sequence comes from Deltaproteobacteria bacterium, assembly GCA_024278765.1. Lineage (GTDB taxonomy): Bacteria > Desulfobacterota > GWC2-55-46 > GWC2-55-46 > DRQE01 > JAJRSM01. Next base: position 43,645 of record JAJRSM010000002.1, on the reverse strand, counting down.
TCCCTCATCTATCTCTTGGCTATTACAAGCACCATTGCAGGAGCCGCACATTATACATTTCTGAGAGGCATCTATTACCTTGGTATCTTCATTGGTTATTACCCAGCCGCCCTTTGGTTCTTTTTTCGGCACTAAATACGGCTTCACACGCTCCATCTTCATCCAGAAAGGCGTAAAGTCTACTATCATATCCTTCAAAACCTGATAGTTATCCAGAGGACCTATCACCATCTCACCGTGCTTTTCAAACTCAGGGGCGATCTGGGTGTGGCACGCTAGCTTGCTCGTGCCGTTTATCATTATTGCGCAAGAGCCGCATATAGCCGAGCGGCACGAACGCCTAAAAGACAAGGTAGGATCGTCATTCTTCTCTATCTTTAGAAGGGCCTCAAGGACCGTCATCCCATGGTCGAGCTTGACATTATAGGCCTGCCAGTAAGGCGCGTTGCCTTCAGCTCCCATCGGATCGAATCTCTTGATCTTAAATTTTATAACTTGTCGCATTTTATAAAGACCTAATATTTACGTTCTTCCGGTTGAAAACGCGTAATCGATACGCCCTTATAGTCAACCCTGAACTTGCCATCTTCTAAATAAACCAGAGTATGTTTTAGCCAATTCTCGTCATCGCGCGTTGGAAAATCCGAGCGTGAATGCGAGCCTCTGCTCTCTTCCCTATTCAGGGCACCGAGCAGCATCGCCTCTGATATCTCAACGATATGGCCGAGCTCAAGCACATTTATCATCTCTGTATTAAAGATATCCCCTGTATCTACCAGAGCAATCTCATCAAGCTTAGCAGCCAACTGGCGCACCTTTGCGAGCCCCTCTTCCAGACTCTTCTTATCCCTATAAATACCACAATGCTTCTGCATCGCCTTTCTAACGCCATCGACAATCTTAGAGGCACTCTCACCGACCTCTCTGTTCATGAGAAGGGCTATGCCATGCGCTGCGTTTTTAAGGGCGTCTTCAGGGAAAGGATAGAGCTTAGCTGTTTTTGCAAACTTTGCGACACCCCGGCCGACCCGCCTGCCAAAGACAACGGCCTCTAAAAGCGAGTTACCACCGAGCCTGTTGGCTCCGTGCACACTCAGACAAGCACTCTCGCCTGCGGCGAAGAGCCCTTTAATCGGAGTCTTACCATCGATGTCGGTCATAATACCACCCATCGAGTAATGCGCCCCGGGCTTTACTGGTATAGGATCTTTGACAGGGTCAACGCCCTCAAATTTTATCGCCAGATCTCTGATCTGCGGGAGTTTTTCACTTATTTTCTTCTCGCCCAGATGGCGAAGATCAAGAAAGACACAGCCGTCATCACCAAAGCCCGCATCTATCTCTTCCTGCTCGGCGCGTGAGACGACATCGCGCGAGGCTAGCTCCAATTTGTTTGGAGCATATTTATGCATAAACCTATCGCCATTAGCATTTATCAGGTATCCGCCCTCTCCGCGCGCACCCTCGGTCATTAAGATGCCGGTACGCTTAAGAGTCGTCGGATGGAACTGGACAAACTCCATATCCATAAGCGGCGCACCGGCCCTCAAGGCCAGCGACATTCCGTCACCTGTCGAACTTAATGCATTGGTAGAGGCACTAAATACCCTTCCGTAACCGCCGGTTGCCAAAAGCACGGCCTTAGCATGCAGCCTGTGCAGCTTGCCGGTCAAGAGCTCGATGGCAATAACTCCCCGTGCCACCCCGTCCTCGACAATAACCTCGACCACATGCCACTCGTTATAGCGGCAAATTCCGCGTGCTATTACCTGCTCAAAGATAATATGCAACATGCTATGGCCGGTCCTATCGGCCAGATAACAGGTACGTGCGTAACCTGCACCGCCGAAAGCACGCTGCGCGATATTACCTTTATCATCACGGTTGAAGATCGCACCCATACGCTCTAGTTCTTTGATATTTTCAGGGGCCTCTTTACAGAGCACCTCAATAGCGTCCTGGTCACCAAGAAAATCACTACCCTTGGCGGTATCATACATATGGTCTTTCCATGAATCGGCCTTATTCATCGCAGCATTTATACCACCCTGCGCCGCCACGGAATGACTCCTGATCGGATGTACCTTTGTAACAATAGCCACGTCAAGGCCAGCCTCAGCGAGCTCAACCGCTGCCCGCATCCCGGCAAGCCCAGCCCCTATAACTATCACATCATGGATTACCAACGCTTAGACCTCCAAAAAAAAAGAGAGAGACGCCTTGCTCCGCAGTGCAGTTGCACTCCAAAAACAAACTCGCCTCTCTCTTTAAAAACAAACTAAAAATCAATATCTCTAATTTCCCTTAAGCTCCCTCGCTTTGTCGAAACCGATCTGGAGAGCCTTCTTGTTAAGTTCGGTAAATGCTACCGGTACACGCGCTAGGACCGCCTTCTCCATAGCACCGTGACTAACAATGCCGGTAAGCTCGGCTATCAATCCAAGAGAGATGATATTGGAAACAATAATCTTGCCAAGCTCTCCTCTTGCCGTTTCGATTATTGGGAACGAATATACCTTAAAGTCACCTTCTGGTATATCCTTCACTTCATCAGAGTCTATCAGAAGTATACCGTCTTTCTTGATATCACCGTGATATTTCGTGCATGCCTCCTGAGTAAGTGCCAACATACAGTCAATTGCTGTTGCCTTAGGATAATCAATTGTACCACTATCGCTGATTATAACCTCGGCCTTACTGGCTCCGCCCCTTGACTCAGGCCCATAAGACTGGCTCTGAACAGCGACTTTATTATCATATATAGCAGCGGCCTCGGCCATAACAATACCCGCAAGTATCATTCCCTGACCACCTGACCCACTAAAACGCAGTTCGTATCTGTCTCCCATCTAGATCCTCCGTTTATATCAAAACTTTTTTAACAAATTATATCTTAGGGACAGCGGCTATTCGCCGCCGCCCCTTTCAGTTGTTATACGTTACTTCTTTACCTGAACCTTTGCGATCAAATTATCATACGCATCACAGTACTCGACACCATCTTTATCCTGCTTGAGGATGCCTCGTACAAACCTATCACCAATCTCTTCTTCCGAGAGGTTCTTTGCCTGTGCGCCTGACACAGTACCTTTCTTCTCTATCTCCTCCATCATATGAGAAGCACTCTTGTACTTATTCTGACGACCATAGTATACAGGGCATGAATCAAGAACCTCGACAACACTCATTCCTTTGTGCTCTATCGCTGCCGTCAGCACCTTCTCCAGCTCCTGCATATGATATGCCGTACTTCTGGCAACAAAGGAAGCACCAGATGCCTCGGCTACGGCGCAGGCATCAAATGCCGGCTCCATATTACCGTGAGGACTCGTCGTTGACATAGCCCCTTCAGGTGTCGTCGGCGATACCTGACCACCTGTCATACCGTAGATTGCATTACTGTAGATAATAACCGTCATATCTATATTACGCCTACATGCATGGATAAAGTGATTACCACCGATAGCAAGAGCATCACCGTCACCGATTGTAACCAGTATGTTCATCTCTGGCTTTGCAAGCTTTACACCAGTTGCAAAGGCTATCGCCCTGCCGTGCAGAGAATGCAGAGTGTTAAAGTCTACATAGCCCGGCGTCCTACTGGAACAACCAATACCTGAAGCCATGCAAATACTACTTTTATCAAGCCCGACTTTGTCAATTGCACGAAGAAGCGACTTAAGCACGATACCGTGCCCGCATCCTGGACACCAGATATGCGGTAGTTTGCCTTTCCTTAGATACTTATCGTAATCAAAGGGGACATTTACCTTTTGCTTCTTTTTTACTGCAGCACCTTCTGCCATCTTTAAAGACCTCCAAAAAATTTAACTATGATCCGCCGTGGCGGTCATTAAAGACTCTCCCATCCTGCCAGTTTATCTAGCTAGTAACCATAAATGGTCGGGAAGAGCCTTACAAGTTTATTTGTATTTGTCTATTACTTCAAGTATCTCAGCAGGTGTTATTGGCTCACCATCTACGCGATGAAGTCCCTCAACCTTTACTCCAGGTAAGGTGCGCTCTACCTCTAATACAGTCTGACCAAGGTTAAGCTCGGGCACGATTACGACCTTTGCCTTTGAAGCAGCCTTGCGAAGTGGCTCGTCAGGGAAGGGCCAAATCGTAAGCGGCCTTAAAAGACCTGCCTTTATTCCCTGCTTACGAGCCTCACGTACTGCAAAGCTTGCGCTCCTAGCCGATGATCCGAATGCGAACACCAAAACCTCTGCATCCTCGGTATCAACCTCCTCACAGCTCCATATATCTTCTTTGTTATTCTCGATCTTTGCAAGTATCTTTCTGTTACCAGCATCTATCTTCTTTGAGTCATTTGTCGGGAAGCCATCCTCGTCATGGTTAAGCCCCGTGACGTGATACCTGTAGCCTTCTCCAAACGGTGCCAAAGGCGGGATCTCAAAGCGGTTATCGTAAGGAAGGTAATCTTCCTTGTTCTCGACATCTGTCTTTGCTCTGTCAATAACCTCAAGCTCACCTGGATGAGGAATAGTAACGACCTCTCTCATATGTCCGATTATCTCATCAAAGAGTACAAAGACCGGGGTCCTGTACTTCTCGGCGAGATTAAAGGCCCTGACCGTTTCTGTAAATATCTCAGGAACGTAAGAAGGCGTAACCGCTATCACAGGAGTGTCACCGTGAGTGCCCCACTTAGTCGCCATTATATCAGATTGACTAGGCCCTGTAGGATAACCCGTAGAAGGTCCTCCCCTCATAACGTTGATGATAACGCAAGGGACCTCGGCCATTGCTGCAAAGCCAATGCATTCCTGCTTCAGTGACAGTCCTGGACCACTTGTAGCCGTAAGACTTTTCTTGCCGGCCAACGAACCACCGATAGTCGCTGCCATCCCACCAATCTCATCTTCCATCTGTATAAATTTACCACCTATTAGTGGCAGTTTATACGACAAGATCTCGCCAATCTCTGTAGATGGCGTTATTGGATAGCCTGCGTAAAACTCACAACCTGCGTATAGTGCACCTTCTGCGCAAGCCTCATTACCCTGCATAAGTTTCTTTACTCTTTCTGCCGCCATTTAAACAAAACCTCCACATTAAGACTATATGCTTAATTCAATTTTACTTATATTACGATTAATCGAATACCCTTATTGCAAAATCAGGACACCTAAGATCACAAAGATCACATCTGGTGCAAGCCTCTAGCTTCACTACGGTAGCCAGTGCCCCCTTCATCTCTAATACATTTGTCGGACAAAAGTCCACACAGATGCTACAGCCTTTACAACGTTTCGGATCAATTTCTATTCTTGGTAATATCTTCTCTGCAGCCTCGGTCATCACGCCTCCATCCTACTTTTTATCTGTTTATCTGTTCTAAACTATCAAGCTCGGACTAGGCAAAACTTAAAAACCATAAACCCAGTCTAACCTATATCATACTTTTTCTAAAACTTCTAGAACGGTCTTACCAATATCCGCAGTAGAGCGCGTAGTCCTTACACCAGCAGCCTCAAGAGCCGCGTACTTCTCATCGGCTGTCCCCTTACCACCGGCTATGATAGCTCCGGCGTGCCCCATCCTCTTTCCGGCAGGTGCAGTAACCCCTGCTATATATGATACGACAGGCTTGGTGACATTCGCCTTGATATAGTCCGCTGCCTCTTCCTCTGCGCTACCGCCTATCTCTCCGATCATAACTATAGCACTAGTTTCCGGGTCAGCCTCAAAGAGCGATACTACATCTATAAAGTTAGTTCCATTAATAGGGTCTCCGCCTATGCCAACACAAGTTGACTGACCAAGGCCAAGCCTTGTGAGCTGATCAACAGCCTCGTACGTTAACGTACCGCTCCTGGATACGACCCCGACATTTCCCTTCTTATGGATATGACCCGGCATGATCCCTATCTTACACTCGTCAGGGGTAATAACACCTGGACAGTTCGGCCCGATTAGTCTTGAGCTAGAACCTTCCATAAAACGCCTGACCTTTACCATATCTTCAACAGGGATGCCCTCGGTTATGCATACTACCGTCTCAATACCCGCACTAACAGCTTCCATTATCGCATCTGCCGCAAAGGCCGCAGGGACATATATAACAGTTGCGTCGCAATCGGTCTCGGCCTTTGCCTCTGCAACAGTATCAAAAACAGGGATAGCATCAACCATAACACCACCCTTACCGGGCGTAACACCGCCAACCATCTGCGTGCCGTAAGCAACCATTTGCTGGCTATGAAAAGTACCCTGAGCCCCTGTTATACCCTGACAAATTACCTTTGTATCTTTGTTTATTATAATACTCATGCTAACGCCTCCCCGCCTACAGCAGCAACGGCCTTATCTGCGGCCTCATCCATATGCTCGGCTGTAATAATATCTATGCCGGAGTTCTTGAGTATCTCTCTCCCCTGCTCTACATTCGTACCCTGAAGCCTGACTATCAGCGGCACCTTTACGCCGACGTCCTTAGCAGCAGCAACAATGCCTTCTGCTATAATATCGCAACGCATAATCCCGCCAAAGATATTAACAAGCATCGCCTTGACACTATCATCGCTCATAATAATCTTAAAGGCCTCGGTAACGGTCTCTTTCGTTGCACCGCCACCGACATCAAGAAAGTTAGCAGGGCTGCCGCCACTTCTCTTAATCATATCCATCGTTGCCATGGCAAGCCCAGCACCATTGACCATACAACCTATGCTGCCGTCTAGAGCAATGTAATTAAGATTAAAACGGGCTGCCGCTAATTCACGGGCATCCTCTTCATCAAGGTCGCGCATCTCTTCGATATCTTTATGCCTAAAGAGCGCACTCTCATCAAAGCTGATCTTTGCATCCAAGGCCATCACATCGCCATCGGTCGTTGTAACGAGCGGATTGATCTCGACCATAGAGGCGTCAAGCTCAACAAATGCCCGGTAAAGGGCCATCATAAACTTAACAGCTTTATTTACTATTTTTTTGTCATCGGAATCACCGAGCCCTATTGCAAAGGCAAGGTTACGTGCCTGATACGGCATGAGCCCCGTAGCGGGGTCTATGAATTCTTTTAGGATCTTCTCGGGAGAGTTGGCGGCGACCTCTTCAATCTCCATGCCGCCCTCGCTAGAGGCCATCATGCAGACGCGCTGGCTGCCTCTGTCTACTACCAGACCAACGTAATATTCTTTTGCTATGCTACAGCCCTGCTCAAGCAAGAGCTTCTTTACTTCTTTTCCTTCCGGCCCTGTCTGGTGGGTAACAAGTGTTTTACCAAGAAGGCCTCTGGCAAATTCAACGGCCTCTTCCTTGCTCTTAACAACCTTAACACCACCGGCCTTTCCTCGACCACCGGCATGGATCTGTGCCTTGACAACTATTACCGAATTTGTAGCAAACAACTCTTCTGCTGCGGTCTCTGCCTCGCTCGGCGTAAATACAACCTTACCGCTTGGAACCTTTACACCGTATTTCTTTAAAAGTGCTTTTGACTGGTACTCGTGGATGTTCATTAAACCCTCCATGCCGTCTGAGACGGTTCAGTCCACCATAAGCGACTCAAGCCACTCAGGCGGTTGCAGCCAACCATGTTGAAAATATCTCTGGCAGCTCTCTAGTATCGTCTCTCTCAAATACGAGTATAAATAAGCTGTACGCACTGCCAACAACTAAATCGTCGGGACTACACTTATGCCTTAACGTGTTAAAATAGTCAAGTTAAAAGCCTTTAATGAAGCACTCTACCTATTTTGATTAGTCCCACTGCCTACTCTTAACATGCTCCGGCGTGTACTCCGGCAGAATAATCGGTCCTGTCATAGGATCAGTCACACCTGCCTTTTTAAGCTCTTTATCAAAGGCCTTTAAGTGATTAAGCGTAGCATCAGGATGTGCTTTTATAGACTTTGCATTCTCAGCAGCACTCGTTCCGGCTCGTCTTCCAAAGACTAGAACATCCAAAAGAGAATTACCCATAAGCCTGTTTCTTCCATGCACGCCGCCCGAGACCTCGCCCGAGGCATAAAGCCCGGCTACATTAGTCTGACTCTTATCATCTATGGCCAGACCGCCGTTTTGATAATGAAGCGTCGGATAGACAAGCATCGGCACCTTACTAATATCAATATTATAACGCTTAAACTGTATATACTTTGCCGGAAGCTCTTTCCTTACCGTACCCTCTCCGTGCAGTATATCGATCATCGGTGAGTCAAGCCATACGCCGTACCGCCCAGTTGGAGTCTGTATGCCCTTTTCGATATCAAGACACTCCCTCAAGATACAGGCCGACTCAACATCTCTTGGCTCAAGCGGAAAGCAGAACTGCTCGCCATCTATATTAAGAAGCTGTGCGCCAAGGCCACGGACCTTTTCAGTTATAAGCAGGCCGACATTTTGCTCCGGGAAGATGCAGCCTGTCGGATGATACTGCGTACTATCCAGATCCTGCAACTCGGCACCGGCCCTATAGGCCATAACTATACCATCGGCGGTTGCGCCGTAATGGTTGGTCGTAGGGAAACCCTGAATGTGAAGCCTGCCAAAACCACCCGTAGCTATAACAACGGACTTGGCCTTAACAATATAATATTCCTTCGTCTCCAGGTTATATAAGATCGCTCCGCAGACACTGCCGTCCTTAGCCGTCAGCAACTCTACTGCCGGAGAAAACTCCAGAACCTTTATCTTGTCGGTGCGATTACGCGCCTCATCACGGACGACTCGCATTATCTCGGCCCCTGTCATATCTCCGGCCGAGTGCATACGCTTCCTTGATGTACCACCGCCGTGCCTAACCTTCATGCGCCCGCCTGGCAGTTTATCAAACATCATACCAAGCTGCTCGAGCCAATGGATCGTAAGAGGCGCATCATTAGCTAGGGCTGCTACGAGCTCCGGCTTATTGCTGAAATGCCCACCACCGATAACATCAAGGTAATGATAATAAGGAGAGTCCCCTTCCTGATCCGCGCACTGGATGCCGCCCTCTGCCATAACCGTATTAGAATCGCCGTGGCGGAGCTTTGTAGCAAGTATCACATCACACCCTGCATCCACTGCCGTAAGTGCCGCAGCCGTTCCAGAGCCGCCCGCACCAAGGACCAGAACATCGGTTTCATAGTCAGACTTGGTTAGGTCTACGTTATCTATATCAAGCATGGTACGAGACTCAAGCAGGGCTGCGACCTCTTCAGGGAGAATATCTCCCTTGTTCGGCCCCAGAGCGACCTTACGCCTACCCTCATCCTTATAATCAGGGTGGTAGAGGTCTAGCCACTCTTTACGCTGATCCATCGTAAGAGCCGGAAAGTGTTCTCCTTTCTTGGCTATCTCTATACGCTTGGGGCGCGTTGCCTCGACATTTCTTATAAGCTTTTGAAATTCGCTTGTATACCCACTACTCATACTATCCTCCGTAAAAGATCGTTACCGGTTTCGGCCGCTCTGCAAAAGCAAACGGCCCGTACCAACAATCACTAATTTATAGATGTGTCTTATCCTCTGGCAGCCAGTTGCCAAGCTCGGCCATATCCGGCTCCCTCTCACGCTCTACATAGAGCTTTTGCACATCGCCCTGCTTCATCTTTAAAAGCTTATCCAGCATCTTCTCGTACTTACCGCTATTTACGTCCTTGACTCTGGTGGCAAGGTGCTCGGCCTGCGGCATCTCATACTTGGCAAAGAGCCTTCTGACAAACATAGCCGCTGTAAACTGAGAGATCTGCGCCGGACACCGAGCAGCACAAAGCCCGCACATGACGCAATCAAAGCTCTTATGCGAAGCTCCCTTTAAGTCTCCCCTCTTCATAAGTGCTATATAATCCATAACATCGATATCCATAGGGCAGGTCCGGGTGCAAGTACCGCAGCCGACGCATTTAAAGACCTCTGGATAGACAGCCCTTAATTCTTCATGCAAAGACTCAGGGTTTACGTCCTCCAGATCGTAGCCCGGCCTATTAGCAGGGAAGAACGGCAACTGAACGATTATCATATTAGCATCAACAACTGTCTGGCAAGCAAGACCCGCCCGAAGCTTATAGTCTCCGGTAAAACGGAAGAAGGTAGCACAGGCCCCACAGATACCACCACGGCAGCCACAACCCCTTACGTATTTATAGCCGGAATACTCAATGGCCTTCATTATAGTCAGCGTCTCCGGGACTATATACTCCCTGCCCATAATAAATATGGGTATCATCTTGGCGTCTTTCGGGGGTATCGTCGTATCCCCTGTGCCAAGCGGCTTGAGTAATTTTTTATCCTTTGACTTTGCCATAACTTGCTCCTTATTATAAAATCTTAATATAGATTACGACCGCCGCGCACGTACGGCTCTACTTTACCTTACCAATTATACCAACTCACTACGCTTTTCGCTGAAAGGCAGTGCCGTACGTCCTTTTATTAACTTAAGCACGCTCTTTCTTAAAGAGCGATCCCGAATAGATTCTTCAAGCATACCTGCGGCCTTATCTCTATCTGCCTCACTGCTTAACTTGAAAAACCGCCTTACCATCTTCTCTAGTCTGCCGGCTGTAAGACGTGTTCCGGGCCTCATACCATGCAGATCTATAAGGGCAACCTTTACGCTGCTATCATCAAAGGTTATAAAAAAATGCTTTAAATGACTATCCGGCCAGTAAATACTTTTATCCAAAAGACTAAAAAAGACCGATGTTGCGCCGAGCCATCCTCTACTCCACTCATCTCTAGATAAATGGCCTAATTCTTTATAACCCTCAAGTTCCTTCAAGGCCACAAAAGAGTGACCACCGTCTATCATATCTCCGCCGGTCTTTGCCCAGAAGAGAAGCTCTGCCGTCTCAAAACCCTCCGAGTTCAGGTAACGGAGGTTTCTAACCTCTATACGCCCGTGACTTGAAAGTTTCTGCTGAAAGACACGCTTCAACTTACAGGTCAGGCGTTTTTCTCCAAAACATTTAAGAAAGAAGACCTCGCCACTTGGGCCTTCCAGCCGGTGCACCTTCTTATCTGTATTTTTATCAACGATCACGCCACGCTCAGAGGTCATAATGGCGTCGGCACTATCCATACCCTGCTCGACCATAAAGTCGTAATAGGTACGTTCGCCATAAAAACTTAGATCATTCAACCTGAGAGCTTTTGTATCCTGTACCATAAGTAAACTCTTTTAAAGAGTTGATGGTCGTCAAATAACTTAGAAGCCTTCGCATTCACCAGTTGAAAAACCAAGCCGAGATGACAAAGACAAAATACAAACAACCAGACTAGAAATCGCTGTACATCCTCTTGACCTCTGCCGCTGTATAGACAGGGCCGTCCTTACATACGTACTCATCGCCGACATTACACCTGCCGCATTTACCAACGCCGCACTTCATCTTGTTTTCAAGCGTGGTATAGACATTATCGTCGCTAAAGCCGAGCTTGTCTAAAGATACCAGACAATACTTTATCATAATCGGCGGGCCACAGATAATACAGACCGTATTGTCCGGGCTAGGCGCGGCCTCTTCCAAGACCGTCGGCACAAAACCAACCTTCCCCTTCCACTCAGGAGTCTCACCACCTGGGTCTACGGTCTGGACGAGATTTACGTCGTCACGGTCGGCCCAGTGATCCAGTTCATTTTTATATACTAAGTCCTCTACCTTCCGAGCACCGTAGACTATCGTTATATTACCAAAGTCTTCACGCCTATCCAGGCATGTCCAGATGACCGACCGGACAGGAGGAAGCCCGATACCGCCAGCTATAAATACCAGGTTCTTACCCTTCCACTCTTCAACAGGAAAAGAATTGCCGTACGGGCCTCTAAAGCCTATTGAATCGCCGATATTTAACTGCGAAAGAGCATTGGTTACACGCCCGGTGGCCCTGAAGGTACACTGGATATAACCCTTACGGGTCGATGGTGATGCAATACAGAATGTAGCCTCACCGTAGCCGGCAACCGAATAAAGACCAAACTGGCCCGTGCGAAACTCAAAATTGTCCCTTAATTCTTCATTCTCAAAGACCAGACGGAAGCTTGTCACATCCGGGGCTTCGTGATAGATATCTTCTATTTTAACCGCATGCGGCAGATAAATATTACTCATAATTAAGTATAACTCCGTTACTTTTCTTTATCTAATACCTTTATTGATCATTGTGATGCTGATCTTTTCGCGACAACCCGTCTTAAACGATTAAACGAAGCAATCTCGCTTTTTAAAAAATAGATTGCTTCGTCGTTTTAAAACTCCTCGCAATGACAATTTAGCAAACTGTACCACCCTACAAAACCACCTTTATTTGTCATTGCGAGGCTAAATCTTTTTTTAGCCAAAACAATCTCGTCTTTTTAAAAACAGATGCTGAAATAAATTCAGCATGACAAATTTACAACCTTCACCTCTTTGTAAAACATTCTTACCTTTCCCAATTCGTGCTCAGAAATCTTCCTGATGCTAGGAAGGAAAAAGGCTTTTACCGCAACGTACTTTTAGGTACGTAAGGATTAGAGCTTGAAGTCCTGACAACGCAGCAGGTCATTTATGAGTGCGAAACATGTATTACGATAATTCTTCCATAACCTCTGTTATATCCAGACGAACCGGACAAACCCTTACGCACCGCCCGCAACCAACACATCCCTTGGTCTTGAACTTCCCGGGGTATATCTTAAACTTACACATAAAGCGGTTACGCCACCTTTTATACTGCGTATCTCTGGGATTATGGCCGCTGGCATGCAACGTAAAAAAGTCAAACTGGCATGCATCCCAGTTCTTGCGCCTCTCGCCCTCGAAGAACGAGCCCTCATCAACGATATCAAAACAATGGCAGGTCGGGCACGAATAAGTACATGCTCCGCAGCCTATGCACTTCCGTGCGATATCTCCCCACATCTTGTCGTTATCGTAATGGGTCGTATCGGCTAGCGACTCGCCTACCTTATCAAGATCTACCTTGTCTAGCTTAACAGGCTCGAATATCGCTATTTCTTTAGCGGCCTTACACGTAGTAAAGACGTCCTTATGCTTCTTTACAAAGGTCTTACCCTTATCTGTTACTGCCTCTGCCGAGAAGTCGCCGTCCTCGGTCTCCCGCAGAAGGACGTCACTACCCTCTGTGGCATCTGGTGCGAGCCCTACGGATGTACAGAAGCAAGAGCTATCGCCTTTTGTACAGGCTATGCTTATTACCACAGCCTTGTCTTCGCGCGTGGTATAGAACTCATCTACGAAGTCCCATGTAAAGACGCTTCTAAGCGACGCTACACTCGCAGCGTCACACGGACGCGAACCGAAAACAACGGTATCCTTTGCATTGACCTCTACGCCAGCCATATTAGTTCCGGCCTCTTTAAAGGTCGCTATCGCCTCGCTCTGAGGAAAGAGGACTTCCTTAAAAGAATTCTGCGGAACGATATAATCGGTCTCAATAGCCGCCGCGTCGGTAACAGCCTTATAACTTGCCTGGCGAGCCACCAGAGTCGGAGCGACGAACTCGCCACCGTCCTTTCTTACGGCTTCAATTAATCCAGCCAGAGCATCTTTTTTAAATAGTGTTTTAATCATAAATTCTTTATGCCTTCTTTGCCTTGTCTTGTTTTGTCTTTCCCACTTCGTGCTCAGACCGGTTGCACCGGAAGCAAAGCCCCTTCGGGGCACAATATGGTATCTCCAAATTCACGTTTGTAAATGTTCCAAAGGCTAGGAAGGGCAAGGTGTTAAACCGCAACGTACTTGTAGGGTACGTGAGGACTTGACACCGCAGCCATGACAACGCCTATGGTCATTTACGGACGTGAAAACTACTTTATAAACTCTTCCTTGTCGTTTTCAATATCAAAAACAATCATCGGCGGATGCACCTCCGGGTCATAACCAGAGCGGTGATCAAAGGCATCTTCCATAACAACCGCCATCTTTTTATTAATTACGTTAAGCGGAATATTAACCGGGCACGCCCTCTCACATTCTCCGCAGAAGGTACAGCGCCCTGTCAGATGCATCGCACGGACTAGATTCCAAGAAAAATTGCCACGGGCGTGCGCCGAGCTATCGATCCACTGCGGCGTATTCTTATCGGTAATACACCTGTCGCAATAACATAACGAACAGACTTGGCGACAAGCATAGCACTTTATGCACCTTGAGAAATGCTCCTCCCAAAAACCAAAGCGACCTTTAGCGTCCATCGCTTCTATTTGTTTAATCTTATCAAAGACCATCCCTACCGGTTCTTCGGGCGGGGTAAAATCTGTGGTCTCTCCTATCACAGCGTCACTTATATGCGGATTACGCACGTCACAGTTATGGCACTTTACCGGCATGATTTCAGGCTTCAGCTCTCCGCCATTTGCCTCAATGAGTTCCTGCTTATAACCAACACCCGAGCAGGTCATACCTATTATATAGGTATCATCACGCTTGAACTGACCTTCAGCGATCATAACGGCAAGGTTCTTTATATCGCAGCCCTTTGCAACTATAGCGGCCTTGCCCATTGCCTTTACGTCAGGGTATTTACGCGTTAGATAGACCGAAAGATTATTTACGCAATAGGCGTTGAAGACGAGCTTATCTGTATCTTCTGCCTTTGTAATAAATACAGGGGTCGTTCTGGTCTTACGCTTATTCCAGCCGAAACCTATTACGACCCCGATCTCGCCAGAGCCTAAAAGTTCCTTTGCCTTCTCTCTAAGTTCTGCTTCCATATTCCTCTCTACCTTCTCTTTATCCTTCAAGGCCCTTATAATTACAGAGCCCGGGGGCTTCCAGCATCGTAAGACACTCATCAAAGGTCGTAAACCAGTTATTAGGGAATTCCTTCCTAAGCTGCTCGCCTGTGATATCTATTCGTCCGTCATCATTTAATTCAAAGGTCGGGCCAATCTTGTCTATATTTTCAGAGGTCAGAAAGACCCCTCTAAAGCTATTATCGGTTGCCGTTGTATCATCCAGAAAAACCAGAAACATCCCGGTATTCTCATCGGCATTTGTCATCTCTGAGAATGCACGGAAGTTATCCGGGTAGATAACCCAGAGGCCTTCTTCCTGCTTAGAGACCCTTACAAAGAGTATCCCGGATACATCCTCGTTCTGTATAAGATGAACGATCTGATCCTTACGGGTAACCATAAAGGAATCGCGCTTAAAAACCTCATAGCCACGCGACTTAAGCATATCGGTAAAAGCATCACGCAGGCCAATGGCCTCGTCTGTCATCTCTTTTGGGACTAACATTCTTTTGACTCCCCCTCGGTCTCAGCAGGCAGTTCGCCAAGGCCGTCATCGTACTTTTCACTAAGCCCCTGATACTCGATAAAAGGCCCTGCTGCCTTTACCTGCGTCGTCACCTTATTAATAAGGTCTACCCATTTAAGTGCCTCGGAGGCCGAGACCCAAGAAAACTGCAACCTCGTCTCGTCAATGCCGGTAAAGTCCATCAGGTTTTTAAATGCACGCCAACGCCTTCTGGCATGATAGTTGCCTGTCGTATAATGGCAATCCCCCGGATGACAGCCAGAGACGAGCACGCCGTCCGCGCCGTTTTCAAAGGCCTTAATAATAAATAAAGGATCGATACGCCCTGTGCACGGCAGCTTAATAATACGGACGTTGTCTTTATATTCCATCCGGCTTGTTCCTGCCAGGTCGGCTCCGGCGTAGGTACACCAGTTGCAGACAAATGCCATTATCTTCGGTTCAAAGCCCGTGGCTACTTTTTTCAATTCTTCTGACATATATTTTTCCTTTTAATGAAATTGCTTTGCTACGGGTCTTTGACCCTACGCTCGCAACTACTAATTGGTGGGCACAGCCCACCCTACAACTGTCTTATTTTTTATGTCTTGCCTTTTCCCACTTCGTGCTCAGAAACGCTTCATATACTAGGAGGGATGAAGATTGGAAACGGAGCGTACTATTAAGTACGTGAGGCTTCAAATCTAAAATCCCGACAACGTATATGAACGTTTATGAGTGCGAACAAGTTAAAAAGCGTTGATGGCGGCAAAAACCTGTTCGTCGGTATAACCGGCTAGATCCACGACCTTACTGCGGCACGCCGCAACACAGACTCCACAACCCTGACAAACACCTTCATTCACATTGGCATTCCAACCAATAACATTGCCCTGCCTATCTTTAACTTCTTCTTTTTCAATCGCCGTATACGGACACGCGACAACGCAGTCCCAGCAAGCATTACAGCGCTGCTTATTAACGGCTGCAACTATCGGCTCACGAGCCATCTCATCGCTTGAGAAGAGTGCCAAAACCTTACTTGCCGAGGCACTACCCATACTAACTGACTCAGGGATATCCATCGGGCCAACGCAGGCACCAGATAAAAATATTCCAGCCGTCACGGTCTCAACCGGCTTAAGTTTTGGATGATACTCGTTATAGAACTTATATTTATCGTAACCAATACCGAGCTTCTGCGCCAGAGAATCAGCCCCTGGCCTTGAGACAAGAGCCGTAGCTAGAACGACCATATCGGCCTCTATCACAACCTGCGTTCCGCTTAGGGTATCTGCGCCCTGTACGACTACTTTACCGTCACGTTCATATATTCGCGCAACACGTCCTCGCAGGTACATAGCATCTTCCTGCTCCTGCGCACGGCGAGTAAATTCTTCGTACCTCTTACCGCCGGCTCTGATATCCATATAAAAGACATATGCCTGACCGTCGTGTACCTTATGCTTATAAAGCATCGTATGCTTTGCCGTATACATACAGCAGATCTTAGAGCAGTACGATACGCCCTTTGCCTCGTCCCTTGATCCGATGCACTGCAAAAATACAATCTGCTCGGGAACCTTACCATCCGAAGGCCTAAAGATCTGCCCACCTGTTGGCCCGGATGAAGAGGCGAGCCTCTCAAACTGCATACCGCTTACTACGTCCTTTATCTTACCGTAGCCGTACTCACCAAAGCGTTCGTTCGGCATAAGATCGTAGCCAGTCGCGACAACGACCGCACCGACCTGCTCTTCTATAAATTCATCCTTCTGCTCGAAATCTATTGAGCCCGGGCCGCAGACCTTTGCGCATATTCCGCACTTGCCCTTTGTAAGCATCACGCAGTTTGGCGCATCTATTACCGGGATATTCGGCACGGCCTGAGGAAACGGCGTATAGATGACCTTTCTTTTATTAAGGCCCAGCTCGAACTCGCTATCGGCCTTAAACGGACACTTCTCCATACATTCGCCACAGCCCGTGCATGTCGATTCGTCAACGTATTTTGCTTTCTTTTTTATCGTTACGGTAAAGTTACCTATATAGCCGTCGAGTTTCTCGACCTCTGAATAAGTCAGTATCTTTATTTTATCGTGCAGCTCGGCCTCGACCATCTTTGGCGTCAAGATACACTGCGAACAATCCATCGTAGGGAAGGTCTCGGAGAGCCTTGCCATATTGCCGCCGATAGACGGCTCTCTCTCGACAAGTATGACCTCGCGTCCGCCGTCGGCGATATCAAGGGCCGCCTGTATGCCGGCGATACCGCCGCCGATGACGAGCGCCTTCTTATTGACAGGGATATTGATCTTTTTGAGCGGCTTGTTCTTCTTGAGCCTCTCTATTATCATACGCGTCAGGTCGTTGCTTTTACGCGTGCCTATTTTTTTCGTCGTATCGTGGTGCACCCAGGAGCACTGCTCGCGTATATTGACTATCTCGCATTTATAGGGGTTCAACCCCGCGCTCTCGCTGGCCTTGCGGAAGGTCTTCTCGTGCATATGCGGAGAGCATGCCGATACGACGATGCCGTCCAGGCGTTTATCTTTAATGGCCTGACGCACCATCTCCTGACCCGGCGAAGAACACATGAACTTATACGTACAGGAAAATACCACACCGGGCATTTCCTTCATATCGCTGGCTACCTGCCCGGTATCAACGGTGCTCTCTATGTTATTGCCGCACTGGCATACAAAGACGCCTATCCTTGACATATACTAAATTCCCCTTGATCCATTACTGCCGTACTTCCGTCATTGCGAGCCCCTTTCGGGGTTTAAAGCAACGAAACAATTTCATATTACTCTTGTCATTGCGAGGAGGCTATAAGCCGACGAAGCAATCTATTACTTTAAAGACGAGATTGCTTCGCCCAATTCGGGGGTGAACCCCCTACGCTCGCAATGACAAAAAAATATTACAACAACCCATCATACAAATCATTCCATTCTAAATTCATGCTATTGATCAATTCAATCTTCTTGGCTCTTGAACCACCTTTTATCTGTTTCTCTCTTATTATGGCACAACCTACATCTCGAAAAACTTCGTAATAAACCAGCTTATTAATATTGTATCTACTTGTAAAACTCTTAACCAATTTCTCTTTATGCTCATAGACCCTTCTGATCAGGTCGTTTGTAACTCCAGTGTAAATAACCGCATTTTTCTTGTTAGTCATCAGGTAAACATAATAATGTCTCTCTGCTGCCATAACAACCAACCCGTCATTGCGAGTTCCTTTTGAGATCTAAAGCAACGAAATGATTTCATGTTACTTTTGTCATTGCGAGGAGGCCATAAGCCGACGAAGCAATCTATTCTTTAAAAACGAGATTGCTTCGTTACGAGGCTTCGCCTCTTCGCTCGCAATGACAAAAAAATAAATTCTAACTATCCTGCAAAAACTTACTTATGAATCAGGTACGTCATTTTTGATTTTCTTTATTAAATCATCCAAATAAGAATCTAAACTATTTTTATCAGTAAACGGGCTATCCTTTTTTCCGTAAAAAAACCTATCAATTGCAAGTCTTATCTGTATTGCCGACATCTCAACCTTAACTTTATTCAACTCAACAATATCTTCAGGGCTATTCGCAAATTCTGCTTCAGAAAATTCATTCAAAATCTTCCAGCCTTTTTCCATCTTACGAAAATCATCTTCCTCTTTTAACATTCTCTTTGCTTCTTCTAGCTGCTTATTCTTGTTCGTTCTAAAGTGATTTTTTGCTATCTCCTTATCCCCAGCATCCCCATTTTCCAACACACCCTCTACAATCTCTATAGCCTCGGCAAGGCTCTCCAGACTTCCGGTATGTTCAAAACTGGCAAACAATTCTCTTATCTTATCATTCTCTGACATTGACTAAACTCCCCTTGACCCACTCAGCACTTCCGTCATTGCGAGGAGCCGCAACCCCGAGCATAGCGAAGGGGTCTGGCGACGAAGCAATCTATTACTTCAAAGATGAGATTGCTTCGCTTCGCTCGCAATGACAGAAAAACTGCCTGCCTAACTTATTAAACTCCCCTCTCTTTCAGAAGCGGTCTTATATCAAACTTATTGCCATCCAAACCTGCCATCTCGTCAGTCTGACCAAGAGATAAGCCCAGCAGCTGCGTAAAGTAAATAATCGGCACTTCTTTATGTCCGGCGTTGGTCTCCATAATGCTTTCTTGGCTCTTCTCCAGATTGTACTGGCAAAGCGGACAGCTTGTGACTATAACCTCGGCACCCCTGTTAACAGCAGATGCGATGACATTACCCGATAACTTCTCGACGACATCCTCACGACCCATCGTCAGATGCGCTCCGCAGCATTCAATCTTATCTGGAAAATCAATTGCCTCACAACCCATCGCAGTCAAGAGGTCTTCGATAATCGTCGGGCCTTCGTGCCTGTCGATTCCTACATCCTTAAAAGGGCGCAGCAACATACAGCCGTAGTAAGCACCGACCTTTAACTTACCAAGCGGCCTCATCACCGCTTCCTTGACCTTATCAAAGCCAATGGTATCGCGCAGAACCTCAAGCATATGAACGACCTTTAGTGAGCCGTCATAATCTTCTTCTATAAAGTCATTTACAGCGGCGAGCCTTGCCTTGTCTTCGTTAAGGGCTACGTTGGTACGCTTCAGGACGTTATAGCAGACGCTACAGAGGGTCGTTACGCTTTCACCCTCTTTCCGAGCGTTGGTCAGGACCTTTGCAGGGGCGGCCAAAGCCATTACATTACCGGGCGACAGAGGAAAACAAGCACCGCAGCAATTCCACTGCTCTAGCTCCTCCATCTCAAAGCCCAGCGTCTGCGCACTCTCTCTTGCCGAGAGATCAAAGCCTTTTGCCGTTGTATTTAGGGTACATCCAGGGTAATAAGGTATCTTCATAATGAAAAGTTATCCAATAAAGCCAACCAGAAAAAAACAAGCTAACTTACAAATTTTCTAAATCCGCATACTATCGCCTGCTGTGGCGTATTTTTCAAGAATGAAAC
The DNA here is from genome assembly GCA_024278765.1 of Deltaproteobacteria bacterium. Classification (GTDB taxonomy): domain Bacteria; phylum Desulfobacterota; class GWC2-55-46; order GWC2-55-46; family DRQE01; genus JAJRSM01. The sequence goes on along the minus strand of JAJRSM010000002.1, from coordinate 23,442 downwards.
AGGGATTTCTTTTACATCTATATGGTCTGCGCCGCTTCTGAAAGTCGCCTGCCTTAGCGCATCCAGCACAGAGGCAACACTAACTGACTTCGGGCAACGCGAATGACACTGCAAACATCCAACACAGAGCCACATCGTATTGGCAGCCTTTACCGCCTCGATCTTACCTATCTGCAGCATCCTTATAATCTTACTCGGAGCAATATCCATCTCGTAAGAGACAGGGCAACCGCCGGTGCAGTTACCGCACTGATAACAATTCTTGGTAGCCTCGCCGCTTATGCGTTCAAGCTGCTCTATTGCGTAACTCTGTATCTCGTCTTTGTTGATATTCATCTTCATAGTCAGCACCTGTTCCAGATTAACATTTTAGATAAAATTCAACTTCAAACCATCGAAGACTGCTAGTCTTCTTTTCTATACTTCTCAACCCCGCCGCCTGAGGCGGTCCAAAGACCATCACCAACGACCTTCACCTACGGTAATACACTACCCTTAATCTTTTCTGTATTTCTCAACTCCACTCTTAAAGAGGTCTCCGCCCATGCAGTCGTTTACAACGATTGCCGGGAAGTCCTCTACCTCAAGCCTGCGTATAGCCTCAGGGCCCAGGTCTTCGTATGCAATGACCTCGGCCTTTTTAATGGTCTTCTTAATAAGGGCCGCTGCGCCGCCAACGGCAGCCAGGTATACGGCCTTGTTCTTCTGCATTGATTCCAGGACCTCTTCGCACCTCAAACCCTTGCCAATAGTCGCCTTAAGGCCAAGATCGAGCAACTGCGGGGTAAAGGCATCCATACGGCTACTGGTCGTAGGCCCGGCTGAACCAATAACCTCACCTGGCATCGGAGGGGTCGGACCGACATAGTATATTGCCTGCCCTGCCACATCAAAGGGCAGCTCTCCGCCCTCGGCGAGCGTTGCCATCATCCTTTTATGTGCGGTATCACGAGCCGTATAGAGAACGCCTGTAATAAGTACGAGATCGCCGGCTTTAAGGCCCTCAATATCCGCATCAGTAAACGGTGGAGTTAATTTTTTCGGTTCTGCCATTTTATAGATACCTTTAGCTTTAACCCGTCTTAGACGGCTGGTTTTCTACTATGTAAAAATTCATTGTCATTGCGAGGAGCTTTTAAAGCGACGAAGCAATCTCGCTTTTATAGATCCCGTATCCCCCTTTTACAAAAGGGGGGGTAAAAGCAAACTCAAACCTTACTGAGATACCATAACAACCAAAAAAACAAAATAAACTTCAGAACAACTACTTAATTTGTTATTTCTTTATCTCCCGCAGGGAGTTTGCCTCCCCTGCAAGGGGGTGCCGTGCCCGTGGCACTGGATATTGACCAAACATTGAAAATTTCTCTAAAAACTTACCAACTTCAAATCGACTACTTAAATCGTTATCTCTTTATGCCGTGCCGCATGGCACTGGATATTGACCGAGACCGGAAGGCTTGCGATATGGCAAGGTGCTGCCTCTACGTGCACTCCAAGTGCAGTTGTCACTCCGCCAAAGCCCATCGGGCCGATGCCGAGGTTATTTACGCTTATCGCCAGATCGCCTTCCAGGGCCGCTAATACAGGGTCTGGGTTATTATGACCAAGCTCTCTCATCAGGGCTTTTTTTGCAAGTATCGCCGATTTTTCAAAGTTACCGCCGATACCGACGCCTACGATAATAGGCGGACAAGGATTACCGCCGCCGGTCTTTATGGTTTCTATTACGAATTTTTTTATCCCCTCAAGACCATCCGATGGCTTGAGCATTTTAAGGGCACTCATATTCTCGCTGCCGCCGCCCTTGGGGGCCATACTTATCTTTATAGACTTACCCTCGACAATAGTCGTATGAATAACAGAGGGGGTATTATCACCTGTATTTTTTCTAGAGAAGGGATCGCAGAGCGATTTTCTAAGGAAGCCTTCTTCGTAACCCTGCCTGACGCCTTCGTCGATTGCCTCGTCTAAGAGGCCATCTAGTTCGACCTCGCGTCCAAGCTCTACAAAGAAGACCGCAAGCCCCGTGTCCTGACACATGGGCTTCTTTTCTTTATCGGCTATCTCGAAGTTGGTAATAATCTGAGTGAGGATATCCCTGCCAAGCGGAGACTCTTCTTTTTTGAGTGCCTCCTTAAGCGCATACTGGATATCTGGGCCAAGATCGGTCGCTGCCTTAAGGCAGAGATCCTTTACCTTTGCCGATATTAATTTTGAAGAGACCTGCCTCAAATCGTTAACTCCCCTACAAGCTTGCGAATAGCAGCTACGGAATTATCAAAGGCCGCCTGCTCGCCTTCGTCAAGTTCTATTTCAATGATCTTCTCTACACCTGCGGCACCAAGTATGACCGGCAGCCCGACGTAAACGCCGTCCAGACCGTATTTACCGTCGCAGTAGACAGCGCAAGGCATTACCTTCTTTTTATCTTTTAAGATCGCCTCTACCATCTCGGCAGATGCGGCAGACGGCGCAAAATACGCGCTGCCTGTCTTGAGAAGGGCTACTATCTCACCACCCGCAGTCTTGGTGCGCTGCATAAGGGCATCTATCTTATCGTCTGGGAGGAGTTGCGGAAGAGGAATACCCCCGACCGTTGAGTAACGCTTAAGCGGAACCATCGAGTCGGCGTGACCGCCGATGACCATCGCAGATATATTCTCTATTGATACACCAAGTTCCATCCCCATAAAGGCCTTAAGGCGGGATGAGTCCAGCGCGCCGGCCATGCCGATAACTCGCTCAGCCGGAAAGCCCGAGAGCTTCCATGCGATATGTACCATTATATCAAGTGGATTTGTTACGATTATCAGGATTGCGTTGGGTGCGTATTTGACGACCTCGTCTATTACGCTTTTGAGGATTGCGGTGTTTTTGCCAACAAGATCGCTCCTGCTCATACCGGGCTTTCTCGCAAGCCCAGCCGTTATAACTACGATATCACTGCCTTCGATATCCTTAAAGTCATTAGAGCCTGAAATATTAGCATCAAAACCCTCTACAGGGGCGGCCTCCATCATATCCAGGGCCTTACCCGCCGGCATGCCTTCCATAATATCTACCAACACGACGTCTGCTATCTCTTTCTGCGCTACCCAGAGGGCGGTATGCGCCCCGACATTACCTGCGCCAATTACCGATACTTTTTTGCGAGCCATACCAAACCTCCCCATAAAGATAGTAAAAAAACAAACTGCAAAACACGACCTGGAACAGAAGATTACGCTAACATAAAACAACAAAAATTAAAAGCAGTAGAACACGTCGCACTGCACCGTGCCCATTACTTAGGTAAAAACCATCTACCGCAAGTCGCAATAAAAAAATAAGAGACTCGAGAAGATTGTATACTGTATACATTAAAACCAGTGCTGTCAAGAAGATTTTCCACGGGCTTTTTCGTTAAAAACAAGACAAAAACGCCGTAAAACCGCATAAAAACTGTGTTTTAAGCAACTCACAACAAAGGCGCAAAAACTTGCCAAAAAGTATAAAGACCTTGACATAACACCCCCTCTCTGGTAATTTTACTAATTCAATTTAGGCAATGTTCTACTGGAAAGAGAGCGTATTTGACGGATAAGATTTTAAACGAATAAAAAAAATACGGCAGTAAACTTGCTTAGACTGCCGCAGCCCATAAAGGAGGCACAGTACTAGCCATGAAGAAGAAATATCTATTAGCACCGGGACCAACGCCGGTACCGGAGAGAACACTTCTAGCAATGTCCGGCCCGATGATTCACCACAGGACTCCGCAGTTCTCGGAGATCTTCGCAGAGTCTTGCGAGCTACTCAAAGACGTATTCCAGACCAAGAACGATGTAATGATACTCTCGGCCTCAGGCACGGGTGCGATGGAGGCATCCATAACAAACCTCTTTAGCCCGGGCGACGAGGTCCTAGCCATCAACGGTGGTAAATTCGGTGAGCGCTGGGGACAGATCAGCGAGGCCTACGGCCTTACCGTCCACTGGGTAAAGGTAGAGTGGGGAGACGCAGTCAAGCCGGCAGCCGTAAAGGAAGCCCTCGACGCCAACCCGAACATAAAGGCCGTACTTGCTCAAGCCAGTGAGACCTCAACGACGGTTCAGCATCCAATCGAAGAGCTCGCACAGCTTACCAAAGACCGCGACTGCCTCCTTATAGTAGACGGCATCACTGCCGTTGGCGTCGCCGACGTACCAATGGACAAATGGGGCGTTGACGTTATGGTATCAGGTTCACAGAAGGCATTCATGCTCCCGTCAGGGCTTGCATTTATCTCCCTGAGTGATAAGGCATGGGCCTTTGCCGAGACCTCCAAATGCCCTAAGTATTACTTCAACCTCAAAAAAGAAAAGAAGAATATAGCAAAACAGACTACGGCCTACACTCCGGCTGTATCCCTTATAATCGGCCTTAGGGAATCGCTCCTTATGATCAAAGAAGAGGGCCTTGACAATGTATTCGCAAGGCACGCTCGCCTTGCAGAGGCTGCACGCAACTCAATGACGGCACTTGGCCTGACGCTTCTTGCACCAGAGAACCCGAGCTTTGCCACAACAGGCGTATATGTCCCGGAAGGCGTAAACGGCGGAGCATTCGTAAAGTATATGCGCGACGAGCTCGGCGTTACAATGGCCGGTGGTCAGGACCACCTCAAGGGTAAGATCTTCCGCATAGCACATCTCGGATACATCGATACCTTTGATATGATCACAGCAGTAGCGGCAATTGAGATGGCTCTTACGAAGTTTGGCCACAGCATAGAGGCCGGTAAGGGCGTAGCAGCGGCGCAGGCAGTACTGATAAAGGGTTACAAGAGCGCGACACCTGCTTGATTAGTCAGATCGCCAAAGGCGTTTAACTCGGCGCAGGCCGACCAGACTAGCAAAGGTTGACTGCAACTGCCAGAGGCAGTTGCTAAAAAAACAGATAAAAAAAGGACAAAATAACAAATGAAGGTACTTATTAGCGATGGCCTCTCGCAGGCAGCAGTAGAAATACTAAATAATACAGAGGGCATTGAGTGTATCTTTGATCCAAAGATCACCCCGGAAGACCTTCTTGCTACAATCAACGAGTACCACGGAATAGCACTTCGCAGTCGTACAAAGGTCACGGCCGAGGTCATAGCAGCAGGCACAAACCTGAAGGTCATTGGACGCGCCGGATCCGGCGTAGATAACATAGACGTCGCGGCAGCCACCCAGAACGGCGTTATAGTAATGAATACCCCGGGCGGAAACACCGTAACCACCGGCGAGCACGCAATAGCAATGATGTTCGCGCTTGCCAGAAATATCCCGCAGGCGACAGCATCGATGAAGGCCGGCAAATGGGACAAAAAGAAGTTTCAGGGTACAGAGCTTACGGGTAAAACCCTTGGCATCTTGGGTGTCGGCAATATAGGATCTGTCGTTGCCTCACGCGCACAAGGACTAAAGATGAACGTCATCTCTTATGACCCGTATATATCAGAAGAAGCAGCAGAGAAGCTTGGCATAACGCTCGTTAGTATTGATGAGCTCTACAGTCAAAGTGACTTCCTCTCGATTCATGTGCCGCTTACAAATGATACAAAAAACATCATCAATAAAGATGCCTTTGCAAAGATGAAGAAAGGCATCTGCCTTATCCACTGCGCAAGAGGCGGAATCGTCAGCGAGACCGATCTGGCGCAGGCAATAAAGGACGGCATAGTAGCAGGAGCGGCCCTCGATGTATTTGAAGAAGAGCCCACCCCGGCTGACAATCCGCTCCTATCAATGGACGAGGTAATCGTCACTCCGCATCTCGGTGCATCCACCCAAGAGGCGCAGGACAACGTAGCAATAGCGATTGCCGAGCAGATAGCAGACCTTCTGACCACAGGCACCGTCAGAAACGCCCTGAACGTACCTTGCGTACCGGCTGAGCAGATGGCTGCCCTTGGCCCCTACATTACGCTTGGCGAGAAGCTTGGAAGCTTTCAGGGCCAGTGCCTCACAGGCGGAATAGAAGAGATCGAGATTGAGTACTCCGGCGAGGTCACTGACTTTGATATCGCTCCGATCACGATTGCCTGCATAAAAGGAATCCTGACCCCTGTACTGGACGAGGTCGTAAACTACGTCAACGCACCGAGTGTTGCAGAGGCGCGCGGCATAAAGGTTAAAGAGGTAAAGAGCTCGAAGTCCACTGACTTCGCAAGTTCAATTAAGATTAAGATAAAGACAAAAGACCGCAAAAATATCATAGAAGGCGCACTCTTCGGCAAGACCGAGCCGCGCATAGTAAAGGTCAATAAATTCTTCCTCGATGCAGTCCCGGAGGGCAACCTCCTGGTCATCCACAACGAAGATAAGCCCGGCGTTATCGGTGAGATAGGTACGCTGCTTGGCGAGAACTCAGTGAATATCGCAAGGCTGCACCTTGGTCGCCAGGAAGACAACGCAGAGGCCCTGAGCGTATGGAACGTCGATGCCCCTGTAGAGAAAGAGGTACTTGCAAAGCTCACAGATCTAGCCTACATTATATCTGCGAAGGTTGTAGAGCTTTAAACCCAGCAAGATCAAAGACTTACAACAAGACAAATTCTGAAACCAGTTCAGTAATGACAAGTACTATAGTTGGAAGCTTAATGAAAAACATGTCATGCTGAATTTAGTTCAGCATCTGTACTTAAAATCACAAAGGATCTGGGGCTGAAACGAGCTCAAGACGGCAGATATTATAGTTACAGTAACACCTGACAGTCATAAGAATCGTTAAAGGCGCGGTAACCGGTCTCAGGCAATAAGACCGGTTACCGCTTTTTTATGTCTTTACAGAACTACCTTTAATAAGGTAAATTATTCGCTGTATTTGTAGCACCATAACTTAGACAATTATAAAATGATAAAGCCCGTCAGGACATAAAACAACAAAGCTTATGAAGACACCTACAATCTCCCTGCCGCACGGTGTGCGCGATATACTGCCGGATGAGGCCGCTAGCATAGCATCTATTGAGAGTGCCGCGCTTGAGGTCTTTAAGGGCTATAATTTTGGCCGCGTAATGACCCCGCAGCTTGAGTTCCTTGATGTACTAAGTCTTGGCATGGGACAAGAACTCAAAGACAAGGTCTTTAAGTTTATGGGGCCGGGTGGGCGCGTAGTAGCAATACGCCCTGATATCACCCCGCAGATAGCAAGGCTTGTGGCCACACGCATGCGTGAGCTGCCACTGCCTTTAAAACTTTACTACAGAGAAAACGTCCTGCGTTTTCAAGAGCGCGGCAAAGGCGGCCCGGCAGAAATCCTGCAAATCGGTGCCGAGCACTTTAGCTCCGAGCCCTCCCCTGAGATAGACGCAGAGATGATAATTATCGCAATCGAGGCACTTGAAAATATCGGAATAAAAGACTTTAGAATAGATATCGGCGATGTCGGCTTTGTCAGAAAGATCCTGGAAGGCCTCGGCGTGACCGAAGAAGAATGTAAACTGATTAAAAACACCGTAGCAAAGAAAGACAACTCAGGGCTTGAGAAACTATTAAGCGATATTGACAGCACCGTAGGTGATGACGACAAAAAAATGCTACTGGCTCTTACGACACTCTACGGAGAAGAAGAGGTCATCGACAAGGCAACAGAGATCGCCGATAAGGTAGGGGCGGGGCAGAGCCTTTCATACCTTAAGAAAGTCCTATCTATAATAGACGAGAAGGGCCTGAGTGAATATATAACGATAGATCTCGGTGAGGTGCGCGGCTTTGACTACTATACCGGCATCATCTTTGAGGGCTTCACCCGCAACGTCGGCAAGCCCATCCTCGGCGGCGGCCGTTACGACAATCTTACCGGCAACTACGGGTACAAGACAAGCGCCACTGGCTTTGCATTTAACGTAGACAATATAGTCTCGGCCCTACAGATAGCAAAAAAGATCAGGCAATATAGAATATAGAAAAACAACTAGAACAGACAACCCTAATAAGGCGCAGAGCGTCTTAAGGCAGCAGGTAGGAAGATATGGCAAAGAACGTAGTTATAGTAGGCGCACAGTGGGGCGACGAGGGTAAAGGGAAGATAGTCGACATCCTTAGCCAGCAGGCCGACCTGATCGTACGCTTTCAGGGCGGTAACAACGCAGGGCATACAATCGAGGTCGGTACGCAGAAAATAGTCCTGCACCTTATCCCCTCGGGCATACTGCATTCCGGCAAGCAGTGCGTTATAGCCAACGGCGTAGTCGTTGATCCTAAGATCCTCATCGGAGAGATAGAGGCCCTGCAAAAGCGCAAACTCTTTCGCCACAAAGACCTTATAATCAGCAAAGACGCGCACCTTATCATGCCGTATCACAAGAGGCTTGACCACGCAGGAGAACGCCTGAAAGGCGCATCCAAGATAGGAACGACAGGGCGCGGCATAGGCCCTGCCTATGCTGATAAGATTGGGCGCTGCGCCATACAATGCGGGGACCTCTTAAATGAAGAGGTCTTTAAAGAAAAACTCACGACCAACTTAAAAGAAAAAAATCAATATCTATCCGTAATGTATGGTGAAAAAGGCTTTAAAGTCAACGAGATATACAACGAGTACATGGCCTACGCCAAGAAGATAAAACGCTATATAAAAGACACCTCAGTAGTAATCAATAAGGCTATAAAAGATAAAAAAGCCATCCTCTTTGAGGGTGCTCAGGGCACTTTGCTTGACGTTGACCACGGCACCTACCCCTTTGTTACCTCCAGCAACACGGTAGCCGGCCAGGCCGCTACCGGCTCAGGCGTAGGGCCGACCAAGATAGATCTAGTCCTTGGCATAACAAAGGCCTATACAACACGTGTCGGCGAGGGGCCTTTCCCAACTGAGCTTCCCGAGGACGACGATTACGATCTGAGAAAAATGGGTGGCGAGTTCGGTGCGACCACAGGGCGCCCCCGAAGGTGCGGCTGGTTTGATGCCGTTGCGACAAGCTTTGCGGTACGTGTAAACGGAATGGACGGGATAGTCCTTACCAAGCTTGACGTACTGGATCAGATGCAGGAGATCCATATCTGCACCGGCTACAGATATAAAAAGAAGATAATCAGAGACTTCCCGACAGAGCCCGAGATACTCAAGGACTGCACCCCGATCTATGAAAAAATGGCGGGATGGATGAAAAATACAAGTGAAATTAAAGAATTTAAAAAGCTGCCTCTAAATGCGCGTCGCTACGTAAGACGCATTGAAGAACTGATCGGAGCCCGTGCATATATCATCTCGGTCGGCGCAGAAAGGACCGAATCTATACACATAAAGAACCCTTTCTCGTAAAAACGCAGTAATTTAAAGGTTGAAATCGAGTTTTAATTGACTTAACATCAGCAACTGTGCTATATATAGCCCGTTTATGTAAGTTGCAATTTGTCGCTCAAGAGGCCTTATTTACTACAAAAATTAAGGTGACTCCACACAGCAGCTTGCCTCTGACGACAAGACGGCAACAACAATGGCAAAGTTCTACATAGGCGGCCCAAACAACAAGGGCAAGAAAAAAGACAGCACCATGAAAGAGGTGCTAGCCTTAAGCTCCATTGGAATGTCCTTTGTCATCTGTATTATTATCGGACTTGCAATGGGCTACTACATAGACAGATACTTCTCTACCAAACCATGGTTTACGCTTTTGTTCCTGTGCTTTGGCATAGCAGCAGGCTTTAAAAACCTTTATGAAGCAGTTAAGAGATATGGATTCAAAGACGATTGATAGCACGACTGTAAAGATAGATACATCAACGATACTGCCTCAGCTCGACAGTACCGGCGTTAGGGTAGCAGTATGCAACGCGATCATGCTTGGCATAGGCATTGCCCTGTGCTTGGCAATAAAAAAAGAAAGTGCCATACTGCCATTTACCTTAGGTGTGATATCAGGTGTATTTAACCTGTATATGTACATGAAGATACTGAAGAAGGGGCTGACAAAGCCCATTGACAATATGGCAAGCTTTATAATGTCGAGATATTACGTAAAGTTCGCCATCATAATGGTAACGCTTGTAGCTTTAATACTACTTTTCAAGATGAACCCGCTTCCTTTACTTGCGGGCTTTACTGCGACTATAATGACGACAATAATAGCAATGATTTTTATATCCAGAAAGGAGTTCGAATAATATGCACGATATACCTATGCCAACCTTTGGTCTCCCCGTACAGACGGCACTTATGCTTTACGCCTGCTTTGCGTTACTTCTTATATCCATCTTTGTTAGAGCCACAGCCAAGCTAGTACCGGGTAAGTTCCAGAGCATGATTGAGATCGTTGTCATCGCTCTGGCCGATCAGGCAGAGGAGATAATAGGGCGCGGTGCCAGAAAGCTAGTACCGTTTATCGTATCCTTCTTCTTGTTCATACTAATATCCAACGCCTTCAGTCTGCTCCCGGGCTTCCTTGCACCTACGGAGAGCCTCAACAACACAGTCGGCCTCGCGCTTATAGTCTTTTTCGCAACACACGTTGTCGGCTTCAAACAGCACGGCTTTAAATACCTCAAGCAGTTCATGGGGCCTAATATAGCTCTGGCCCCTCTTATGATCCCGATTGAGATCATCGGCCATCTTGCACGTCCCTTCTCGCTCTCGCTAAGGCTATGGGCTAATATGATGAGCCACGAGCAGGTCGTTACGGTTTTGATCATACTTATGCCTATTGCCTACCCGCTATTGGCATTCTCAACGATACTTGGAATACTCATTATAGTTATTCAGGCATTCGTCTTTACACTACTTACAATGGCCTACCTCGGTGGTGCCCTTGAAGAGGCACATTAATTGATATAAAAGCCTTGACTTTCAATAGGCAAAAAGATAAAGTCTTCTAACTTAACTTCGGTTAACGGTAAGGCTTTAAAAATTCAGGAGGTATATTTAGATGAAGTCGGGAAAAATATTACTAGCAGGAATCGCCGGAGCAGGCGCAATCCTCTTATTAAACGCTCCACTCGCGATGGCAGCTGAAGCAGCGGCAGCAACAGGCGGCGGCATAACAAGCCCAATCGCACAGTCGGTGCTATTTATCTCTGCTGCGTTCGCAATGGCAATCGGTGTTATTGCACCGGTCACAGGCCAGAGTAAAGCAGTCGTAGCGGCATGCGAGGGAATGGCTAGAAACCCGGGAGTTGCCGGTAAGCTTATGACCACGATGATTCTTGGTCTTGCAATGATGGAGTCACTTGCTATCTACGTTCTCGTTGTAGCACTGATCCTTTTGCTCGCCAACCCGTTCCTATAAAGACGATACAATCCGCCCAGACAATTTGGACGGTTTAAGATATAAATGAGAATATAGCGGAGCAGATACCCTGGGTATCTGCTCCGCTTTTCTTGTTTTTTCAAAGCCCATTACGATAAAACCTGCCCTCACCTACAGTCAGCTTGACAAAATATTAACCCTAGCTTATAATATTAGATAGGGTTAAATACTATCAAAAAACTAGCAGTCTTGTATTATCAGCAAGACCTAGCTAGCGTTAAGGACTTAAAAGATGGGCTTACCAATACTTAGCGATTCCATTCAGGCCTATATCGTAGAGGTCAACCGCTTCCCCCTGCTTAGTAAAGATGAAGAGCAGAGGCTGGCCACGCGCTTCTTTGAGAAAAAAGACCTGGATGCGGCCCACAAGCTTGTCACATCAAACCTGCGCTTTGTCGTAAAGACGGCCTACGAGTATCGCCAGTACGGGATCTCTATCAAGGACCTGATCCAAGAAGGCAATATCGGGCTGATGACCGCCGTTAAAAAATTCAACCCGCATAAAGGCAATCGTCTTATCACATACGCCGTATGGTGGATAAAATCCAGAATGCAGGAGCACATACTCAAGACCACCGGCATCGTAAAGCGCGGTACTCGTGCGCTTAAGAAAAAACTCTTCTATAAATCAGCAGAGGCAGAGGCCTGTCAGGGTCAGCTAGCAGCCAACAATGAAAACTTTAGCGATAAAGAGATAACAACATGGGACTTCTCACTTGACACCCCTATTAATGACCAGAATGCTACGACCTATATGGACGGCCTTGTAGACGAAAATGCCGACCAAGCTGAACTTACAAGCCACACTCAAGAAACAGCCCTGGTAAAGCGCAGCGTCACCGATGCCTTGGCCGTATTAAATAAGCGTGAGCTCGCCATCATTGAGAAAAGAGCCATGGCAGAAGAACCCGTAAGCCTCCAAATGCTTGGCATAGAGCTTGGCATCTCTAGAGAACGCGTACGCCAGATAGAGAGCGCTGCCATGAAAAAACTCAAGACAATACTCACCGACTCCCCTATGATAGCTGGCGCGTTACCTGCCCTAACTGCCTGATTTACTCCTCTGACACATCGGCTACCTACCCCCCTTTAATGCAACAACCTACAGAGCTCTTACGCCGCTATCGCTAAAAAGATCACACCCCCTCAAGCACTACTCACTCTCAGTCCAGCCAATCCTTTTTACCTTTACATTCAAAGGTTAACAATGATACTTTTTATCAAACAAGTTATTTTTGAACTTCATCCAAGATGATCTATTGGAGGATTTTTTGGCAGGCAGACCCACAGTCGCACTCATTAATACAAAGGCTATTGAAGATAACTTCAACAGCCTCAAGGCACTACTATCAGAAGGTGTCGTAACCACAGCAGTAGTTAAGGCCAATGCCTACGGGCACGGCGGCGTCCTTGTGGCAAAAACACTGGCAGATGCCGGTTGCTCTTCTTTTGGCGTGGCCTTTGCCGAAGAAGGAGCGCAGCTTCGCCTCGCTGGAATTAAAAGCCCCATAATCGTACTCTCAGGTGCGACCGAACCAGAGATAGAGGCGATAATAGAGCATAACCTTACCCCTGTTATCTACGATATAGACTCCGCGCGTGCACTAAATAAAGAGGCCCGAGCCGCTAACGTCAAGCAACCCGTCCATATAAAGATAGACTCCGGCATGGGTCGACTCGGCATCCAACCTCCCAAAATCAAGACCTTCTTTGATGCGTTTTCAGAGCTCCAAAACCTACAATTAGAAGGCCTTATGTCGCAGTACGCCGAGATGGACTCAGAAGATAAAGTATTCTCAATAACCCAGCTATCAAGATTCAAGGCATCCATAAAAAAGATCGAGACCCTTGGCTTTAAGGCACGCTATCACCATATCGCCAACAGCGCGGCTACGATAGACTGCAAAGAAAGCCAGTTGGATATGATAAGGCCCGGCATTATGCTCTACGGCATATACCCTGCCCCGCACTTCAGGCAGCAGATCGAGCTTACCCCTGTGATGACGCTAAAGACCCGTATCATTCAGAAGAAGCGCGTCGCCCAGGGCACACCAGTAAGCTACGGCAGGACCTTTATAACAAAAAAGGAAAGCATTATAGCAACACTACCCATAGGCTACGGTGATGGCCTGCCCAGAAGGCTCAGCAAGGCCGGCACGGATGCTACGAGCAAAGGCTCTGTCCTTATCAGAGGGCAAAGAGCACCAATTGTCGGTACTATCTGCATGGACCTTATGATGGTAGATGTAACTGCGGTTGCGGGCGTAACCGCAGGAGACGAGGCCATTATAATAGGACGCCTTGGTAGTGAAGTTATAACAGCATAGGAGATCGCCGAGCAGACAGGGACTATCCCCTATGAGATACTCTGTAACGTCGCAAGGCGAGTACCTCGTATAGCGGTCAGATCGATAGCCCCAGAGGCAGAAAAAAAATTCGCATAGACAAGGCAATAGAGTTAAATGGATAAAAACCTTTTAGAGAGAATAGGCATACGCGCCCAGTTAAGCGTACAGATAACCGGTAGCATGCTAATCATGCTCGGCACGGCGACCTATTATCTATTCACCCCACCCGTGAAGCTTCGAGGGATCTTCAAGCAGATGGAGTTTGTGGGAGTTCAGAGCCTCTTTATAGTTATACTTACAGGATCTTTTACAGGGATGGTCCTCGCTCTGCAGAGCTTTAACGCACTCCAGAGGTTTGGCGCAGAAAGCATGGTCGGGCCGACCGTGGCCCTTAGTATGGCTCGTGAGCTTGGCCCGGTCCTAACAGGGCTGATGGTAGCTGGCAGGGCTGGCTCTGCCATGGCCACAGAGCTTGGCACTATGCGCGTAACAGAGCAGATAGACGCGCTCTACACCATGGGCATCAACCCGATTAAGTACCTGATAACCCCTCGCATACTCGCAGGCATCCTGATGCTACCGCTGCTGGCCATTGTAACCGACTTTGTCGGTGTGCTCGGCGGCTACATTATAGGGGTAAAGGTGCTGGGCATAAACGCTGGGGTATATATTGGCCGTACCATTGATTTTGTATCTATCGATGATGTCGTCTACGGACTTATCAAGTCCACGGCCTTCGGCCTGATAATAGCACTTGTTGCATGCTATCAGGGCTATCATACAAAAGGCGGCGCCGAGGGAGTAGGACGTGCGGCCACAGGGACGGTCGTCATCTCCTGCGTATTAATACTTATGACCGACTACTTTCTTACATCTATAATGTTTTAGCTACTTATTATGATAGAACTGATCGATATAAAAAAGAGCTTCAATGGGCGGCGCGTCCTAAACGGTCTGGACCTTACGATCAAGAGCGGTGAGATAACCGTTATTGTAGGGCGCAGCGGCGAGGGCAAAAGCGTTCTGATTAAACATATAATAGGCCTCTTAAAACCTGACTCAGGGAAGATTCTTCTAGACGGGCAGGAGCTGACGACTATGAAGACCAAAGAGTTTAGCGAGGTCCTCAAACGCTTTGGTATGCTCTTTCAAAGTGGTGCGCTCTTTGACTCTATGACGGTCGCCGATAACGTAGGTTTTGCGCTGGCTGAACACACGGGGCTCTCACCAAAGGCCGTGCGTGAAGTAGCACTGAGGAAACTCGCCCAGGTTGGCCTTAGTGGATCAGAAGACATGATGCCATCCGAGCTCAGCGGCGGCATGAAAAAAAGAGTAGCACTTGCCAGAGCCATCGTCATGGACCCGGAGATCGTCATCTTTGACGAGCCCACCACAGGGCTTGATCCTATAACCAGCGATGCCATAGCCAATCTTATCTTAGAGACTCAAAGGCAGCTTAAAACTACCTATATAGTCATCACCCATGATATAAAACTTACCTATAAGATAGCCGATATGATTGCAATGCTGCACAAAGGCATAATAATAGAACAAGGTTCGGTCGATCACATGCGCGGTAGCGAGGACCCGATCCTCAGCCAGTTCCTTGAGGGACGCGCGGACGGGCCACTCTCCATCGATTAAATAAAATCGGTAAATATAACATAACCGGGCCAGACAGAGACATATGAAAGTTATTTTATATAGATATAGACTTAACGCACTTTAAAAGGTATTTTTAGAACGATGAGAAAACTAACCTCTGAAACCAAGGTAGGACTCTTTGTCGTATTGGGCATAGTCTTGCTTGTCATCATGTCCTTAAATCTTGGCGGCGTTAATTTCAATAGCGACGAGGGCTACGAGCTTACGATGCGTCTGGACAATGCAATAGGGCTGGACCCGGGTGCGTCCATTACCATAGCAGGCGTTGAGGTCGGACACGTCCAGGCAATCGTACTGGAGGGATCAAAGGCACTTATCCGAATAAAGGTACGCACCGGCGTTGATGTAATGCGCAACTATACCGTAGCACTTAAGACAAGCGGGCTGCTTGGTGAGAAATATCTGGCACTCATCCCCGGAATAAAATCTGCACCGCTGCTTAAAGACGGCGATGAGATAAAAAGCATCGCGGCATATTCCGATATGGATAGGCTCATAACCGCACTCTCCGATGTCGCCGTTGATATCAAGAAGATCACAGGTGCTCTCGGAGACGTCCTTGGCGGTGAAGATAATCAGGCATCTCTTGGCAGCATAATCAAAAACCTCCAAGACATCACATCAAGCGTAAACTCTATAGTAGCCGAGAACGATGTACGCTTTACTACCGTAATGAAGAACATGGAGAGTTTCTCGGCCTCGCTCAAAGATATAACCGAGATGCTAGCGGCCAACAAAGGTAACTTTAATGCCACGATGACAAACGTCCGAGAGGCCATGGAGACGCTCAACAAGATCGCCCCGAGTGTTAACTCTACAGTATCCTCCATCAGTAAGATCGCGCAGAGAATAGAGCGCGGCGAAGGCACCATAGGCAAGCTCTTAAACGACGAAGAAACACACAGGAATATCAACCAGACGCTGACTGGAATCAACGAATTTATAGATAAAGCCGGAAGTTTCCGTACATTTGTCAGCTACCGCAGCGAGTTTCTCTTTGACGAGAGCGATACAAAGAACTACGTCTCTCTCAGACTTCAGCCAAGGCCCGACAAATACTACCTGATAGAGGTTGTTGACGATCCCAGAGGACATCGCACCAGCCAGGAGCAGACAAAGATAATAAACGGAACACCTACAACCGTCAAGACCATTACCACCGATGACGACGTGACCTTCACCGCACTTATAGCAAAAAGACTCGGTAACGTCACACTGCGCGGAGGTATGATAGAATCTACAGGAGGGGTCGGCATTGATTACCACATAATGGACGACAAACTCAAGTTCACCTTCGAGGCCTTTGACTTTGACAGCGACTTTGAAACACACCTGAAGGTGGGTGCGACATTGATTATTCACAAACACTTCTACTTAACTGCCGGCTACGACGACTTCATCAGTGACTCGGGCCTTGAGTCAGCCTACGCTGGAATAGGCTTCCAATTCGAGGATAAAGACCTTAAGTTCCTCTTCTCTGCTATGCCATCGCTTAACTTCTAAACGACGGTCCGTACCTGACGGAACAACTCATCAAAGACAGCAAGCCCGTGCACATCTGCTAATCCTTAAAAAATGCCATACCAGTGGCGGAGGATCTTTTACGATGATAGATAAAGACACAACTTCTAACTGCTATAAAGGTGGCTATGGAATAGCCATTGATATAGGCTCGACCACACTTGCGGCAGCTCTAGTCGAGCTTAACAGCGCAAAGCGGCTGGCCTCTGCATCCACGCCAAACCCGCAAAGAAAATACGGCAGCGACGTCCTAGCCCGCATAGAAAAGATAAACTCCAACCCGCCTCTGCTCCAAGAGATGCAGGACTCGGTCAGAGAATCCTGCAATAAAATAATCTCAAAGGTTTTAAACGAGGCGGGCGTAAACAAGGAAGATATCAAAGAGGTCTCGGCAGCCGGAAACTCAGTGATGGAACATATCTTCATGGGCGTCTCGCCGGAACCAATGGGACGAGTCCCCTACAAACCGGCCTTTAAAGAAAGTAAATTCATCACGACAGGCGACGTAGGGCTAAACCTGCGTGACAATACGCCTTTTTATCTATTTCCAATGATCGGCGGCTTTGTCGGCGGCGATGCCGTAAGCGTCGCCCTGGCAGAAGATATGTCAACTTTAAAAGAGAGTACCCTTATAATTGACATTGGTACGAATAGTGAGATATTATTATCTACTTCGGATGGTCTATACGCAGCGGCTGCGGCAGCAGGCCCGGCCTTCGAAGGCGGCCAAATTGAGAGCGGTATGACGGCAGAGAGAGGTGCTATAACCGGCATCAGCATAAGCGAAGATAAGGTCACTCTGGATGTCATCGACGATGTCTCGCCCAAGGGCATCTGCGGCTCAGGGATTATAGATGTTATTACGGCACTACTAAAGTCAAGAATAATAGAGCCGAGCGGAAGGATAAGGGCACGAGCTGAAATACCAAACAACCTCTCGACGCATGTTACGGAGTTTGAAGACGGCAATTCTTTTACGCTCTTTAAAGGACCGAACCGGGAGATCACCGTATCTCAGGCAGACGTTAGGGCCCTGCAGGTCGCAAAGGCCGCGATAAGGTCTGGCATCTCGATAGTGCTTGGCAAAGCAGGGTTAGAACCTAAAGACGTTGAAAAGATCCTCGTAGCCGGGGCCTTTGGCAGCAATATAACCGAAGAAGGGCTCTGCGGCATTGGGCTCTTTGATCGGAACTGGCAGGGGCGAAGCCAGAGCATTGGCAATGCCGTCCTTGACGGCACGACTCGCACCCTTTGCTCCGCGGCAGAACGCGCAAAGGCCGATGAGATCGGACGCGTCGCAAAGTACGTATCGCTCTCAGGCAGCAAGCACTTTGAAAAGAAGTTTATAAGTAATATAGATTTTCCAGAGCCGTCCACCTAGACGGTAAATACTATATAAAAGAAAGGGAAGGAGCATAAAACCACCATGAAGAAGATACAAAGAGCAATCATCAGCGTTACGGACAAGAGCGGCGTAGTTGAGTTCGCCAGAGAACTTGCGGCACTGGACATTGAAATAATATCAACCGGCGGCACCGGCAAGCTACTCCAGAGCGAGGGCATAGAGGTCGTACCAATCTCGACATATACGGGCTTCCCTGAGATGCTGGGGGGAAGGGTAAAGACCCTGCACCCGAAGATTCACGGCGGCATCCTCGGCATTAGAGACAACGACGAACACCTGGCACAGATGGCTGCAAATGGCATTGAGCCAATCGATATGGTAGTTGTCAACCTCTACGCCTTTGAAAAAACAATAGAGGGCGGCTGCTCAATTGAAGACGCCATAGAAAATATCGATATAGGCGGGCCGACGATGATAAGGTCTGCCGCCAAGAACTACCGCGACGTAACATGCGTGGTTGATCCTACCGATTACTCGACCATCATAGAGAAACTAAAAGACAACGACTCCTCACTCTGCATGGAGACCCGCTTTGCGCTGGCCAGAAAGGTCTTTGAAATGACGGCCCGCTACGATAGCGCGATATCTAATTATCTGGGCGGCTTTGACGCGCAGATGGCAGAGGCCGAAGGCTTCTCTGATAAATACGGCAGGCGTTACGAAAAGATCCAAGACCTTCGCTACGGCGAAAACCCGCACCAAAGTGCTGCCTTTTACAAAGAACCAGATGCAGCACCGTCCACACTTGCAGCCGCAAAGCAGCATCAGGGCAAAGCACTTTCATTTAATAATATCCTCGATATAAATGCAGCACTGCTTATCTCCAGAGATTTTTCAGCACCTGCATGCGTAATAATAAAGCACAACAATCCGTGCGGAGTAGCAACAAGCGAGGACGGATTGTCAGCAGCCTATGACCTAGCACTGGCATGTGATAGTAAATCTGCCTTTGGCGGCATAGTCGGCTTTAACGGCAACGTCACCGGCGAGATCGCAGAGAAACTTACGGAGATATTCCTAGAGGCCGTCATTGCACCGAGCTTTGACGAGGCGGCGCTTGCGGCCTTTAAAAAGAAGAAGAACCTTCGCGTCCTTGAGGTTGCACCGACCGAGGACAACTCTCCAGAGGCGAGCTTTGACATTAAAAAAGTCTCGGGCGGAGTACTAATCCAAGACCTAGATACGCATATCGTAGAGGCCACGGACCTAAAGGTCGCTACCAAAAGACAACCAACTAAAGAAGAACTCGCCGACCTGTTATTTGCCTGGAAGGTCTGTAAGCATGTAAAGAGCAATGCCATAATATTTGCCAAAAACGGTCAGAGCATCGGAATCGGAGCCGGCCAGATGTCAAGGATCGATTCCACTAAGATAGCGACGATAAAGGCAGAGGATGCTGGCCTAAAGGTAGCAGGCACTGTTATGGCCTCCGATGCCTTCTTCCCGTTTAGCGATAACATAGAGATGGCAGCAGAGAACGGCATCACCGCCATCATCCAGCCAGGCGGCTCGATACGAGACGAAGAGGTAATCAAGGCCGCGGACGACGCAGGCATTGCAATGGTATTTACGGGCATCCGTCACTTCAGGCATTAAGCTCTGATTTGTAAAAAAACCGCTACAGGCACAGACCCGAGCGGAATAAAAAAGGAGCACACCCCTGAATCATGAAACAGATCAAAGTACTTGTAATAGGCAGTGGCGGCAGAGAACACGCACTTGCGTGGAAGCTTTGCCAGAGCCCTGTTGTTGATGAAATTTTCATAGCCCCCGGCAATGCCGGTACGGCAAATATCGGTCAAAATATAAATATCGCCGCAGGCGATACAGAAGCACTGATGTACTTTGCTCTGGATAACAATATCGGTCTTACCGTGGTCGGCCCGGAGGTTCCGCTAACACTCGGAATAGTCGACCTCTTTGAGGAAAACAGCCTTAAGATCTTTGGCCCGTCCAGACTTGCCGCAAGGCTTGAGGGAAGTAAGCTCTTTAGTAAAGAGCTTATGGAACGTACCGGCGTACCAACGGCTGCGTACGAAAAATTCACCGATGCAGAGGCCGCAAAAAAATATCTTAAAGAACTCGGCCCCAGATCTGTAATAAAGGCCGATGGTCTGGCCGCAGGCAAAGGGGCTATAGTCTGCCAAAGCGAACAAGAGGCAATCGATGCGATAGATCTCATTATGAATGAACGTGCCTTTGGAGATGCCGGTGATACCATTATCATAGAAGAATTTCTTGAGGGCGAAGAGGCCTCGTTTATAGCCATAACCGATGGCAAGACAATACTACCGCTTGCGACCTCTCAAGACCACAAAGCTATCTACGAGGGCGATACCGGCCCTAACACCGGCGGTATGGGAGCGTACTCACCAGCCCCAATCGTTACCCCGGAGATGGAAGAGCTCGTCATGCAGACCATTATGACCCCGATTGTCGAGGCTATGGCAAAGGACGGTACGCCGTACAAAGGCATCCTCTACGCAGGGCTAATGATAACCACCGGCGGTATAAAGGTTCTGGAGTATAACTGCCGCCTCGGCGACCCCGAGACCCAGCCAATACTTATGCGCATGGAAAATGACCTAGCAGAACTTTTGCTTGCCGCAACCGAGGAGAGGCTCTCAGAGATCACCCTCAGTTGGTCAGATAAGACCGCTCTTTGCGTGGTAATGACGGCAGAGGGCTACCCGGGAAGCTACCGCAAAGGGGAGGTTATCGAAGGACTCTCGGACGCAGCCGATATAACCGATGCCGTGGTCTTCCACGCAGGGACTGCTCTGGAGGGCAACTTGGTAACGACCAACGGAGGAAGAATTCTGGGCATAACAGGGCTCGGCTCAGATATAGAAGAGGCTATCAAGACCGCCTACACCGCTGTTGAGCAGATCAGGTGGGACGGCGCGTATTACAGAAGAGACATAGGCGCAAAAGCAATAAAAAACTGAAATATGGAGACCTAACAAACAATGGCTAAAACAACAAAAGCAAAGAAGGCATCACCAAGTCCTAAAGTACTGATACTCATGGGAAGTGACTCTGATCTGCCCATTATGGAAGAAGTCTCAAAGGTCTTCGACGGCTTTGGCATACCATATGAAATGACGGTATCATCGGCACACAGAACGCCGGAACGTACACTCAAAATAGCAGGCGGAGCTGCGGAGCGCGGCATAAAAATAATAATAGCAGGGGCCGGTGCAGCTGCTCATCTGGCTGGTTTTATCGCCTCTCAGACGACCCTGCCTGTAATAGGCATACCTATCGACGCAACCCCTATGCGTGGCCTGGACGCCCTTCTAGCCACTGTACAGATGCCAGGCGGCGTGCCCGTAGCAACGATGGCCATAGGTAAGGCCGGAGCCAAGAACGCAGGGCTCTTTGCCTCAGAAATTCTGGCACTATCGGATAAAAGACTTGCCAATAAACTGGTACTCGACCGTCAGGCTCAGGCCGCTAAGGTTGAAGAAAAGGCAAAAAAACTAGACGACGCCAGACAGTAATACCGAATAAGGAATATCCTAGATAAGAAATACCAAAGACCATCATCAGCGTATAAAGCATAGGCAATTAATAATGTCAGCTTCTTTCAAAAGACTCAAAGTAATAGATGCAAGCTCCGAGGACTATATATCCGAGGCTCTAGAGGTCTACTCGGCAGGGGGCATAATAGCCTACCCGGCCGAGAGCTTCTACGGCCTCGGAGTTGATCCGTACAACGAGCGTGCAGTAGAAAAACTATTCGAGATAAAAGGACGCTCATCTGACAAACCAATACCCCTAATATTAAGCACAATAGAGATGGTCGAGACCCTTGCCTCTGAGCTGGGACCTAAGACCAGACGAGTCATGGAACTGAACTGGCCCGGCCCGCTGACCATCATAGTAAAGGCAAACAAGAGCCTCTCCAGCAGGCTTACCGCAGGCTCCGATACAGTAGCAGTGCGCATACCTGGATCAGAGGTAGCACGCAGACTGGTGCAGGCCATAGGCTCTCCACTTACAACGACTAGCGCAAACCCCTCTAATATGATGCCGGCCACCACCGCCGAGATGGTAAGAAACTACCTCGGAGACCGACTCGACCTTATAATAGATGGCGGCAGTCTTCCCGGCAAACTACCCTCTACGATAATCGACATGACGCAAGACAAACCAAGGCCTGTAAGAGAGGGATTGCTACCCTTTTCCAGGATTTTGAAGTAGAGACTCCCCTTAACAACCTTAAAAACCCAATAAAATAGCCCTAAAACCAAACCTTAAAAATTACCCACTTACATAAAATCGCATATCTACATAAAAAACCTGTCCGAATAAACCCTTTAGAAGCAACCACTTTCAAAACGATCTCTCTTGCGCAGGCCATACAAAAACTACCCACACGGGTAGCGATAAGCCACTTTTAGCTAAAGTCTTGGCCTTACTATACCGATAATATAAAGTAAGAGGAGAGAACTACCCGCATAATGCGGACAGACAGCTCTTCGCAGAACTGTAAAGTATGATATATTTAAGGATAGAAGTTAAACTCCATGGATGGATTCGGCAACTTGCCTGATGGCAGGTAAGTTGAGGAGGATAGTAAGATGATTGGACCGATTGATTCCGCTGCTTCAGGCATCGCCGCAGCACAGAGAAAGATAGAGGTAAGCGCACACAACATTGCTAACCAGGATACTGATGAATTCAAAAAAAGTCGTGTATCTCAGGAAGAAAGCGTCGGTGGCGGAGTAGAGACCAGCGTCGGGCGTATAAGCGAACGCGGACATGTACGCCAGCCCCCCGAAGGAGACCAGGTAGAGAGCTCTAACGTAGATCTCGCAGAAGAGATGGTCAACCTTATAGAAGCAGAAAACTCACTAAAGGCAAATGTAGCAGCACTTGAGACCGCCGATGAGGTGGAGAGAAGTCTGCTGGATATCTTTGTCTAACTAATATTTACCAACTGGGCTTATCACCCGACCTGTCCTAGTCCCCCCCGGGATATTCTTGGGACAGGTCCTTTCTTTTTCGGCTCAGAGCCTAAAATCCTTAAAAAACCGCATAAAAAAAGGGATGGCCTACATACCTGTCTTAACGGTAAGCACGCCATCCCTCTCTAATTTATATTTAGGGTCTTGACTAGCTGAGAGGTTTTTCTCGGCATATTTTAAGTACTATAACATAGATATTTTTGTTCCGGTAGTTGAACCGGAATTCGCACTCTTTAAGGTGTAAATAAAAGGTTGACCTCGGCACCCCTTGGAACT
>JAJRSM010000001.1 GCA_024278765.1 Deltaproteobacteria bacterium | reverse complement strand
TGACAGAATGACCGCGCTCTGTCACCTGTTTTACCGCCTCTTGCTTAAACTCTTCTGTATACCTCTGATTGGACATAGACACACCTCCGTTTGTTTGCAATTGTACCATCAAATGTGTCTACTAAAGCGGGGGAAGTCCAGAGGGGGGGTGATAGTTGATTTTTTTGTTTTTACATTCCTATCGTGTGTGTCGTATTTACTCTGCCGTTAAGAGTGTTTTTGTGGTTTTTTGATATGTTTTTAGTCGAGCGTAGTTTTCATTGTGCGGGTTCTTTGCGTTGGCGACTTTTTTCTTGTTCAATTAACTGATCTTTTACAAGACCCATTTCTTTTTTGTTCTTTGTGATTCTGTTAAGGGCCTGCGATATAGTATCGCTTACCTCGCCGTGTTGGACGGTGGCTTTTTTATATAGCTCTTCGGCAAGCTCCAATTTATTTTTAAACTCAGCACAGACCCCCAGGTTATATGTGAGTGATGATGACTCAGTGGTTATAGCTTTAGCCTCCTTCCATAGGTTGCATGCCGTGGTGAGGTTGTGATTTCTGGCAAGTTTTACTCCGTTAGACAGGAGTGCTTTGGCTTTGGTATCTTTTATGCCTTTAGTTGAGGTCATAAGGGATATCCTGATCGATTCATAGTACGGGGCAATGTTGTGCGGTATCTCTTGCTCTGCCTTTGAATAAGCAGTGTTGAAGGCATTGTTAAGCAACTCTTCCTCCAATTCGGACCTGCACCGCAGGGGGCGGCGTGGCGCACCGGCAAGTTCTATAAGGGTTGACCTGTATGACCTTGACCTCAGTCCTCCGTAGTATGATTGTGGTTCCATGTTGTCTCGGCATGTGGTGCTCTGCCATTTGCTCTGAAAGGAATCGGTATAGATGTAGTGTCCGGTCTTGATCTCAACGAGTCTTACTTGGAATTCGTAGCTTGCCGTGCTTTTTACGCACGGCCTGTAGAACTCTCGCCATCTGGTGCACTCAGGTTCTGCGCCTTTTTTAAAGATGGTTTCTTCGATACATCTAGTCTCTTTTTTTTCAAATAGTTCTGCCGTACATGAGTTCTCGGTTACGCTGCCGGCAAGGACTGCGTCCGCGCCAGTTGCCTTTGCCAGAGTTAATAAGTTTTTCTCGTCCAGGCACGTTTTGCATTGCTTGCCGCTTGCGCGGTCGTAGAAGGTATCTTCACTAACGACTGAGAAGTACGGTTCGCCACCTACATAAATATCTTCGAGCATCTTTTTTAATCTGTGCGATATTTTGCGGCCTTTTTTGCCGTCAAAGGTAAGGACGGTTATCTTGTTGAGGTGGGCGGCGGTGCTTACTCTAGCCGGTTTGAGCTTTGAGATCCGCACCGTCGGTGCACAGGCCGTGAGCACAGTAGCCGCGATAGCTAAGACAAAGACTATCTTTAAATAACCTTTATAGTTCATGGCTATGGTTTGCCAACTCCTTGTAGCTTTTGCGCAGCGTTCTTTTGTTGTAGTTATTTGGGGTTAAGTGTCTGCCTTTTCTTTGGTGTCCTTCTGGCGGCACTCGTCTCGGCTGCTACAGCCATAACGGCCTTTGCAACTCGTTTGGAGACCCGCTCGTCAAATACGCTTGGTATTATATAGTCCTCTGATAACTGGTCATCGGCGATTGTAGTGGCGATGGCATTGGAAGCCGCCAGTTGCATCTCTTTGTTGATTAGTCGCGCGTTACTGTCTAGAAGCCCTCTGAAGAGCCCCGGGAAGCAGAGGACGTTATTGATCTGGTTGGGGTAGTCAGAGCGTCCCGTTGCCATTATCCTTACGTGTGGAGCGGCGATCTCCGGGGATATCTCAGGGTCAGGGTTGGAGAGCGCAAAGACGATAGCGTCCTCGTTCATTGTTTTGACCATGTCAAGGGTGAGTACGTCAGGGGAAGAGACCCCTATAAAGATATCCGCTCCTTTCATAGCGTCGCTGATTGTTCCGTCTTCGTTACCCGGGTTTGTTATCTCAAGGATGGATTGTTTCTCTGTATTCAGTTTTTTTAAGCGTCCCTTTGATACAATCCCCGTGGAGTCGAGCCCCAGTATGTTCTTTGCCCCTGCGCTGCTAAGCAGTTTTGTGCATGCTATGCCCGCAGCTCCCATGCCGCAGATAACTATCTTTACGTCTTCTATTTTTTTATCAATTACCTTTAGTGCATTGATGATCCCCGCAAGCACGACGACCGATGTCCCGTGCTGGTCGTCGTGAAATACCGGAATATCGAGGCTTTTGGTTAGGGCCCGTTCGATCTCAAAACAACGAGGAGATGATATGTCCTCTAGATTTATGCCTCCGAAGACAGGTGAGATCCTCTCTACCGTCTCAATGATCTCTTGCGGGTCGTTTGTATTTAGGCATATAGGGAAGGCATTTACATTGCCAAAGCTCTTAAATAACATGGCCTTGCCCTCCATAACCGGCAGTGCCGCCTCTGGGCCGAGGTTGCCAAGCCCTAGGACTGCAGAACCGTCGGTTACGATGGCGATGGTGTTTCTCTTTATTGTAAGTTTATAGGCGGTTTCTTTGTTTTTTGCGATCTCTTCGCAGATTCTGGCTACCCCCGGGGTATATGCCATCGACAGGTCGGCGCGTGTGTTGAGCGGAATTTTATTCTCTATACTGATCTTTCCGCCCAGATGCACCAGGAAGGTCCTATCTGAGATATGTTTGACCTCAATGCCGTCGAGCTCACCCAGGGCGTCCCCTATTCTTTCGGCGTGCTTGACGCCGTTTGAGTTAAGGGTGTAGTCTCTGATGACACCGTCTTTTTCCGAGGATACGATATCGACGGCTCCGATATCACCGCCCATCTCGCCGATGGTCGAGGTTATAAGGCCGACCATACCGGGTTTGTTAGTTGCTTTGATGCGTATTGTAAAGCTGTAGCTGGGACTTGTTGAGAGCATTAATGGGCTCCTTCTGTTGAGGTTGAGGTTAATGTTTGTTGTGTGTTTATTATAGTATTGTAATCGTCATTAGACGGAATTATCTTGAAATTATAAGTAGTACTATACCAAGGCCGACCCGGTAGAGAACAAACGGAGTCATCGAGGAACTGGTCTTATTTTTCTGCGAGCCATCAAGCAACTTTAGAAAGAAGTGTATCACGAGGTAGGCCGCGATGAAAGCCACTACAAAACCAACTATCAAAGGAGCCGCCGGAGTTTCGCTACCGACCTTGATTATATCTATGGTCTCTTTAGCCCCCGCAAGGGCGCCGACTATAACGGCCAGCAGGAAAGAAAAACGCGCCGCACTGCCACGCGTCATGCCGATGAGTAGGGCTGCGGCTATGGTGATGCCCGAGCGGCTGGTGCCCGGCACGAGTGCTATTGCTTGGGCAAGTCCTATGATAATAGCACTGCTCCATCCGATGCTGTAGAGGTCTTTAAGCCGCGCCCCTTTTGCGCCACTTGCTTTGCGGTCCCCGACCCAGAGGGCTATCCCCCATATGATGCTGCTGATGGCAATCACCTCAAAGGTGCGAAGCTTAAGCGATATGAATTCGCGACAAAGCAGGCCTGCGATAGCCACCGGGATGGTCGCTACCAGCACCATCCAGGCAAGGCGGGCCTGTGCGCGGCCTTTCTCGGTCATTGAACTTTTACTGATAATGGAAGAGAAAAACCCCGAGGCCAGTGCTGCTATATCACGTCTGAGGTAGATGACTATGGCAAGCCATGTCGCTGTGTTGAGGATTATATCAAAGGCCAGACCCTGAT
Source organism: Deltaproteobacteria bacterium (assembly GCA_024278765.1). GTDB lineage: Bacteria > Desulfobacterota > GWC2-55-46 > GWC2-55-46 > DRQE01 > JAJRSM01. The sequence goes on along the minus strand of JAJRSM010000001.1, from coordinate 32,966 downwards.
CCTGCCAATCCGTAAGCAGAGGGACAAGTATTAGATGACCGCTCGATGAGATCGGTAGGAATTCAGTGATGCCCTGGATAAGCGCAAGTATTACGGCCTGGGTAAGCTCCAATAGACAGTGTCCTTCCGTCGGTGACGGTCTTGATTTCAGGTGATTATCTAAGTATATACCTAATTATGGATTTTTTAAAGCATGGAAGTGATTTTATCCGGTCTTGCTCCCTTTGAGTTTAATATAGTATTTGTCGATTGTTTCTACATTAGAGTTTAATTAAAAAACCTTAAAACTGTGCTTGACAAGAAATCGTAATTGTTATAATATCCGACCTAATTATTTTAAGCACTACTAATACCTATTATACCTTTCATATTTTTTCACAGATGTACCGCTTCTAAGCAGTGTTGCAGTTTTATCGGTTCTATTGGAAGTTTTTTTAAGTTAAGTTCTGTTTGGCAGAAAGTCAGAGAATTGTTCAGGTGAGCAAGGGGTTTTATTAGATGTCTTTTGTCTTTGCCAGGCCTTTTATAGCCAGCCGCCACGACGGATTATCGCAGTTAAGGTGTTGACTTAATAAGGGCAAATAGAATAGACTTAACAACCAAAGTTAATTTGAAAGACTTGCAGCAAGCGACGGTGGCGGGCACTTACCGATTTTCATAGTTGCCAGACACAATTATAATTTACGAAAACAAACCATAACCCTTTGTCTTTATGAGCGCAGGGTGCGGTCTTTTTCGCTTTTGAAACCTTTGTGGGTGAGATGAGAATAAGAACTCTAATCATATGTTTTATAGTCTTGGTCGTAACCGTTTTGATCGGTTATAAGCTGGGTGATACCTATCTAACAGGAAGGACTCCTGTCCAACCAATAGAGTTCAGCCATGTTATCCATGCCGGAGATAACGGTATTCCGTGTCAGTACTGTCATATTTACGCCGAGCGTTCAAGGCACTCGGGTGTGCCTAATGTCAGAAAATGCATGGGTTGCCATAATGTCATTAAGACCGACTCACCAGAGATCAAGAAGCTTAAGAAGTACTGGGACGATAAAGAGCCAATTCCATGGGTAAAGGTCCATAACTTGCCTGACCACGTTGTCTATCCGCATAAGAGGCATATAAAGGCCGGCCTGCAGTGCACCGAGTGTCACGGCGATGTAGCCTCGATGCCAAGGGTCTCAAGGGTCTCTTCGCTTAAGATGGGATGGTGTCTGTCTTGCCATATGGAGAAGAAGGTTGAGAACGGAAGAGATTGCTGGACCTGCCATATATAGGGCGAAGATATTTATAGAGATTTTAATTGAGAACTATTATAGAGACCGCTAATGAAACGTAGAGATTTTCTAAAATATATAGGGGCCGGAGTTGTTGGCACAGGTGCAGGGCTTGCGGCAGCTAAGATCGCCAGTCCACCCGGAGCAAAGCTGATCCCTTATCTTATTCCCCCGAAGGATATGATTCCGGGCGTGGCTACGTGGTATGCCAGTGTATGTCGCCAGTGCGGGGCGGGCTGTGGAATCCTAGTTAAGGTGCTTGAAGGGCGTGCCAAGAAGGTCGAGGGAAACCCTCTGCACCCTGTTAATAAGGGCGGGCTCTGCGCAAGAGGCCAGTCGGGTTTGCAGGCCCTTTATAACCCAGATAGGATTGTCGGCCCTATGAAAAGGAGCGGTGACCGAGGCAGCGGCAGGTACACCCCGATAAGCTGGGATGAGGCCTTAAAGACCGTAGCCGGTAAGCTGAAAGGGCTCAGTGATGATGGCAATGCGGATAAGCTCTGGCTTGTCTCCAGCAGCGAGCGCGGCCATCTCGGCAAGCTCGCCGAAGAGTTTATGAGTGCCTACGGCTCAAAGAACCATATCGAATATGATCTTTTCCAGAATAAAAACCTGAAATATGCAGGTGGCGTCACGGTTGGTACTGAGGACGTGCCTTTCTACGATATTGAAAACACCAAGTATCTCCTGAGTTTTGGTGCTGATTTTGCATCTACCTGGTTATCTCCCGTAGGGCTTAGTCATGGTTACGGGCAGATGCGCCAAGGCGGTGGTAAGAAGAGCAAGCGAGGAGTGCTTGTTCAGGTCGAGCCACGTATGTCGCTGACCGGTGCGAATGCCGATAAGTGGGTTCCGGCAAGGCCCGGAAGTGAGGCGATTCTAGCCTTGGCCATAGCAAGAGAGATCCTTGCCAAGGGTTATTATCGCGGCTCTAATGCAGGGGCATGGAAGACGCTTTTAGCCCCTTATAAGCTTGCGAGCGCAAGTAAGGCAACTGACGTTGCCGCAGAGACTATCAGTAAGATCGCCTATGATCTGGCAAAGACCACGCCAAGCCTTGTAATCGGCGGAGACGCACTGTCGAGCTATAAGGATGGCATCTCAGGTCAGGTTGCTGTAAATATCCTTAACCATCTGGCAGGCAATATCGGGCGTAAGGGCGGAGTCCTAATTAACCCTGAGAGGCTTCTTAAGGCCGGTAAGCGCGCAATCCTTAAAAATCAGAAGATGACAAGATTTATAGACGCATCCTTGGCCGGCAATGCTAAGGCCCTTATTATAGACAATACAAACCCTGTATTTACCATACCTAAGTCGTCAAAGATAATGCAGGCGATAAGGGAAGTATCTTTTGTGGTTAGCTTTGCGACCTTTATTGATGAGAGCTCGGCAATGTCAGATATTATACTGCCGACCAATACTTTCTATGAAGACTGGGGCGATGACTTTACTGAGCCCGGCGTTGGTATGGGCGTGGCGACGATTATGCAGCCAGCCGTAGCACCGGTATTTAAGACAAAAAGCAGGGGTGATATTTATATAGCGCTAGCAAAGGCCCAAGGTGGAAAGCTCGCAGACAAGTTTGACCATGGGACCTTTAATAAGTACCTGAAAAAATCTTGGAAGAAACTTTATAATAGTAATAAGGCAATGGCCAACTCGGCCCTGACCTTTACTGACTTTTGGAATAGGTTGCTGGAGAACGGCGGTTGGTGGCCTAAGAGCACGCCTCGCACCAGAACTAGAAATGTATCGGTAGCCTCTGTAAAGAATTATCTGCCAAAGGCCGCAGCTAAGTTCGAGGGTGATAAGTCCAGCTATCCGTTAAATCTTTTAGTATATCCGTCTACTGGTATGTATGACGGCAGGGGGGCAAACAGCCCTTGGTTGCAGGAGTTCCCTGATACCATGACGGCTGTAGTCTGGGGCAGTTGGGTAGAGATAAACCCGAAGACTGCCGAAAAGCTTAAGATCAAAGAAGGCGATACCGTCTCGGTAAGTACACCAAGCGGCAGTATTGAACTGCCGGCCCATATATATGCTGCTATAAGGCCTGATACCATAGCTATTCCTATCGGGCAGGGCCATACTCAGTACGGACGTATCGCAAAAGACAGAGGTGCTAATCCGCTTGAGATCCTGCCTTTTATAGAAGATAAAAAGAGCGGCGAATTAGCCCTTAACTCTACGCGTGCAAGCCTTAGTCGTAAGGGACGTGCCAAGAAGGGAAGCGATGATTCTCTTGTAAGGGCCGCGGCCAATAACTTCGAGTACGGTAGAGATTATACAAAGATTATTAGTCCCGCAGAATTTGCGAAGATCGGCAAGGAGGATGTTTAGGTGAGTAAAAAAACCAAATATATCGATCCGGCTGATCGCAAGACTATACCTGAGAGGATTAAGGATCAGCTGGCTGCTTACCGCGTACCCGGCTACTACGAGAAGTTTGATTATCATTGGACGATGGTTATAGATCTGGACCGTTGTAATGGTTGTGGTTCTTGTACGACTGCATGCTACGCTGAGAACAACCTGCCGGTTGTTGGCAAATCCGAGGTTGGTATAGGGCGTCATATGGGATGGTTAAGGCTTGAGCGTTACGTCGAGGGTGAGTACCCTGACGTAAAGGTAAGGTTTCTGCCTGTAATGTGCCAGCACTGCGACAGTGCTCCTTGCGAGCTTGGTTGTCCTGTTTACGCTACTTATCACAATCAGGACGGCTTGAATGTGCAGGTCTATAACAGGTGTGTCGGTACTTATACATGTGCGACGTATTGTCCGTATGATGTGCGGCGTTTCAACTGGTATACCTATAAATGGGATACCCCTCTGGAGCAGCAGTTAAGCCCCGAGGTCACCATCAGAGAGATGGGTATTATGGAGAAGTGTTCTTTCTGCATTCAGCGAATAAGGGGTGCTAAGGACACGGCAAAGGATGACGGGCGCAGAAGGGTAAAGGACGGCGAAGTAAGTCCTGCCTGCGGCCAGTCATGTCCAACCGGGGCGATAAGCTTTGGCGACCTTAATGATCCAAAGAGCAGGGTCTCGATACTTGCCAAGAGCAAAAGGCGTTATAATCTACTCGGAGACCTTAACACAAGGCCTTCCGTAATATATCTTAGAAGGGTCCAGGAGCCTTTGCACGCAAGCGCTGGACACGAAACAGGCATGGCTGCGGCCCATAATACCATTGCCGAGCACGGCAGCACGGCTGATACGGCCCACGCTATAAAAGATACTCACGGTAAGAAGACTCAAGACGGTGGTCATTAATAATGAGTGAGACTAAGATAGCTTATAGCGATATTAATAAAGATCTGATCGGCTTTATGACAAAGACCGGCTGGAGGTACTACGCTGTTGTAGCCCTATTTGCCGCTGCCTCTTTGGTCTGTTTCTGGATTCCGTGGGGTATTCAGGTTATGGTAGGTCAGGGCGTAACAGGGCTGAATGTTCCAAACCTCTGGGGACTATATCTCGTTAACTTTATCTTCTGGGTTGGTGTTGCTCACGCAGGTACTCTGATCTCTGCGATGCTTTATATTACCAAGACGCCGTGGCGAAGATCTATCGCACGAGGCGCCGAGACGATGACGTTATTTGGTCTTATCATCGTCACCTTGTTTATCTTTATTCATATGGGCAGACCCTGGAACCTCTACTGGACGATGCCGTACCCGTCGACCAGGATGATCTGGACGAACTTTCAGAGCCCGATCATGTTTGATGTCTTTGCCATCGGTACTTATTTTACCAGTAGTGTTATCTTCCTCTTCTTCGGAATGATCCCTGACTTTGCCGTACTTAAGCACAACACGACGGGATGGAGAAAGGAGCTGTACACGCTCTTGAGCTTTAACTGGAAGGGGACTGACACCCAGTGGTTTATTCATGGTAGAGCTACTATGCTCTTCGCCTCGTTTATTATGCCTCTGGTCGTATCCGTCCATAGTATAGTCTCCTGGGACTTTGCGCTCTCGGTCGTGCCGGGTTACTCAAAGACGGTCTTTGCCCCTTACTTTGTTACGGGCGCATTGCTCTCAGGTTTTGCCGGCGTTACCATCATGCTTACGATACTGAGATGGGGATACCCTCCCTTTAAGAAATATATAACCGAGTATCATTACGACAGCATGGGTAAGGTAATCCTTTTGCTCTGTTTTGTCTGGACCTATCTGACGGCGATGGAGATCTTAACAGGGCTGTACGCGAATATATCTGTAGAGAATGAGTCGCTAAGATATAAGATACTCAGTTGGCCTCATGGATATCTCTTCTTCTTTATGTTGTTCACTAACTCGGTGCTGCCGCTTATCTATATATTCAAGCGAATAAGGACAAAACCGGCGGTCGTGATGATTGCCTGCATCTTTATTATGATAGGTATGTGGCTTGAGAGGTTCTTGATCGTACCTAATGCGCTCTCCAGGAAGTTCCTGCCATGGATGTGGCATGAGTACTTCCCGACCCTGGTCGAGATCCTGATATCGGTGGGGGCGGTGACGTTCTTTATAACGCTCTTTATGATCTCTATTAAGATATTCCCTGTTCTTTCCTTCTTTGAAGTTAAAGAGGATCAAGGCGTACCCATGAAGAAAGAGGGGCATTAATATGTCAAATACAGTGCTTGGAATGTTCTATTACGCAGATCACATCATAGCGGCGGCGCGCACCCTTAAGGGCGCGGGTTACGGCGTAGAGGTGCATTCGGCCATCCCGCTTGATCATGAATTGGAGGCGGAATTTGGCAGGCGTACCAATTATCTGAAGTTTTTTACAGGCTTTGGCGCTATCAATGGAATTATCATTGCCGTTGTTTTCTCTCTGGGTACATCGGCACTTTATGTTTTGCCAAGAGGCGGACGTCCGCTCTTCTCGGCTACGCCGACGATACTGTTGGCGTATGTGTTTTTTATCCTATTCGGAGTTCTATTTACCTTTATTGGTTTTATGATTTTGAGCAATACATTGCCCATTAAGAAGAAGATAGATATTCCTGAGATATGGACTCAGGACGGTTTCGGCTTAGTAATAGAGGACGTGAGCGATGAAAAATTTAAGCATGTCGAGAAGGTTCTTAAGGAATCCGGTGCAGGGGAGGTCAAAACAGTCGATGGCTGGTAAGACTTTCATATATAAGCCGCTTTTCTTGGCCTTGCTTCTTACCCTTGTGGCAGTTCCTGTCTCGGTCAGTGCCATGCCGTGGTCTTGGGATATGTTTGAACAAAAATCAGAACAGGCTCAGGAAAGCAAGGCACTAGCGACCCCCGAGGGGACTGTGCCTTTTGGCGGCAGGTTAACCTACGCAGCAGACAGAGGGGCAGCGCAGACGATTGCAAATCCGGTAGAGGCGACCAAGGCATCGCTGGAGCGTGGCAAGGTTAAGTACGATACCTACTGCGCGACTTGTCACGGCGCAGGTGGTAAGGGAGACGGCCCGGTTGGTAAGAAGTTTATCCCGCCGACCGACCTAACTGCATCTTATACGCAGGATAAGCCTGACGGCGACATCTTCTATACAATTGTAAATGGTGGAATGTTTATAATGCCTCCTTACGGCGATTCAATGGAGCAGGTCGACAGTTGGCATATTGTTAATTATATAAAGCACGTATTTGGCGAAGCAACAGCCACGAAGTAACCGTCTCGGACGAGTACACAATAAATAGGAAGAGTCTCTATGCGCTACGGAATATTAATAGGTCTGATTATTTTAGGGGTTATAACCTTTGTTGCGACCGTATTTACCACGGGCGAGCCTCGTATTCACTGGTCGATGCTCTCGGTTAATCTTATCTTCTTCCTTGGCATAACGCAGGGCGGAATAATATTCTCTGTTATGTTCCGCGTCTCAAAGTCTAGGTGGGGCAGGAACTATATGCGCCTTGGCGAGATTATCACCTTATCTTTTATACCTGTTGCGATTATTCTCTTTCTGGCCGTTGGTATCGGTGGTGTTGATCATCTCTTTTACTGGGCGCATCCGGTGGCAGACGCAGGGCACGGCGGCGGGCACGGTGCTCCGATGAGCCCTTGGCTCAATAAGACCTTTTTCTACTGGCGAATAGTAATTACGAGTATCCTATTCTATGTTGTAGCCTATATATACTTTAGGCTTGGGCGTAAAGAAGAACGTGCAATGGCTGCGTCTCATGCAGATCTCGGCTCTGATACCCCCGGTGTTACGCGAGGCATGGAGAAGGCTGTAAATGTCTTCGCAGCACTTGTAGGAATAACATTTGTTATTGTAAATACGAACCTTGCCTGGGACTTCGGTATGATGATCTGGTCGCACTGGGAGAGTACTATCTTCGCGCCATTTTACTGGGTTGGAAATGCCTTTGCTGGCGGTGCGTTTCTCTTTCTGATGTCATTCTTCTTTATTAAGAGGAAGCCAGGTGTGGACGTCGAAGGTGTAAATAAAGAGGGTATCTCTAAAACCATGATAAGTTTTGCGCTACTCTGGATATATATGTTCTGGTCGCAGTATATCGTTATGTGGTATACGAATGTTCCGCATAGGTCTGAGCCTGTAATGAGGCAGATGACCGGCGAGTATCTGCCGATCTTTATCTTTATGATGCTTACGTTATTTGTTCTACCATTTTTAGCCTTGGTCTTCAGGCGTATGATGACCTCAACGAGCGCACTTGGCGCGGTAGCTGCTTTGGTCTGTATAGGGCTATGGGTAAACCGGTATCTTATGGTTAACTCGGCCTTTGGTGAGACTCCGCTTCTGGGCGGCGGCATAGGGATTACAACGACCCTAGCCGTGGGTGCTGCGACGATACTATCTATTGCACTCTTCAGGCGCATCTTCCCGGGTGTTACCTTTAAGACTGTTATGCCGCCATCGAGTGGACATTAACTAGGGTAGGTTGTTGGTTGCCCTACGGGCGGGTGTGATAAGGTTTTAATATCTTAGAAAATTCATGTATTTGTCTTCAAGAGGCGAGCCTAAGGCTCGCCTCTTTTATTTAAGAAGAAAATTCATGAAAAACTCGAAAAAAGAGCCTTTTTTCGGCCTCCCTCCCCTTGACACCGCACAGTACCGTACCTATATTAGCTTTATAGAGGCAAGCGGGCAGTGAACCTGTGAGATTTAGCATAGTTTTTAGTAACTTATATATTATAAAATTACAGATACGTCGTGCATTAAGGCCACGGTCGTACAATAAAGGTGGAGGTACTTAAGAGATGGGTAAGATAATAGGAATTGATCTTGGGACTACGAACTCGGTCGTAGCAGTTATGGAGGGCGGCGAGCCAAAGGTTATAGTAAATGAAGAGGGTAATCGCACCACACCTTCGGTCGTGGCCTTTACAAAGGAAAAGGAAATAATTGCCGGTCAGGTGGCAAAGCGCCAGGCCGTTACAAACCCTGAGGATACGGTCTTCTCGATAAAGAGGTTCATGGGACGTAAGTTCGATGAGGTAAATGAAGAGATGAAGATGGTGCCTTATCATGTCGAGGCGGATAGCAAGGGCAGGGCTGTTGTAAGGTCCAAGAATATGGGTAAGGATTTTCTACCCCCGGAGGTCTCTGCTACAATCCTGCAGAAACTTAAGAGGGCAGCTGAGGCCTATCTTGGTGAGACAGTAACAGAGGCCGTTATTACCGTGCCTGCTTACTTTAATGACGCTCAGCGTCAGGCTACTAAAGATGCCGGTAAGATTGCAGGCCTTGATGTGAAGAGGATCATAAACGAGCCAACGGCATCGAGCCTTGCATACGGGCTGGATAAAAAGGGCGATGAGATGATCGTTGTCTATGACTTTGGTGGCGGTACATTTGACGTATCTATCCTTGAAGTCGGCGAGGGTGTCTTTGAGGTAAAGGCCACAAACGGCGATACGCATCTTGGCGGAGACAACTTTGACCAGCGTATAATCGAGTGGTTAATTGAAGAATTTAAGAAGGATCAGGGAGTTGATCTCGCCAATGATAACATGGCTCTACAGAGGCTTAAGGAAGCAGCAGAGAAGGCAAAGATCGAGCTCTCTACGACAATGGAGACCGAGATCAATCTGCCATTTATCTCAGCCGATTCAAGTGGCCCGAAGCACATGGCCTTGAGACTATCACGTGCAAAGCTTGATCAGTTAACCCTTGATCTCGTAACCAGAAGCCGTAAGCCGTGTGAGCAGGCAATGGCCGATGCCGGTCTTAAGCCATCTGATATCGATCAGGTTGTTATGGTCGGTGGTATGACAAGAGTCCCTGCCATCCAGCAGCTCGTAACCGAGCTATTTGGTCAAGAGCCGCATAAAGGTGTTAACCCTGACGAGGTCGTAGCCGTCGGTGCTGCCATTCAGGCCGGAGTTCTTGCTGGCGACGTAAGTGATGTCGTGCTTTTGGATGTTACTCCGCTCTCGCTCGGTTTAGAGACTATGGGCAGCGTTATGACAGCCCTTATCCCTAGGAATACGACTATTCCTTCTAAGAAGCAGGAGACCTTTACAACTGCTGCTGATAACCAGACGCAGGTTGAGATACATATTATCCAGGGCGAGCGTAGCATGGCCGCTGATAACCGTACACTCGGCAGGTTTCATCTGGAAGGCATCCCAGCTGCCCCTAGAGGTGTACCTCAGGTAGAGGTTACCTTTGATATCGATGCAAACGGAATACTGAATGTATCGGCAAAGGATAAGGCTACAAATACGGAGCAGAAGATTACGATTACAGCCTCAAGTGGGCTTAGTAAGGATGAGGTCGAGGGTATGGTCAAGGACGCAGAGGGCCATGAGGAAGATGATAAAAAGAAAAAAGAACTTATCGAGGAGCGTAACAGGCTTGATTCACTAGTATACTCTACGCGTAAGACAATCGATGACAATAAGGATAAGATACCTGAGGATGAGGCAAAGGCCGTAGAGGACGCCATAGAAGAGGCAAAGAAGGTCCTTGCTTCCGATGATATGGAAGAGCTTAAAAAGGCCACTGAAGCCCTTACTACGGCCTCTCATAAGGTCGCAGAGACTCTATATAAACAGAGCAGCGAGGCGGCAGCTGCCGAGGCTCAAGGTGCGGCTAATGAGGCCGGTGCAGAGACTGGTGCTACTGAGGATGTCGAGGTAGTTGATGCCGAGGTGGTAGAGGAAGACGCTAAGCCAGAAGAAGCTAAGAAGGAAGAAGGCAATGGCAGCGGAGATCCTGCCGGAATCTAATAGTATAAAATAAAATAAGACGCACAAGTACTAGGCGCGGCATACGGCACTCTGCCGTATGCCGCGCACTACTTAGCGCGGTAGCGGAATATAATGGCTAAAAAAGACTTTTACGAGATACTTGGTGTTGAGCGGGGCGCATCAGCCAGTGAGATAAAAAAGGCTTACCGAAAACTTGCCAAGAAGTACCATCCAGATATTAATCCCAACAATGAAAGGGCCGAGGCCCACTTTAAAAATGTCAATGAGGCTTACGACGTTCTGAGTGATCAGGACAAACGCCGCAATTATGATATGGGAGGTAATAACCCCTTTGCAGGTGGTGGTCCTGGCCACGGTGGTCATGGAGGTCCCTGCGGCCCTCCTGGCGCGGGTGGCCCGCAGGGCGGTCCTCAGGGCGGTCCTCAGGGCGGTCCTCAGGGTGGTCCTCAGGGTGGTCCTCAGGGTGGCGGCTTTGATTACTCCGAGTACGCCTCTGGCGGTATGGATGATATCTTCGGTGATATCTTCGGGCGTATGAGCGGGCAAGGGCCGGGGCCTCAGCCGCCTTCAAGGGGCAAGGATAATGAGCATCTCGTAAATATAGATTTCCATCACGCGCTTAATGGTACAGAGGTCGAGTTAACACTTAAAAGCGGTATGGGGACCGAGCGTATTAAGGTGAAGATACCGGCAGGTACCGGTGATGGTGATCGTGTCAGGGTTATCGGCAGGGGCGGGGCGGGGCGTAACGGTGGACCGGCCGGAGACCTTTATATAAAGGTCCATCTTAAGAAGCATAAATACTTTAAGCGATCTGTAAATGATATCTACCTTGAGGTGCCGATAACGATAAAAGAGGCTATACTGGGAGCGACCATCGAGGTGCCGACGATAGACGGGGTAAATACGAAGATAAAGATCGCCCCATGTACGCAGAGTGGCACTAAGCTGCGCATAAAGGGTAAGGGCGCACCAAAGGTGCATGGCACGGGCCACGGCAGGGGCAATCAGTATTTGGAGATCAAGGTTGTTGTGCCCAGTAAGGTAGACGATGAGACAAAACGTTTGCTTGAAGAACTAGATAGAATAAATCCCTATGAACCCAGGTGTAAATTGTGGTAAAGTCTAAGTATAGGGAAAGTATTGGTTAATGTCGTTATTGTAGTTGTTTTGCCCCTGATCGTCTTGGGCGTCTGCCCCTGAGAGAGGCTGGTATATGAGCGAGATCGAGGAGTTAAGAAAAGGGCTAACCGCATCTGCTGAGCAGGTGCTGGACTGCGCTATTGAAGAAAGTACGGAGCGTCAGCACTATTACTTAGGTGTTGAGCATATTTTCCTGGGTTTTGCCAGTGTCGAAGAAAAGTTTTTTGGCGATACGATGCAGGACCTTAACCTTGATACAAACCAGGTCCTTAATTTTCTAGACGAGCACCTCACTGTCTCCCGTCAGTATATCGGAGTTGATCTAAAGATACCGTCTTCCACTAAAAATTTATTTAAGTTAGCGCGCGCAGAAGCGAAGAGGTGGGGTAGGGATGAAGTCGATTCTACCGACCTCTTTATGGCAATATTCCAAGAGAATCATAGTCTACCTTCAAGAATATTTCGTAGCTTCGGCCTTGATGCCGACTATGTAATGAGAAGGGTAACTGCTAGGGTGAGGACAAAGGAAGAAATGGACGAAGAGATTAAGAAAAAATACGAGCTGCCTCCAAATCTTAAGCACTTTGCCGTAAATCTCAATAAGCTTGCCCGCTTCGACAAGATCCCTCCTATTATAGGTAGGGATAAAGAGATCCAGCAGGTTATGGAGATTCTCTGCCATGTTGAGCGTAGCAATTCGGTTATGTTGCTTGGCGAGCCGGGCGTTGGTAAGACGGCTGTAGCCGAGGGGCTGGCCCGTACCATTGAGCTTGAGCCCGAGAAGGTCCCTAAGAGGCTCAGAGGTAAGCAGGTCGTAAATCTACAGATGAACTCTATCGTTGCCGGAACGATCTTTCGCGGCATGTTTGAGGACAGGATAGAGAAGATAATAAAGGAAGTAAAGGAGAAGCAGAATATTATCTTCTTTATCGATGAGGCGCATACATTAATCGGCGCTGGCAGTGCGATGGGAGTGCCATCGGATGCCGCCAATATCTTTAAGTCGCATCTGGCAAGAGGAGAGCTCCAGATAGTAGGGGCGACGACCTTATCGGAGTATAAGCAGCATATCGCTGATGACGAGGCCCTTGCAAGGAGGTTTCGTACCGTAATCGTCGAAGAGCCGACCCTTGATGATACTAGAAATATCCTCTACGGCCTTAGAAAAAGGCTAGAGGGCAATTACTCGGTCAAGCTCAGTGATGATGCCATAGAGACGGCCCTAGAGATGAGCCAGCGTTATGTCAGGAGTCTGAAGCTGCCCGATAAAGTCATTGGATGGCTGGATACGGCGTGCGTGAAGGTAGAGATCCATACTCCGGAGCGTGAGGTAGAAGGGCGTGATGTTATTGAGGTTATAAGCCAGGAGACAAAGATTCCCAGGGATATGATCTTCAGAGATACGACCGAGCGTTTCCAAGATATTGAAGAAGAGCTTGGCAAAAGACTCGTTGGTCAGCGCGAGGCTATAGATGCTCTGGCAAAGCGGCTCAGGCTTAACAAAGGCCCGCTTAAAGAGAATTTTTCTAAACCAGATGGCGTCTTGCTCTTTCTCGGCCCTACCGGAGTCGGTAAGACCGAGCTTGCAAAGGCTCTTGCCGAGCAGCTCTTTGGCGATGAAAAAAAGATGATCCGTGTAGATATGAGCGAGTATAAAGACGGTGGTGTTGGTATAGATAAGCTTATTGGAATGCCTCGGGGGATAGTCGGCTCTGAGCGAGGGGGGGTGCTTACCAATCAGATAAAAGATAATCCTTATTCGGTCTTGTTGCTAGATGAGATGGAGAAGGCGCATCCGAATGTGCTTAATCTCTTTTTGCAGGTCTTTGACGAGGGCTGGCTCTCGGACGGGCGTGGCAAACGCGTCTACTTCAGTGATGCCGTGATTATCATGACAAGCAACCTCGGTGCCGATGAATTTAAGAAATATGTAAAACCTCTGGGCTTTATGCCGGATGGGCAGAAGACGGCAGAGCTTAAGGATAACATAATGAAGAAGGTCGAAGATTCCTTCAGCCCTGAGTTCATAAACCGTATCGATGATATAATCGTCTTTACTCCGCTGACCGAAAAAGAGGTTGCAGCGATTGCAGAGCTTTATCTTAATACCATAAGGAAGAATATGCAGGGCCAGGGTAAGGATCTGGTTATAACCGAGGCTGCGATGACCTTCCTGGTTGAGAAGGGGTATAGTCCTAAGTACGGGGCAAGGTTCTTAAAGCGTGCCTTGGATGACGAGATCAAGGTGCCGGTAACCCTTAAATGGAAGGAAGGTGAACTCTTTACCGTTGATCTTTGTGAAGGAGAGATATGCGTAGAGGCCGGAACACTGGCGACGACATAGTTGGGTTAGGTGATTTGTCTTTAGTCAAGTTGTTATTGTAAGGAGTCGAAGCCACGAGCATAGCGACGTGGTCTGCTACGAAGCAATCTTGTCTGTCTGTTGTAATAAATTATAAAAATAGTTTAAGGAGGAGTCTTGATAAAAAATATATTAGTCGCAGTTGATGGTTCGGAGAATGCAAGGAGTGCTGCCGAGTTTGCCTTCTGGATGGCAAAGGGCTTTGGCGCAAGACTTACCGGCGTACATGTCGTTGATTTGGTTGCTCTTGAAGGCCCCTTGATCCACGATTTGTCGGGCTCTCTGGGATTTGAGCCTTTTAATAATTTTTCTTCGGAGATAAAGAAGGTCTTAGAGGATAACGGTCAGGGCTTTCTGGATGACTTTAAGGAAGAGGCCGGCAAGGCTGGTCTGAAGGCCGACATTGTGCGTGCTTACGGGATCGTATCAAGCGAGATATGCGAGAAGGCAAGGCTTGCTGATCTGGTCGTTATGGGCAGAGCCGGGATAAATGCAAAGTTTGAGCACGGCCTGATGGGGTCTGTCGCCGAGGGTGTAGTACGTAAATCCGAGGAACCCGTCTTTATTGCACCGAAGACCTTTAAGGTCCCGACCAGACCGCTTCTTTGTTATGACGCACGCAGTAATTCGTCAAAGGCCATGCAGTCGGCCGCAGAGTTTGTAAAGGCCACCGGGCTTCCCCTAACCGTTGTTACTGTTGCAGAAGGTATTGAGGGGGATACACTGCTCTCCGAGGCAGAGCATTACCTTGAGCCCTACGGCGTTAAGGTCGAGTTCAAGCGCCTTACCGGTAATGACGCGCCCGCATTAATCGAGAACTTTTGTAAGGATAACGGCCATGACCTGGTATTTATGGGCGGGTCAAGTCACGGCGGAATACTTAAGATCGTCCTTGGTAGCACTACCGAGCATATGATCAGGGCCGTAGAAGGTCCGTTCTTTATCGAAAGATAGTCTTTATCAATAACCGTCCGAGTTGGTCCAGTACCGCCTTGGACGGTTTTTTAGTATCTGTGAGGGCTTTCCTGTAATCTGCCTAAAGACAGCTTATTTGCTATAATCATCGCCATATTATATTGACTTGTCTTTTTTCTGTGTTACTAATAAAAAGATAACTTCTAGACTAAAACTGATTGGTATACCTGTATCTTCTTTACCCGTGGTGTCCTTATGGCCTCAGAGCATATTAACATACCGTATGACGAGCTAACTGAACTCTGCGAGAGTGGAGATCTTAATGCTGTCGCACGTCTACTGGAAGAGCTACATCCAACCGATATTGCTACGGCCCTCGATGGTCTGAAGATCGACGACTCAGAGATTCTAGAGATTTTCAGGCTTCTGCCAAATGAGGTCAGCGCGGAGACTCTGCTGGAGATGGAAGGGGAGTTGCGCGAACTGCTCGTTGATTCTGTTTCTCACGTAGAGCTTGGCGAACTCGTCGAGGGCATGGAGACAGATGACGTCGCCGATCTTGTCGGAGAGATGGACGCGGACGATGCTCGAAAGGTCCTTGCTGGCATGGACTTTGAAGAGAGCGAGGCCATCAGAGAGCTACTGAAGTATCCGGACGATACGGCAGGCGGAAAGATGCAGGCAGAACTTATCGCAGTCTCAGCCGATGCTACCGTTAGTAATACCCTCATTGATATCAGGGAGAAGGGTAAAGAGGTCGATCACTTTACCAGTGTCTTTGCCGTTGATGTTGAAGGGCGGCTCGTTGGGACGGTTCCGTTGGATAGGCTGATACTGGCAGATGCGGATACTGTGATAAAGGATATCACCGATATAGAGGCTACGCGCGTTACAGTCGATGTTGATCAGGAAGAGGTCGCAAAGATGTTTCGTCGTTACGATCTTCTGAGTATGCCGGTTGTCGATCTTGATGATCGTGTTGTTGGGCGGATTACCATCGATGATGTCGTTGATGTTATAGAAGATGAGATCTTTGAGGATTTCTTTCGTGTTGCGTCACTTAATGTCGAAGAACGGTCAATGGACTCTGCGCTTCGCTCTTTTAAATTACGTGCTCCGTGGCTTCTCATAAATGTCCTGACGGCCTTTGCCTCGGCAAGTGTGGTAAAGATCTTTCAAGGTACTATTGAGACTATGGTTATACTCGCCGTCTTTATGCCGGTCGTCGCCGGGCTTGGCGGAAACGCCGCTACTCAGGCCATCACCGTTATGGTGCGAGGCCTGGCCCTGGGTGAGATGAACCATCTTGAGCATACCAGAAGGCTGCTTGCCAAAGAGGCCTTGGTCGGGTTAAGCAACGGCCTGCTCGTAGGCGTGCTTGCGGCATTTATATCTTACCTCTTTGGCGCAAGCCTGATGATAGGGTTTTTGCTCTTTCTGGCTATGACGGCTAACCTAGTTATAGCAGGTGTCTGTGGGTCTTTTATCCCCTTACTTTTAAAGTGGCTCGGTGTTGACCCTGCACTATCCTCTAGCGTCTTTGTTACGGCTTGTACGGATATAGGCGGCTTTTTTACTTTTCTCGGATTGGCCACGGTCTTTCTTAAGGCAGGTTTGTTATGAAAAGAGGTAGCTTTAAGAGCGACGGCGTAATTCTTAAAACAATTGACTACGGAGATTCCGATAGGATAATTACTTTTTATTCTAGGGATAGCGGTAAGCAGAGCGCGATTGCAAAGGGCGCACGCAGGAGTAAACGTAGATTTGTATGTAATATTGACCCGCTCTGTTACTCAAGGCTGACGCTCTTTTATAACGGCAAGAGCGATCTGCTTCGCATAGATGACGCGAGCCTGATCGATGGCTTTGTAGTGGTAAAGACCGATATCGAGAGCTACGCCTCTGCCTGTTACATCATTGAATTGGCAGGAGAGATGACCGAAGAGGGCGAGAGCAATCCATTGGTCTTTGCGATAATAGTAGGTTTTTTAAGAATTTTTGATAAGCTGGGTGAGGTTACCGGTAGCAAGGTCAAAGAAAGCAGTGGCTCCGATGATCGAGAGGTCTTGTTAAGGTTCTTTGAGGTCAAGTTGCTGGCAGCCCTGGGCTATCTTCCGCATCTTGATGGCTGTGTAATATGTCGTGACGAGATAGGTCAGGACGGAGGAACTGCGAGCTCTCGTCTTTACTTTGATTCGGACAAGGGCGGGGTCGTCTGCGGTGTCTGTGTGCCGGGTTTTAACAGTGCGCTACCCGTATCAGCAGGGACGGCAAAGTTTTTATCAACGGCCTCGAAGCTTACGATGGATAAGCTTATGAGGCTAACTCCAGGCCGTGACTTTACGCGCGAGGGCGACCGTGTTATGTCGAGCTTTATTAGGCATCAGATAGGTAAGGAACTAAAGAGTAGGAAGTTTATGGATAAGATGAAGGGGGCCGTTACGGCCTTTTAAATACTATGCAGGGTACTTTATAATACGACAGTTTGCCATTTGACTTGAATACAGGAAACTATATGAATTTTCATGAGGCCGAAACGGCTTTATAGCTGCAACGGCCTTTAAATACTGTGCAGATGTTTTATAATACGACTGTTTGCCATTTGGCTTAGATACAGGAGACTATATGAATTTTCAGGATGTTATTTTAAATCTACAAAAGTTTTGGGCTGATAAGGGATGCCTCTTGCAGCAGCCCTATGATATGGAGATGGGCGCGGGGACATTCCATCCGGCGACCTTTCTGCGAGTCCTTGGCCCGGAGCCGTGGAAGGCGGCCTATGTCGAACCTTCGCGCCGCCCGACCGATGGCAGGTATGGTAAGAACCCCAACAGGCTTCAGCATTATTATCAGTTCCAGGTCATTATGAAGCCCTCGCCCGACAATATTCAGGATCTCTATCTGGAGAGCCTCAAGGTTTTGGGCATAGATCCGCTCGCCCATGACATTCGCTTTGTCGAGGACGACTGGGAGAGCCCGACCTTAGGCGCGTGGGGGCTTGGCTGGGAGGTCTGGCTAAACGGTATGGAGATTACCCAGTTTACTTATTTTCAGCAGGCAGGTGGCATTGAGATAAAGCCCGTGGCCGGCGAAATTACTTACGGGCTAGAGCGTATCTCTATGTATCTGCAAGGAGTAGACAGCGTCTATGATCTTAAGTGGAGTGACGATAAAACTTACGGGGACGTCCATCACCGCAGCGAGGTCGAGTTCTCCAGCTATAACTTTGATGAGTCCGATCCAAAGATGCTCTTTACCTTATTTGATATATACGAGAAGGAATCGCTAAGGCTGATCGATAAGGGCTTGGTCCTGCCGGCCTATGATTATTGCCTGAAGTCTTCGCATACATTTAATCTTCTGGATGCCAGAGGGGCTATAAGTGTGACTGAGCGAGCCCGTTTTATCGGACGTGTTAGAAACCTTGCGAAGGGCTGCGCCAAAGGTTACCTGAAGGTCAGGGAAGATCTTGGTTTTCCGCTGCTTAATAAGACAGGATAAATGACGTGCTTTCGAAATAGTTGAGTAGTTTGTTTCTACTTCCCCCTTTGGAAAAGCATGTGGCCGTCTCAGACGGGGGGATAGAGGGGGATTTATAAAGGCGAGATTGCTTCGTCCTTTGTCCTCGCAAGGACTGATCGGCGAATGCATTCTGGCCGAGAAGGTATTAAGAAACGTAGGGCAAGGTTTGAGCCTTATTTTTTGTATTGTATAAGTTGTTTTATAAAGACGCAACCCTAAAGGGTTGCCCTATAAAAGATAGTGTAATTTAATGCCTGGTACTTGCGACGCAGTCGCTATGCTCTACCGCAGGTAGTCGGGGCGGGGACGCACCGAAACACCGTTTAATAAAAAAATATCCAATCTTTCATGCTGAACTTGTTTCAGCATCTGTTTTTATTATTGTCATTGCGAGCGGAGGAGCTTAGCTCCGTAGCAAAGCAATCTGGTTTTGTCTTTTCTATCTTTGAGACGGGGCATCATTACGGCAGGGAACTGAGGAGGATTTAATAAGGTCATTTGCGGTTTCTCTTAACTCCGCTATAATCAGACTTTCTATGGTCGGCGAGGCTGACTTTTGTCTAACTATATTTTGATTGTAATCAAAGGAGGGGGTTTTAAATGAGTGAACCAACGGTAGCAGCAAAGAATGCGATGATAATGGAGTTGGAGGCCGGGGATTATTATTGGTGTGCCTGCGGCAGATCAGAGAAACAGCCTTTTTGCGATGGCTCGCATAAGGGCACGGAGTTTACTCCGCTTAAATTCACCTTGGATAAGAAAAAAACCGTCCCGATGTGTATGTGCAGACACACAAAACGCCCACCGTACTGCGACGGCGAGCATTCGAAGTTAGGATAAAAAATAATAAAATAGAAATTACAAAAGCCCCCTTCATTGAAGGGGGCTTTTTATTGTTGCTTGGTTTTATTTTTGTGTGAAGTCTTCGGCAATTTCTATTTTTTTTGTAAGGTATTCAAGAATGTTATAGTCGTACTCAAAGTCAAGGTGTTGCGATATTTTACATATAGTATGCGCCTTGTGTTTTTCATCTTCAGAAGTACTATCATCTTTTGACGTTATCTCATACTTATTTATAAGCTCACGTTTTTCAACTCTGTCACATTGTGCATAGGCGAAGTATGCTTCTAAGATATTTCCACAATGGCTATTTAATAAAGTTTTGCCTTCAGGGGTGTTCCCTATATAAGTAATAATTTCATTCATGGCTGAATATCCTTTAATATAGTTTGTGTATAAAGTTTGGTTAGATATTTTTAATGTTATCAGGGTCGCAAGGAAGGCAGGGTGCATATGATGGTTTTGTGGTGTAGTTTTAAGTACAATGCTGAGCCGAGATGAACATTGTTCTTGGTCTCTGAGACTAAAATTGAAAGCCTTAAATAGTTTTTTTAGTGTCGAAAGAAGTTCTTTGTGCTTATCCACACCTGTTTGTCCTGTGAAATGATTAGTAAGTTCCAGTTTGTCAAATAGTGCATTGCAAAAGGCATCAGTTGATGGTTCGGGTAGGTTATAGTCAAGGTTTATAAATCTGCGTAGATAGCCGTCTACATTCATCCCAACTCCATACATTGATCTTATCGAGTGTCCAAGCTGTTCTTTGTCTATTGCCAATATAAAGATAATATTATCTATGTTGAAGAAGTGTTTTGCCTTTTCTAGTAATTCAATAGCAAAGTTTGGGCGACATCTGTCTAGCTCGTCAATGAATAGTATTAATGGTTTTGTGTTGCCTTCATTATCTGGAGGTGAGATATCTTCAACAAACTTGCTCAAGCTGTCTTTGAACTCTTTGATCTTAGTTTTATCAGAAGAGTATTTGTTAATGGCATCATTTGCTGCTGTTTCTGCTATAGCGGCTGCGCATGCCTTGTCAATATCGATAATATCTGAGGTGGCAACTTTTATTATATTTGGAATAGATTTTTTTAATAGTTGAGAGCCAATTTATTTAACTTTTGCAAAGCTCTTTTTTGCCTTTGTTTTAAGACTTTTCTCTGGTTTGATATCTTTAATGCCTGCATCTATTTCACCTATAAGAGATACTAAAGGGTCGTCACTAAAGTCGTTTTCCCATGCATTGATATAGATACAGGGATAGCCATTATTTTTTAATAATTGCGACCACATCTGGATAAAAGTAGTCTTGCCTGTTCCCCATGCTGAATCAATCGCTAGTACATAGGGTTCTTTAATAGTAGATATGAATTGTGTGAGAATCTCAGCACTTTCTTTTCTTTCTAATATATCTTCTGCAAAAGGGTCGTCCTTTGGAATATTAAGTTTGGAAGGTTTTATTTTCATTGTATGGCTCCTGTTAATCAGGTTGGTGGTTTATTGATTTTAACTTTATTTAAATAATATAGGTACGCCCCTCTGCATTGTCAATAGCCAGTGTTTACATTTTTGCAAGATTTGATGAGTTGCGGGCTTTTACGCACAAAAAAATTCCCTATACAAGGGTTTTTAAACGTAGGGCAAGGCTTTAGCCTTGCAGTATTTGTATTTTAAGGTTGTATTGAAAAGACGCAACCCTAAAGGGCTGCCCTACGTAAAAGAAATAAAAAAAGGCCTCTTCATAGAAGAGGCCTTTTGAAAAACTAGATTGCTTTGTCGCTATGAGGCTTTGCCTCTTTGCTCCGCGCTATGACATTCTAATGGTTTATATTGCGGCGAAGCCGCTTTGCCCCCACGCATGTGGGTACTGCGTACAGCAAATTCATTAATATTATCTTATACAACGCACAGCCCCCATCGATAAAGGTCTGTTTTTTGCGGCGAAGCCGCTTTGCCACCCCGCATGGGGCTTTAGCTCACCCGCAGTGAGTGCCCCACCGCAGGGTACTTGCCGCACAGCAAATTCATAAAGATGATTTATTACTACGAACAGTAAGGAACTTTCTGATGGACTTTGCCCCACCGCAGTTGCCCTCACGCAGTGAGTGCCCCACCGCAGGGGTACTGCGTACAGCATATTCATTAATATTATCTTATATAACGCACAGCCCCCCCATCGATAAAGGTCTGTCTTTGCCCCGAAGGGGCTTTAGCCCTCACGCAGTGAGTTGCTCAACGCAGTTGCCTAGTACTTTGAGACGTTTAGTTCTTCCATCTTGCCTGTAACCATAAAGACGACTCGTTCTGCTATATTGGTTACCCGGTCGGCGACGCGCTCCAGGTTATGGCCGGCCCAGGTCATGTAGGTGCCTTCCTGAATAAGCGAAGTGTCGTTTATCATTATGTCAAGGATTTCTCTATAGTCTTTATCGTATAGGTCGTCTACTATATCGTCCTCATCACAGATGATCTTTGCGGTTTCTTTATCGCGTTCTTTAAAGGCGACGAGGCAACGTTCTAGCATTGAGATGCCCTGAGCGGCCATCTTACTTAGGCCGACGGTTTGTTTTATCAGTGGTTTATCGCCGATAAGCAGGCTGATCCTTGCGTTACCTTCGGCGTGGTCTCCGATGCGTTCCAGGTCTGTGATGATGCTAAGGAGCGCTGCGATAGTGCGCAGGTCTCTGGCCATTGGTTGCTGCGTTGCTATCAGCAAGAGACAACGCTCTTCAATGTCATAGCGTAGGGTATTTATCTTTTTATCGTCTTTTATGATTTTTTTAGAGGTCGTCAGGTCGCGTTCTTGCAGTGCGATAACAGAGGCCTTTACGGCGTCCCCTGCCATTTTTCCCATGCGAACGACATCGTCTTCGAGCGTGTTTAGTTCTTTATGATATGAGGCTCTTACTACCATTTATATAATCTCCCTTTTTCGGTCTAGACAGTTTGCTCTTTGAGCGTATGCTTTACGAGCGAATGCTCGCTCTTAGAGTGAATACCCCTAGCCGAATCTTCCCGTAATATAGTCTTCTGTCAGTTTATTCGAAGGTGTCGTAAATATCTTCTTTGTGTCGTCAAACTCGATTAGATCACCGAGCATGAAGAAGCCTGTATAGTCTGAGCAGCGTGCGGCCTGCTGCATGTTATGAGTGACGATGACGACTGAGTAGTCGTCTTTCAGCTCTTCTATAAGCTCTTCGATCTTGGTTGTTGCTATCGGGTCGAGGGACGAGCAGGGCTCGTCAAAGAGTATAACCTCAGGGTTGATTGCGATTGCGCGCGCTATGCAGAGCCGTTGCTGCTGGCCTCCTGATAAGGTCAGGGCGTTTTGTTTGAGGTTGTCCTTAACTTCTTTCCAGAGTGCTGCTTTTTTAAGGCTCTCTTCAACGATGCCAGCAAGTACGGTTTTGTTTTTCTCTCCGTAGATCCTCAGCCCGTATGCGATGTTGTCGAAGATGGATTTTGGAAAGGGATTGGGACGCTGAAAGACCATGCCGACTTGGCGGCGTATATCCATCGGATCGATATCAGATGAATACAGGTCTTGGTCGTTAAGTAGTATTGAGCCTTCGTGGCGAAAGTCTCTGATAAAGTCGTTCATGCGGTTCAGGCATCTGAGGAAGGTTGATTTTCCGCAGCCCGAAGGGCCGATCAGGGCTGTGACCTTATTGGCCTGGACCTTTAGGCTGATTCCTTTAAGGACTTGTTTTGTTCCGTACCATGCCTTGAGTTCTTCTATATTGAATACTGTTTTGTTTTCTACCATCTCATCCTTTTCTTGAATCTGTGTCGCAGATATATCGCGATGCTATTGAGTACAAGAGTTATGCAAAGGAGTACTATTATAGCCGCAGCTGCGTTAATTGCAAAGCCTTTTTGCGGGCGTGATACCCAGTTAAATATCTGAATAGGTAGGGCCGTGAACGGATCCATAACGCTCTCTGGCAAGAATGCAATGTATGTTAGTGCGCCTATTGCGACCAGCGGTGCTGTCTCGCCAATGGCACGAGAGAGTGCGAGGATCGTACCGGTGAGGATGCCGGGCATTGCTACAGGTAATACTTGAGAATAGGTCGTCTGCCACTGGCTAGCACCCAGCGCGTATGAGGCTTGGCGCAGCCCGGACGGTACGGCACGCAGGGCCTCGCGCGTGGTTATGATAATAATGGGTAGGATCAAGAGCGTAAGCGTGAGCGCACCTGTTAAGAGGCTCTGGTCCAGCCGGAAGGTCCTGACGAATATGCCAAGGCCGAGCAGGCCGTAGATTATAGATGGCACTCCTGCCAGATTTGCTATATTTACCTCGATGATCTTTGTGAATGTATTTTTCTTTGCGTATTCTTCAAGGTATATTCCGGCACCCACGCCGATTGGAAAGGCAAAGAGCGCGGTAAGTCCCATTAGCCAGAAGGTTCCTGCAATCGCAGCGATTATTCCGGCGCGTGCTGGTCTCCTGGAAGGGAAGCTCGTTATAAAGGACCAGTCAATACGGCCTGCTCCGTCGTAGATGAGGTCTATGACGAGGGCCGCTAGAAATACCAGAGCCACTGCCGTTGCGCAAATGGCGACGACCTTAAAGAGTTTATCCGCCAGTTTGTTACGCTCAAGTCTGGTCATCAATACTCCTCCCTATAACGTTCTTTCAGCCACTGGCTAAAGAGGTTCAGTACGAGAGTAAAGATAAAGAGCGTCATGCCGGCCGCGAAGATAGTCTTGTACTCGATTGTGCCGGTCGGTGTATCGCCGAGCGAGACCTGGACGATAAAGGCCGTAATGGTCTCAAGCGGTACTAGCGGATTCATCGTAAGTCTTGGCTGTTGTCCTGCTGCGATTGATACGATCATCGTCTCGCCTATCGCGCGGGAGACGGCAAGGACAGCGGCACTCATTATACCCGACAGGGCCGCAGGGACTACAACACTTGTAGCGACCTGAAAGCGAGTCGCACCGAGCGCGTACGCGCCTTCTTTAAGTGAGTCAGGGACCGAGTGCATAGCGTCTTCGCTAAGAGAAGATACCATCGGTAGGATCATTATCCCCATAACAATGCCCGGTGCCAGTGCGTTAAAGCCAGAGAGATTCGGTATGAAACTTTGCAATAGCGGGGTTACGAAGAGCAGCGCGAAGTAGCCGTAGACGACCGTTGGAATACCTGCGAGGACTTCTATTATAGGTTTTATCGTCTCCCGTACCCTTGACGGGGCGTATTCGTTAAGGTAGATAGCACTCATGATGCCAAGCGGTAGTGCCACGCACATAGCGATAAGGGCTATCAGGCAGGTACCCGCAAGCAGGCTCATTATGCCAAAGTGCTTATCGACAAAGAGCGGGGTCCACTGCGTGTCGGTGAGGAAATCTATGATAGAGACCTCCTGGAAAAATCCCCAGGTCTCGAATAGTAGAACCCCGACGATGCCAATGGTCGTAATGACCGAGAGGGCGGCACAGAGGAATAGTATCGTCTGTATTGCGCCCTCGGTCATTCTTTGTTTCTTTCTTCTTTTGCTTGCAGCTATCATTGGTATATGGGTATGTCCTGTTATTATCTAAGCGGCCTTATTTGAGCCTCATAAGGTCTTCAACGCTTGCGTCTTGCTTTGCACCTTCATATACCGTACCCTCAATTCTGGCCTTGAATCTTTCTACTGTCAGCGTATGTATCGCCGCTGGCAGAGGTATATAGCCGACCTCTTCAGAGAGTGCTGCCGTGTTATCAAGGAAGAACTGTATGAAGTTAGCAAGTTCCGGCCTTGCCTCTACCTTTGCTTTGTCTACGTAGATAAAGATAGGCCTTGAGAGCGGCTGGTACGTTCCGTCATTGACTGATGCTACGGTTGGTGCGATAGGTCCCTTGCCGTTACTATCTATTTCATCATCTACCGGGATGAGTTTGAGTTTGTCGCTGTTGTGTTCATAGTAGGCCAGTCCGAAGAAACCCATGCCGCCTTTGTCCGATGAGATGCCTTGCACCAGGACGTTGTCGTCCTCGCTTGCCGTAAAGTCGCCACGGCTTGCGCCTTCTTCGCCGTTTATCGCCTTTGTAAAGTAGTCGAATGTACCTGAGCTAACGCCCGGGGCAAAGAGGTGTATGGCTTTATCCGGCCAGTTAGGGCGTATCTGGTTCCACTTTAGGATCTTTCTCTGCGCAGCGGGCTCCCAGATCTTCTTAAGCTCTTTTACCGTTATGCTGTCTATCCAATCGTTGCTCTTATTTACTATGATTGCCAGACCGTCGTAGGCGATGGGGAGTTCTATGTACTGAACATTACCTTTTTTGCACTGCGCAATCTCTGTTGGCTTTATAGGACGTGAGGCATTGGTTATATCGATATCGCCACGGCAAAACTTCTTAAAGCCGCCGCCTGTGCCCGATACTCCTATTGTCACCATCGTACCGCGATGAGCCGTCTGAAACTCCTCGGCTACTGCCTCGGTTACGGGGAATACGGTCGAAGAGCCGTCTATCTTGACGATCTTTCTTCCGGCCTCTGCAATGCCTGTTCCGCCGACTAACGTCATGGCTATGATAGCAAGTAAAAAACTCAGAGCTTTAAAGCTCTTCAGGTTATTTTTATCCATTACTTTCTTTTTCTCCTTTTGTCAGGTTAGCGTAAGTGTAATATAGCTATGTTACATTTATGTTACGGGGTAGTGGAGATGCGATTAAGTCCTTTTATCCGCTGCCCGTAGCTTGAAGTTCTCTTAAAAGACGTACTGGGCTTGAACGAATACTTCATTTTCATCGTTGCCCTTTATGCCGTCCAGGTCTTTGCCCATGCGGTATGTTACCTGGGCCTTCAGGTCGTGCTTTTGAAAGAAGTAGTTAATGCCGACCGAGTTTCTTGTCCATTCGGTGGCGTAGCTGTCGGCATCCTGGCTCTGGTATCCCGCCGCGATCTCGAGTTTATCCGGTATTATCATATAACCGCCCTCGATGGCCCAGTTAGTCAGGGTTGTATTACCGTTCTTAAAGATACCGCGCGAGTATGTGCTGTCCACCGCATCTACGTTGAAGCGGTTGTACTGAGCGTCGATTGATGCCCCGCGCCCGCGTATCGCGCCGCTTATCTCAAAGCCTGTTACCGAGTCGATATCGGCCTTGTCCTGCTTTGTATCGCTTGCATCTCCTGCGCCCTTATCAAGGCCGGTCGCGGCGGCAGTATAGGTGTTGTTGTCATCGTCGTTCTGCCAACTGAATGCTGCGACCCCTATCGTTGCCTTGAGGTATCTGCTGAAGTCGCCCTGCGACATCTTTAGAAAGCCAAACGGATGGTAGTCCAGGCGCGCTCCTACCATGCGGCCTTCGTTAAAGTCGGAGGCGTCGTTCACAGGGGTGTCGAAGTCGAGCTTGTCGTCGTCCGGGTCAATGCTTGCCGATGCCGCCGAGATGCCGTATGTGAGCTTCTTATCAGCGAGGCTTCCTGTTACGTGCACTCCGAGGTTCCTGTCCGGCGTTCCGTAGTTATGGTCTCCGACGAATGTTCTCTCGACAAGGTTCTGATACTTGCTTGAGGTCAAGAACTCCCGGGCGAATTGAAAGTTTGCGTTACCGAGCGTTATCTTCATATTCTTAAAGCCATTGTACTGCATGTAGGCGTCTTTTATAGCGATCTCGTTATCTCCTGTGGCTCCTCCCATATCCCATTGGAACTTGCCCATCCAGTCCTTGTACAGGCTGCCCTCTATGTACGGGCGAAGTCTGCGGAACTTAAGGTCGTCCGTGGTCGAGCCCGAGTCGGGGTCCTGGCTGTGGTATTGCAGCTGAATCCTGCCGCCAAGCTTTACGTACTTATCTCCATCCTGATAGACGGTGATGCCCGCCTCAGCCGCTGGTATGGCGATTGCCGCCATGCTGCACGCCGCTATCAGCGTCATGATCAGCTTACCTTTAAGCCCTTTAAACCTTTTCATTTATTCTCTCCTTTAGTTGGTGGTTTATTTTTTATTTATAGTTGCCCGGGATTGTCTCTCTGCCGTAATGGACGGTTTACGAGCCCGCTAGTGTTTTATACCTGTATGGTTTTGCATTACCCTGCTTGTCTCAGACAGCTCTCTGCTTCTTGAAGATGCAGAGTTTATGACCGGTATAGATGAGGCAGCTTTTGTATTCATTTGTCTTGCAAAAATAGGTCTCTCTTATCATATCCGGCTCTAGTTTGCTTGTGGCGACCCTGCAGGCCCCGGGTCTTTCGTTCTTTATTGAGTAATGCGGGCATCTTTAGCTTAGTTCAAGGCCGGTTACCGCAACTTCACTGGCGTCTTTCATCATCTCTTCCATCTCCTTTGTTATCCTGTTGTTTTCTGTCTCTTCCGGCTTACGCCGCCTTGAAAGAGGCAACCCCGGTCTGCTCTGACTTTTTTCTGCCGGGGGAGAAGCGGATCGTTAGTATCCTTGCTACTATCAGCGACAGGATCAGTGTTATCGCCAGCAGTATTTTTTCGTATCCTACGTCCTTGAACCAGAACATTATCAGTTCGGTCAGTATCACTACGATCACGGTATCTATAATATAGGTAACCTTTACCCTGCCGCTGGCAAAATAGGCCAGGCCCGTCTTAAAGACCTCAAGGATGGCAAGGATGCCGAGAGAGTTTACCATTGCGACCTTGAGCATCTCGTGGACGCCGTGGTCGAACTGTGCGCGAAGCTCTAAGAAGGTTTCTATTGTCGCCCATAACAGGGCTATCAAAAGGACTCCCAGAAGCAGGCTTAGTATGACCCTGGATAATGCCTCAAATACTTCGGTTATTGCGTTGTTCATCTTTTTTATTTTTGTTGTTGTCTTCATGTATCTAAGGATAGGCAATTAATGTTACGCCGTTATCACGAATGTTACACAGGGATTACATGATGGTTACATTACTGAGAAAGCACGGCATGGGTAAGACTTTTTGAAAGTTGTGGATTGACAGGTTTATGAGTATGGGGTAGTATATGTGTGATAATAAAGGGTATTTGTCATCTTTTTAACCTTAACTGAGAGGTGGGTTGGTGTAATGGTTACGACAAAATCAGCTAAAATAATGAAAAAGGCCGAAGAGGTTATCCCCGGTGGTGTCAATAGCCCGGTCAGGGCCTTTAAGGCGGTCGGTGGTAAACCTGTCTTTATAGATAAGGCAAAGGGCTCAAAGATATTCGATGTTGACGGTAATTCTTATATAGATTATATAGGCTCTTGGGGCCCTATGATACTCGGGCACGCAGAGCCCAGGGTTACGGCAGCACTTAAAAAAGCAATCGAGCGTGGGACAAGCTACGGCGCACCGACCGAGCTTGAGGTAGAGCTTGCAGAGCTTGTCATAGATGCTTTTCCTTCAATGAAGATGGTACGCTTTGTGAGTTCCGGGACAGAGGCGACGATGAGTGCCATACGTCTTGCACGCGCTTATACTAAGCGCGATAAGGTCATAAAGTTTGAGGGCTGTTATCACGGGCACTCCGACGGGCTTCTTGTAAAGGCCGGTAGCGGTGCTGCTACATTTGGCGTCCCCGATAGCCCTGGCGTACCGGCAGATATTGCAAAGCTTACGGTCACAGCGGCCTATAATAATCTGGCCTCGGTCAGGAAGATCTTTGAGAAAGACCCGGAAGGGGTAGCCTGCGTAATCGTAGAGGGGCTGCCCGGTAATATGGGGGTAGTACCTCCTAAGACCGGCTTTCTTGAGGGGTTACGAGTTCTTACCAAGCAATACGGTGCTCTGCTGATAATGGATGAGGTTATGAGCGGCTTTAGGCTTTGTTACGGTGGGGCTCAGAACTACTATAAGGTCAACCCTGATCTGACCTGCCTTGGTAAGGTCATAGGCGGCGGGCTTCCTGTCGGGGCCTTTGGCGGAAAGCGCAAGATAATGCAGATGCTCTCGCCTTCCGGGCCGGTCTATCAGGCAGGGACGCTTTCTGGTAATCCTCTGGCGATGACAGCCGGGATCGAGACCCTGAAAATTTTGAAGAAAGACGGAGTATATGAAAAGCTCTTTGCCAGTACCGCCAAGTTATGCCAGGGTATTGTCGAGATAATCCAAGACAGGGGTGCGCCTTGTCAGCTAACCAATGTCGGTAGTATGTTTACGCTCTTCTTTAGCGAGAAGCCTGTAAAGGACTATAAAGGCGCGGCAGCCTGTGACTTTGAAAAGTTCTCTACCTACTTTGGCCGTATGCTTAAGAATGGTATCTTCCTGCCGCCATCTCAGTATGAGGCGGCTTTTATGGGGCTTGCCCATTCAAAGGTAGATATCGATAGTACTCTAGCGGCAATAGATAAAAGCCTCAAAGGACTCTAAGCGTATTATGGCTTACAGCTACTGAGTTTAGAGGGGCGGGGGTAGCTCTGAGTCGTAGGTCTTGGTAAAGCGATAACGAGCTCTTACAGGCGCAAGCAATAATGACTTAAAATTTCCTGTTAAACTTTATTTGTCAAGGTATGAGTTTTAGATCTCTAGCAGCAGGCATTTTCTATTGTCTGTGATTCTGTTTTGTGAATGTTGTCGAGTGCAGCGTTTATCTCAGTCATCTGGAATGGTTTTGGCAGTAGTTTGCGTCCGGTATTCTTGATAAATGATGCCTTGTCTGTACAGATATAGCCGCTTATAAATATAACCCTTTCAGTGAACTTCGGTGATATCTCAGATAGTTTTTTATAGAACTCTATGCCGTCCATAACAGGCATCATGACATCGGTTATGATAGCGTCATAGTCATGTACCTCTGTCATCTTTATCGCTTCCAAGCCATTAGAGGCACGCTCTACCGTGTAGCCTTCCTCGGATAAATATATATCGAGAAATTCAAGCAGTGTTGGCTCATCATCGACAATTAATATATATTTTTCTTCTGCCATAGTGAAGTTCCTTATAGTGGGGTATACCACTTGTAGGGTGCTAATCTTCTTGATGTGCCGCATCTTGGCGGGTCGACTACTTAAAAATAACAAAGAATACAATACCGCTCTCTTGCGGGGGCGAAGTTGTCTTTGCAAAGATATTCAAAGTTGTAATCTGGCGGTATGTTTGGCTTAAGACTGCGCAGAGTCTACTAGAGATATTTCTCTTGCGGCGCATCTGTCTGAGAGGTAAGAACCATGTGGAGTGTTTGATTCCAGCGTTGTTTATGGTTTGTCAATCCTCTCCTGCTGTGGTGGTTTACGCTATAATAAATCCAACTCAGCACGAAGAATAATTGTAACAGTTTCTGTGAGGTAGTCAATAGATATTTTGATAATTTTAATTCCCTTTACATATTCCCTTGTCTTTGTTAAATTTTTCACATGAGTAGATTAAGAGTGGCCTTGGCCCAGATAAACCCGACGGTGGGTGCTATAAGCAAGAATTCAAGAAAAATACTTTCTTTTATAGATAAGGCATCTCGTATGGACTGCGACCTTGTGGTCTTTCCAGAGTTGGCAATTACTGGTTATCCTCCAGAGGACTTACTTCTAAAGTCGCGTTTTATAACGGATAATATGAAGGCAATTGAGGACATTAGTCGTAAAGTCAAGGGGATTACCGCCCTGGTAGGCTTTGTGGACAGGGGGCGAGACGGTGAGCTTTACAACAGCGCGGCGATCCTGCATAAAGGAACTATAGCTGGTGTTTGTCATAAGATACATCTTCCTAACTACGGGGTCTTTGATGAGCAACGTTACTTTAAGGCTGGCAATCTTCCTATGAGTTTCTCTTTGGATGGTCTAAAAATAGGTGTTGGTATTTGTGAAGATCTGTGGTTTGCAGATGGGCCGGCCAGGTTGCAGAGGCTTTGCGGTGCACACGTTATAGTTAATCTAAATGCATCTCCATTTGACTCTGGTAAGCTCCTGCGTAGAGAGGAGTTAATAGGGCAGAGGGTGCGCGAAAACAAGGTTGCTATTATTTATAATAATCTTGTCGGAGGCCAAGACGAGTTGGTCTTTGACGGCCAAGGCATGGTGGTGGACGAGCATGCCCTAGTGCTTGCTCGTGGCAAGGCCTTTGACGAGGACCTCTTTGTCGTTGATCTGGATGCGACGGGTTTAAAGAAGACAAGGCGCGCTGACAAAAAGGAGAGAGAGCTTTTGCTAACGGGCCTTGCTCGTAGCGGTGTTCTTAATAAAGTTCGCCTAATAAGGCTTTCTAAAGAAGACAGAAAAAAAGACAAGGTAGCTATACCAGAGCGAGCTCGTGGCATGAAGCTTGCCGCTGGCGAGGTCTTGCCAGAGGGTAGGTCTTTTAAAGAAGTGAATAATTCGCAGGGGCTAGAGTCAGAGCTGGAGCTAGAGGATACTCTGAGTGCCTTGGTCCTTGGCACCCGAGATTACGCAAAAAAGAGTGGCTTTAAGCGTTGTGTGATCGGACTTTCAGGCGGGATAGACTCGGCCATAGTGGCTGTTATCGCAGCAAAGGCACTGGGTGCTGAGAACGTCACAGGGGTATTTATGCCGTCGCGTTATTCTTCTAAGGATTCGCGCGTTGATGCTGAACTAATCGCAAAAAACCTTGGTATAGATTATAGAGATATCTCTATAACACCGACCTTTAATAGTTATTTGCAGAGTTTGGATCGGGATTTTAAGGGTACGGAATCCGGCGTTGCTGAAGAAAATCTTCAGGCCAGGACGCGCGGTAATCTTATTATGGCACTTAGTAATAAGTTCGGGTGGCTGGTCCTTACGACCGGAAATAAGAGCGAGATGGCTGTCGGGTACGCAACGCTTTACGGAGATATGGCAGGCGGCTTTGCCGTTATAAAAGACGTACCTAAGCTACTTGTATATAGGCTCTCGGAGTATATAAATATAAAGGCCGGAAGTGCGTTGATACCTGAGAGGATAATAACAAAGCCGCCGACGGCAGAACTCAGGCCTGACCAGTGTGATCAGGATACATTGCCTCCTTACGAGATACTTGACCCGATACTTAAGGCATATGTCGAGGATAATCAATGCGTCTCCGAAATCGTCGCTATGGGCTTTGACAGAGCTGTCGTAAAAAGAATAATTACGATGGTCGATAGAAGTGAGTACAAGAGGCGTCAATCACCGCCCGGGATAAAGATAACTACCAGGGCCTTTGGTAAAGATAGACGTATGCCGATCACGAACGGTTATCTCCATAGGTAGGTGCGGTTGGATGTTTTGAATATCTGTGAGTGTATGTAAACCTTACATAAAGGAAGAGGTTGCAGAAGGCTTTGCGTATATCTCAGTAAGCGAACTCAAAAGGCCGTCTTATAGTTTGATGATTGAGCAATTACGTGAAGGCGATGTAAATTGATTAGCCTCTACTCAGTGAGTGCAGGAAGCTGTCCGTCTACCATACACCACAAAACCTGTCATCCTGAACTTGATCCAGGGTCTGTATTTATTACCACATAGTAGATCAAAGCAAATACAGATGCTGAACTAAATTCAGCATGACAAAGTTGTGGTTAGGTCTTGCGGCGAAGCCGCTTTTGCCCCCACGCATGTGGTGCTCGCCGCACGGGCAAAGTCCATCAATAAAAACCATACCAGCGCATGGCACGAAAACTACCTACTGAATTTTGCCCCCACGCATGTGAGTTGCCCCCACGCATGTGGGTACTGCGTACAGCAAATTCATTAAAAGGGTTATGTTTTTGCGGCGAAGCCGCTTTGCCCCCACGCATGTGGGTTGCCCTCACGCAGTGAGGTGCTCGCCGCACGGCAAAGTCCATCAATAAAAACCATACCAGCGCATGGCAAGAAGCTATCTGTTGAATGTAGCTATCACGCAGTGAGGTGCTCGCCGCACGGCAAAGTCCATCAATA
>JAJRSM010000020.1 GCA_024278765.1 Deltaproteobacteria bacterium | reverse complement strand
CAAGGCTGACCTCTTTGATTACATCGAGGTCTTTTACAACAAAACCCGGCGTCACAGCTACCTCGGTCAGCTGAGCCCGTATGACTTTGAAATGGCTTCATCAGGTAAAGGGTAGTTGTCTACTAAACTGAGGGAAGTCCAGATTGTTAGTTTAGTGGACTTAAAGGCGGCGAATGCCGCAGTCGGGGCGTAGCGCAGTTTGGTAGCGTACTTGCATGGGGTGCAAGGGGTCGGAGGTTCGAATCCTCTCGCCCCGACCAGAATTTTAAGGAAAGGCCGTTCGGTGTATGCCGAACGGCCTTTTTTTGTGTATGCCAGGTTTCGTGGGGTGAGTTGCGCTCACTGGTGCTTCCGTGCTGTCCTTAGTTTGTCCCTGCCGGGGCGGGCTTCGGGGTAATTGACCTCTGCAGGGCGGGCTACCCCGTCATCCGGCCACCTCACGATACGACCTACCCTATAACTCGCTACCAGCCTGAGGGCTGTGCGCTCAGACACCCACCCCACCGTATCGTCTCCCTCCCTAACGACCTGCCCGATCCCTGCATACGACCACATACCCCAATGGTTTTTTAAAGACAGAACCTATACAAGGGCTGTGGATAACAGAAGGCATGGATTTTATTCAGTGCTTCCTGCAGTTCTTAATTGTGAATCTTACTGAAAAGTAATATATTATAAGTTAAATTATTAAGTTAATTTTTTTTGGAGGAGCGAGGAGTGATGTCTAAGAAAAAAATGTTGGTAGTTGTCGGTGCCGGTGCCAGTTCAGAGGTTGATTTGCCTACTGGAGCAGGACTGAAGAATGAGATGGAAAGTCTTTTAAACTTTGAATTAGATAGCTTTGGTAGGCTGGAAGGTGGAGATATCATAATTCGTGAAGCTATTAGGATAGAGACACAGGGTCAAGATGGCAATCAAGTACATATGAATGAATATGTGGATGCTGCACAACTGATCCGGAAAAATATGCCTTCGGCAACATCAATTGATAGTTTTATCGACGACCAAAAAGATGATCCGTTGGTTGCATACTGCGGAAAGTTTGCAATCGTACGATCAATACTGCAAGCCGAAGGGCTAAGCAAGCTCTGTTTTGAAACTAGAAGGGTAGGCTCAACCGTAAACTATAAATCCATTGGGTCTACCTGGTTCAATGGATTTCAGAAGATGCTTACTGAAAATTGCAGTAACAAGGATGATCTTGAAGAGCGATTTGATTCCCTTACTATGGTTGTCTTCAACTATGACCGTTGCGTTGAGCATTATCTTTTTAATTTCCTTAAATCATACTACCCTGCATTTGACGCTGCGGAGCTATTAAGTCGAATTGACATTTATCATCCTTACGGACAGATTGGGTGGCTTCCGTGGCAAAAAAAAGATGGGTCAATTGACTTCGGTGCCAAGCCAAGGGCTATCGACTTGATTAGACTATCTAAAGAGATCAGAACCTTTACTGAGGAAACAGACTCTTCGTCCAGTAAAATTAGTGATATCAAAGAGCGAATAAAGACCTGTGATATAGTTTTATTTTTAGGCTTTGCATTTCATAAACGTAATATGGAGCTACTTCAGCCAGAATATTCAAATAGTCATCCTGGCATGTCTCTTAGTTGTTTTGCAACTGCTAAAGATGAGTCGGACACTAATAAAGATATAATTACAGAAAATATTTATCGCTTATTTAATATTCAGTTGCAAGCGCGGCGTAATGTACATATTGACGATTTATCGTGTGCTAAATTGTTTGAAGATTATAAGAGGATCTTGTCGTTTTAGTAATACCGTTAGTTATATATTGGTAGTCGGGGCGAGGACGCACCGAAAGATCAAAACTTGGAAGATTGTCATCCTGAACTTGATTCAGGATCTGTATTTATTGAAATTCATAAGACAGAACAGATGCTGAACTAAATCTTGCAGCCGTCTCAGACGGTCAGCATGACAAATTTGTAAGTATTTCATTTCTCACTTTTGTAAAGGGGGACTGAGGTGGATTTGTTTTTTATCTTTGCGGCGAAGTCGCTATGCCTCTGGCGCAGCCAGTGCCGCCCCGCATGGGGCTGCCCTCACGCGCGGTTACCCTGTAAACCTCCCTTATTTAGTGCCAGTCTAAATTAGGGAGGTTTACAGGATGGTTACACGTACGCCCTATATAAAGAAAATATTATACTTTAGATAAACAATCGTCCGTTTCTCGACGTGTTTGCAAATTTGAAGCATTATCACTTGACTATGGAGATGATTCGAGTATGGACGATAATCGACCTATTGCACATACCTCCGAAGACGGCAGGAGCCATGCGCTTGAGAAGCATCTTGAGGGCGTTTCAAAGTTGGCTGCGGTTTTTGCTCAAGAGTTCAGTGCCGGGGAGTGGGCGGCCCTTGCGGGTTTGTGGCACGACCTGGGTAAGTACTCCGTGGATTTTCAGAAATATATCCGCTCACAATCAAGCAGCCCTGACCATTCCACATACGGTGCTCGGAAAGCCGTTGAGAAATTCGACAAACTTGGACGTATACTTGCGTATTTGATCGCGGGTCATCATGCCGGGTTGCCGGACTGGCAGAGTGAGACCTCCGGGATGTCGGGCTTGGCTCAACGGCTGTATAACAAACGATTACCTGTTGTATCCTCCACTTATCAGGGGCTTACTTCCCAAGAACTCCCTTCCGAAAAACCGAAACAGGGCACCGACCCTTCAATGTGGATAAGGATGCTTTTCTCATGTCTTGTGGATGCCGATTTTCTTGATACGGAAGCTTTCATGGACGCTCGGAGATCCGAAACAAGGAGTAACTATACTAGCCTCGAAAAACTACAGCCGTTATTCATAAAATATATGGCCGAAAAGACGGCAGGAGCAAGAAAGTCTGTCGTAAACAAGCTAAGGGCTGAGATATTGGAACAGTGTGTGGCAAAGTCGGAAGAGCCGCCGTCCATCTTTTCGCTTACCGTCCCTACCGGGGGCGGCAAGACGCTCTCCTCCATGGCCTTTGCCCTGAACCATGCGCTCCGCCACGGCAAACGCCGAATAATATATGTCATACCTTACACGAGTATCATCGAGCAGACCGCAGACCAGTTCAGGGAGATATTCGGCGATGAAGTGCTTGAGCACCACAGCAACATTGAGTCGAGTAAGGAAATCACGAAAAGCCGCCTTGCCTCTGAGAACTGGGACGCGCCAATAATAGTCACAACAACGGTTCAGTTTTTCGAATCTCTTTACGCCTCCCGCACAAGCCGTTGCAGGAAGCTGCATAACATAGTTAATAGTGTCGTTATTTTGGATGAAACGCAACTTTTGCCGCCTGATTTTTTGAAGCCCATACTTACGGCGCTCAAAGAACTCCAAAAGAATTATGGGGTGACGCTGCTTTTGAGTACAGCAACCCAACCGGCTTTGGAGTCGAGAAGCTCGGTCGATTTCAACTTCGAAGGATTGGCAGGCATAAAGGAGATTATCGAAGAGCCCGACCTGCTTCATGCAAGGCTTAAGAGAGTAAGGGTTGAAGTCCCTGCCGACCTCTCAAAAGAGCGTCCCTGGGATGAGCTTGCACTGGAGTTGTCGGAGTACCCGAGTGTCCTGTGCGTGGTAAACCGCCGTGACGACTGCAGGGAGCTTCACGGGTTAATGCCGGAGGGAACCGTACATCTCTCGGCGCTCATGTGCGGGGCACACCGCTCAGATGTTATCTCTGCCATTAAAAAACGCCTTTTGGACAATACGCCAACCCGGGTTATAAGCACTCAACTTGTCGAAGCGGGAGTTGATGTGGATTTTCCTGTCGTTTACCGCGCGCTTGCCGGGCTTGACTCCATAGCTCAGGCCGCAGGCAGGTGCAACAGGGAGGGGCTGTTGCAAGAAGGCATAGTCAAGGTTTTTGTCCCATACGGTAAAACCCCTCCCGGGTATTTAAGTCAGGCCGCTGAAATAGGCCGCCGCCTTTTAAGCGAAGAAGTAGCGGACCCTCTTGCACCGGAACGGTTTACGGATTACTTCAAGGAGCTCTATTGGCTTCGCGGCGAGAGGCTTGACAAGAAAGACGTACTGAAAGACTTGTATCCCGACCCTGAACTGCGGTTCAGCTTTAGGACTGCGGCACGGGAGTTCCGTATCATAGACGGATCACGGTACGAGCCGGTATTGGTGCGTCACGGCAAGGGGGGCGACCTGATAGAGACCTTGATAAAAAAGGGCCCTGAACGCGGGCTTATGAGAAGCCTTCAGAGGTATGTAGTCAATGTGCCGAAGTATTATTTAGACACGTTGATCAGAAACGGTGAGATTGAAGAGATCTATGAGGGTATATACGTCCAGTCGAAAATTGGACGTTACGATGAGGCCCTGGGGCTGTGCTACGGGAGCGGAGTTATAGAAGCTGATAATCTTGTTGTATAAATAAAGACGTGAAGGAGGGAATGGAAGATGAATAGAAAAAGAAGCCGGACGCTTAGTCTCAGGGTGTGGGGCGAGAACGCCTGTTTCACTCGCCCTGAGATGAAGGTGGAGAGAGTATCATACGATGTTATGACCCCCTCGGCCGCCCGCGGGGTGATCGAGGCCGTTCTTTGGAAGCCTGCTATCCGTTGGCATATAAAGCGAATTGACGTGCTGAACCCCATCCGATGGGTGTCGGTGAGGCGAAACGAGGTTGGCGCGGTGGTATCAACAGGCCTTGCCATGACGGCTATGAAAAGCAATAGGGGCAGGCTCGGCCTTTATATCGAAGACGAACGGCAACAGAGGGCCGGTCTCCTGCTACGCGACGTGGCCTACATTATTCACGCCTCATTCGAGATGACCGAGAGGGCAGGTACAGGGGACAACGTTAACAAGTTCGAGGATATGTTTCGCAGAAGGGTCGAAAAGGGACAGTGCTTCCACCGCCCCTACCTCGGCTGCCGTGAGTTCAGTGCCGACTTCGAGCCGGTTACGGACGAGCCTCCCTTGCCGAAACCGATCGATCTCGATCTGGGCTGGATGCTCCATGACATGGATTACAGCGACGGTGCGCCCACGGCGCGGTTCTTCCGGGCATCTCTTGATAAGGGAACGATGACAGTACCGTCCATTGACAGCAAGGAGGTGATGGGATGATACTCCAGGCGCTGGCAAAATACTACGCCCGTCTCGCTGACGAGGGAGCCGTTGCCACGGAGGGGTTTAAGGAAGTGGAGATTCCTTTTCTTATTTTCCTTAATCGAAAAGGTGAGTTTACTGGATTGCAGGATACAAGGACACAATCCGGTAAAAAACTGGTGGCGAGAACTTTTGTGGTTCCTGGGGAGCGTGAGCGCTCCGGGTCAAATGCCTGGCAAACAGCTAATTTGCTCTGGGACCACTATGGCTATGTGTTTGCATGGCCCAAATCAGATACAGAGAAAGATAAAAAAATGGCACAAAAACAACACGGAACATTCATAGCTGAAGTGAAAAAACTTAATGATAGATATCCCGACGACAAGGAGATCGGTGCTGTCTATCGTTTTATGTCAACGGAAGATTTTTCAACCGTTTTCTCGCATCCTTTATGGAAAGAGTGTGCCAAAATACCCGGATGTAAACTGACCTTCTGCATTGAAGAACTGAACCGGACTGTTTGTGAAAACGAAAATGTCAAAGCCTTTATCAATTCAACCAGCAGCCAGTTTCCGGATAATAAAGGTGAGGAGAGTGCTTTGTCGGATACCGAAGGTGTTTGCCTCATTACCGGAGAACGAGGCCCAATAGCACGTCTTCACCCCAGAACGCCTATCCTGGGAACAAAAAGTACTGCAAAGATCGTCTCGTTCCAGAAGAATATGGGATTTGATTCTTACGGCAAACAACAGAATTACAATGCGCCAGTCGGTAAGAAGTCTGCTTTTGCTTATACAACCGCTCTTAATAAAATGCTCGCAAAAAATTCCCGTCAAAAACTTAAGGTTGGCGGTGATACTATCGTCTTCTGGGCCGAGAAGCCGCATAAGATGGAAGAATGGTTTTTGGATTTCTTTGGCGAACCGCCTAAGGGAACATCAACACAGGACACAGAGGCCATTCATGCGCTTTTTTCTGCACCTTTAACCGGCACCTCGCCCCTTGATGTGGATTGCACGAAATTTTACGTCTTGGGTCTTTCTCCGAATATAGCACGTATCGCGGTGCGCTTCTGGTACGACGGAACCGTTGGCAAAGTTGCCGGAAACATAAAACAGCACTTCGACGACTGTGCGATCGTTCATGGACCGAGAGAGGCGGAATATCTCTCAATATTCCGTCTTCTTATCTCTACGGCGGCGCAGGGGGATGCAAAAAACATCCAGCCAAACCTCGCCGGGGAGGTCATGAACTCGATACTGACCAATACGCCCTATCCAACTACCCTGCTTTCCTCGGTGCTCAGGAGGGTGCGCGCCGAGAGAGAAGTAACATATCCCCGTGCCTCACTCATCAAGGCTCTGTTAGTGAGGGACTCAAGGTACTACAAACGCAACATAAAGGAGGCTGGTATGTCGCTTGATAAAGAAAATAATAACCCGGGCTATCTTTTAGGCCGTCTGTTTGCTGTGTTAGAGAAGGCGCAGGAACGGGCGAACCCGGGTCTGAACGCCACTATCAGGGACCGCTTCTATGGTTCCGCTTCGAGCACGCCGGGCGTTGCCTTCCCGCATCTCATGAAGCTCAAGAACCACCATATCGCAAAGCTCGAAAACAAAGGCGAAGCGGTAAACCTTGAAAAGAGGATAGGCGGGATAATGGATGGGCTATCGGACTTCCCCGCACATCTAAGCCTCCGGGACCAGGGACGCTTCGCCGTGGGCTATTACCACCAGAGGCAGGACTTTTTTAAGAAAAAAGACTGATAAACTTATTAACGAAAGCAACCGACAAGGAGAAACCTGAATGAGCGACGCTATCAATAATCGATATGACTTTGTGCTGATCTTTGACGTAAAGGACGGAAACCCCAATGGAGACCCGGATGCGGGCAACCTCCCGCGCGTCGATCCCGAGACAGGCCAGGGGCTTGTCACCGACGTCTGCCTCAAACGCAAGGTGCGCAACTACGTGGGACTAGTTAAAGAGGAAAAACCGCCCTATGAAATATATGTAAAAGAAAAAGCGGTTCTTAACAAACAGCACAAGAGGGCCTACGAAGCACTCGGGGTTGACCTGAAAAAGGATGATAAGAAACGCAAGGGCGGAGACAGGGTGGCCGATGCAAGGGCGTGGATGTGCAAAAACTTCTATGACGTGCGTACTTTCGGAGCTGTAATGTCTCTCGGTGTTAACTGCGGCCAGGTACGCGGCCCGGTGCAGCTGACCTTTGCGCGGAGCATCGATCAGGCAGTCTCTCTTGAGCACAGCATAACCCGGATGGCCGTCGCCACAGAAGGCGAAGCCGAAAAACAGCAGGGCGACAACCGCACCATGGGCCGTAAGTTCACCATACCCTACGCCCTTTACCGCTGCCACGGATTCGTCTCCGCGCCGCTGGCCGCTCAGACAGGCTTTAGCGAAGATGACCTCGGGCTTTTTTGGGAGGCCCTGATGAGTATGTTCGAACATGACCGCTCGGCCGCGCGCGGAGAAATGACTACGAGGAGGCTCGTTGTCTTTAAGCACGATAGCGCTCTTGGCAGTGCCCCTGCTCATAAACTCTTCGAGAGGCTTACTGTCGAGCGCAGGGACGACTCTGCTGCGGTACGCACGTACTCCGACTATGAGGTGACACTTAATGAGGACGACCTGCCCAAAGGGGTTACGATAGAGGATATGTTATAGGAGGGGAGAGATGTTTTCAGAAGACGACCTTCTTCCTGTCTCCGCGCTTCAGCATCTGGTCTTTTGCGAGCGGCAGTGGGGGCTTATACATATAGAGGGGCTCTGGGAAGAGAACCTCTTGACCGCGCAGGGGCGTCATCTCCATAAACGGGTGGA
Organism: Deltaproteobacteria bacterium; assembly: GCA_024278765.1. Taxonomy (GTDB): domain Bacteria; phylum Desulfobacterota; class GWC2-55-46; order GWC2-55-46; family DRQE01; genus JAJRSM01. Next base: position 13,102 of record JAJRSM010000020.1, on the reverse strand, counting down.
TACGCCGGAGACCGAGGTTCGCGCTGACGTGCGAATATCGAGGGGGTTGCGTCTTCGCTCCCTGAGGCTCGGACTTTCAGGTAAGGCCGACGTTGTGGAGTTTCACCGTCTGGGCGACGGCGAAGAGACGTCGCCTGAAGGCGCGAAACCATGCGGCATGAGCCTGGACGGCGTCCCGGGGCTCTGGAGGCCCGTGCCGGTCGAGTACAAAAGGGGCGCCCCCAAACAGGGGCTCTGTGACAAAGTGCAACTCTGCGCCCAGGCCCTATGCATGGAGGAGATGATGGGGGTGGATATCCCCGGGGGCGCGCTCTTTTACTGGAGGACCAGAAGAAGGTACGACGTCTCTTTTGATATCGAGTTGAGGCGAAGCACAGAAGCCCTTTGTGCCCGCCTCCACGAACTTTCAAAGACCGGAAATACCCCGGGGGCAAAGTACGGAAAAAAATGCGAGAGCTGTTCCCTTCTGAATCAATGCATGCCTAAGGCCGTAGGCGGACACAGGAAGGCGAAGGGATACCTGTTATCCGTCCTTCGGGACGCGGCAAACGGAGAGGGGGAATGATGGGATGAAAAAACTTCTTAATACGCTTTATGTCACCACTCAGGGAGCATACCTCTCGCGCGAGGGGGAGACCGTGTTGGTTCGCGTGGAAAAAGAGACGAAACTCCGCGTGCCGGTGCACACCCTTGGCAGCATAGTCTGCTTTGGCCGGGTATCTGTTAGCCCTCCGTTGATGGGGCTGTGCGGGGAAACGGGCGTTGCCATATCCTTCCTGAGCGAGAGGGGAAGGTTCCTTGCACGGGTGCAAGGCCCTGTCTCGGGCAATGTGCTGTTAAGGCGCGAGCAATACCGCCGTGCAGATAGCGAAAGGGCTTCTTCAGAGATTGCGCGTTCCGTGCTGGTGGCGAAGGTCGCTAACTGCCGTACCGTTCTTCTGCGTGCCGCCCGGGAGAGGGAGGCAGGCGAAACCACGGAGCGTCTCGGCTTGGCTGCCGGCCATCATGCGCGGATAATGAAGAAGCTTGGGCGTGAGGTCTCACTTGATACGCTGCGCGGCATGGAAGGAGAAGCGGCTCGCATATACTTTGATGTCTTTGATCATCTCGTTTTGAAACAGAAAGACGATTTCTTTTTCAAGCAACGGAGCCGGAGGCCTCCGCTCGACAAATTGAATGCATTGCTGTCTTTTATTTATATGCTCCTTACCCATGATGCGGCCTCTGCCCTCGAAGGGGTCGGGCTTGACCCGGCTGTGGGTTTCCTGCACAGAGATAGACCGGGAAGGCCCGGACTAGCACTTGATATCATGGAGGAGTTCCGGCCATTTTTGGCCGACAGGTTGGCTTTATCGCTTGTGAACCGACAACAGATCAAAGGCAAGGGGTTTTGCAGGACCGAGACCGGAGCCGTAGAGATGGATGACAAAACGCGAAAGGAGGTGCTTGTATCGTATCAGAGAAGAAAGCAGGAGGAGGTTGAGCACCCTTTTTTAGAAGAGAAGGTCTCCGTTGGTCTTCTGCTTCATTGCCAGGCGATGCTGCTTGCGCGTTACCTGCGCGGCGACCTGGACGCTTATCCCCCCTTTATAACGAAATGAGGTTTACTTATGATGGTGTTGGTGACTTACGATGTAAATACCGAGACGAAAGAGGGCAAAAGAAGGCTCAGGCGTGTTGCGAAGATATGTGAGAGTAATGGTCAAAGAGTGCAGAACTCTGTCTTTGAATGTCTGGTGGACCCCGCCAGGTGGACGGATATGCGTCAGAAGTTGGTGGATGTAGTCGATTTTAACTTGGACAGTTTGAGGTTTTACTTTCTCGGGAGTAGTTGGAAAAGGAAGATCGAGCACGTTGGGGCCAAGCCTGCATACGATCCCGAGGGGCCGCTTGTCGTATAAAGTAGTCTTTGCGAACCCCCAGCAGACATGAAATACCCGGGAGGTTCGCGGAGTATATTATTCCTTGATTATAAAAGAGAAAGCAGAGCTTTAAGAGGGAATAAAGCCGGAATAAGAGTTGATATCCGGCAGGTTCGCAGAATCAGGCTTTTAACACTTTGAATTAGCAGTCTTTTTATAGGCCGCTGTCGCCCCCTACGCGGGGGCGTGGATTGAAACATAATATCTTCCCGTGTATCAAATGCAACATGAGCGTCGCCCCCTACGCGGGGGCGTGGATTGAAACAAGTATTGTCCCTGCCATACGCCCCGACGACAACTGTCGCCCCCTACGCGGGGGCGTGGATTGAAACTCATAACCACGCCCTCCCCACGGCGGCGAAAAATGTCGCCCCCTACGCGGGGGCGTGGATTGAAACAAAGCTGATAAGATATTCAACGGCGCGGGCACGGTGTCGCCCCCTACGCGGGGGCGTGGATTGAAACTTCTGGCAAACTATGCTCGGGTCTACCGGCTCGACGTCGCCCCCTACGCGGGGGCGTGGATTGAAACTGAAAGGCTATCGGGGCGAATATGAAAATCATCTGGTCGCCCCCTACGCGGGGGCGTGGATTGAAACAACAATCAGAGCGATACCATCACGATCACCGCTCGTCGCCCCCTACGCGGGGGCGTGGATTGAAACCTTATCGTCAACGACCTGCCGAGCTTGTCTCTAGTCGCCCCCTACGCGGGGGCGTGGATTGAAACCCTCTTTAAGGTAAAACAGTTTTTGCGCGTCCGGGTCGCCCCCTACGCGGGGGCGTGGATTGAAACTTTCGGAAATTTAAAAGAAGCGCGCGCGATCTTACAGTCGCCCCCTACGCGGGGGCGTGGATTGAAACTCCTTTGATTGCTGATCATACGGATCAAAAGAACGTCGCCCCCTACGCGGGGGCGTGGATTGAAACAATAGGGCAGGCCGTAGTTTCCGGATGGCACTCTGTCGCCCCCTACGCGGGGGCGTGGATTGAAACACATCTACAGAACCTGCGACATCGATATCCCCCAAGTCGCCCCCTACGCGGGGGCGTGGATTGAAACTAATATTGTAAGAGACTTGCTCCCGGCATTAAAGGTCGCCCCCTACGCGGGGGCGTGGATTGAAACCTTCTCAAGCCGCTTGATCTCGCGTATCGAGGTATGTCGCCCCCTACGCGGGGGCGTGGATTGAAACCCTGCTGCGAGTCCGGGTGTACCCGAGACCTCCCTCGTCGCCCCCTACGCGGGGGCGTGGATTGAAACTAGAATACGAAATCCGTATCCTCGACCTTGCAAAGGTCGCCCCCTACGCGGGGGCGTGGATTGAAACGATAAGCCTCACGGGGAGGCGCGAGTAATGGCAATCGTCGCCCCCTACGCGGGGGCGTGGATTGAAACAGACAATCGGGTGGGAAAGTGGCGTGATTACTAGTCGCCCCCTACGCGGGGGCGTGGATTGAAACCTTCCTCCTAGTTTAGGGTTGCCTTGTTATTCGAGGTCGCCCCCTACGCGGGGGCGTAGATTGAAACAGTCTCAAAGTACCTCGTTACACGCTGTACTGTCAAGTCGCCCCCTACGCGGGGGCGTGGATTGAAACGACTCCACAGCGACCCTTACGACAATCGAGCTTTCGTCGCCCCCTACGCGGGGGCGTGGATTGAAACAGGCACGCATCGCCGTCACGTTCGAATACCTGCCGTCGCCCCCTACGCGGGGGCGTGGATTGAAACTCGTTGTACCGCGCCCATCCGGGCAACTTCTTTGCGTCGCCCCCTACGCGGGGGCGTAGATTGAAACAAGATGGAGACATGTTCGGAATATGCCGGGGTTTCATTGGAGAAACGCAAGCTGGTGGACTTTATTACTGAGAAGCACCTGTTGAGCCTGCGCGCGGCCTGTAGGGTTTTAAGTTTTAGCCGTACTGTTTACCATTACCAGCCCGACATAGGGTAGGGATTTTGCGAGGTGGCCGAATAACGAGGAGCCGCCCTGCGCATCCCCAACCCCACGAAGCCCGCCCCGGCAGGGGCAAACTGGGTACGGCACGGAAGAAGCAGTGAGCGTAGCTCATCTTATAAAACTATAAATAGGATTCTTTTAGCTCCCTCTCCCGAGGGAGGTGTCACGACACACGGGCAGGGCAGGGGTGAGGGATTAGCCCTTCTTATTGCTCTTCAGCCAGATCCATATCCAGACAGAGATCAGCGTGCTGATGGTATCTGAGAAGATGGCTCTGGTTAGTTGAGGGAAGGCGGCCTTGTTCCAGTTATCGGGGGAGTCTATGGGGAAGAGTTCTAAAGATCTGTTTTTTGTATTAGTGCAGGTATTGATTATGTGACTTAAAAAATCTTTGTCTCCGATCAGGAAAGGTTTTATCTCGGCGCAGTGGGCCTTGTTGGCGAGGTCAAAGGTTATCTGACCGGAGAGCTCGGTTGCCGCGTGATTTTCTTTTTTATTGGTTGGCTCCAGGATATTTTCTTTGATAGCGATTGGTGTAACGGCCTTGTCCCATAGCCCTTCGATTACACCGTGCAGGCTGGCGGCGTAATATTTTCCGTTTTTTGGTTTTGTCTTATTGCTGACCGATGGTTTGTCGTCTCTGATATCGCAGTGCATGGGGACATGCGCATCTACTACGTAGTGCGAGATCATAAGATATTGATACATTATCTGCTCCATTGAGAAGCGGTCGTTATAACGGCGGAGCTTATCCATATCGGCTATGACGCGTGCCAGATGGTCTACTTTATAGGGCAGGCCACCGCCGCCTTTTATGCGGTAGTATTTTGTACCGTCTTTAGTGGTATGGGTCTCTTTTGCATATGAGCTATCGCCGGGGAAGTCGTTATCGGTAAATAATTTAAATGTATGAAACTGCGCTTTGTCGTTAAGGATATCATCAGGGGCCCACGTCGCCTCGCTTATGGCTTCTTCGTAGTGCATGAGCATACGCTGCATGGTCTTTCCTTCTGCTGATATATACCGTTTATTCTTTGGTTCTTTTTTACTCTTTGCATGGCGAATATTGCCAAGGCCTTCTCGCGTAAACTCAATGGCCTTTGCCGCCAGGTATATATGCGTATTGTGCTTCATCTCTTAGCTCCTTTGCCTGTGATTACCGCTTGCATGTAGATGCCATTACCTATCTTTAGAGTTTATAGAAGTTTGTCTTGGTAGACAACTTTTATTTAATATTAAAGAGGGGGGGGGCTGTGGCGTTTTTTTTAAGTGCTTTGGAACTTGTCTTTTATGGCGACAAAGGTATCCAGGTTGGCTATAAAGAGATCGACGAAACTGGGATCAAAGTGTTTGCCGCGTTCGGCTTTGATCTTGGTTACGACCTCGTCGATTGTCCAAGCTTCTTTATAGGCACGTTTACTTGAGAGTGCGTCAAAGACATCGGCCAGTGCTACTATCCTGCCGTAGATATGAATGTCTTCTCCTTTAAGCCCTTGGGGATAACCAGTGCCGTCAAAGCGTTCGTGATGTTGATGTGCGATAATGGCAGCGGCCCTTAGTATCTTTCGCTTTGAATGCTTGAGCATATCGTGCCCCATCGTAGTGTGTTTTTTCATTATTTCAAATTCTTCAGAGGTAAGCTTTCCGCTCTTTAAAAGTATGTAGTCCGAGATGCCGATCTTTCCAATATCATGGAGCGGAGCGGCGTCTCCGGCAAGCTCTATCTCATCTTTGGACATTCCTATCTTTTCGGCCAAGAGTTTACAGTAACCAGTGACGCGTCTTGTGTGATTGTTGGTCTCTTTAGAACGTTTTTCTTCAATGACGCCCATTGTAAAGACTGTTTCTTTTAAGGTATCTTCTATCTCGTCGTTTAAGAGTTCAAGCTCCTGGTTTTTGTCCTTGAGCATCTTTTGAGTTTTGATGATATCGCTGTTGAAGAGGTTGATCTCTTTTGCGACATTCTGGAATTCGAGGCTTCTATAGCGCTCGGTATCGAGTGGAATGTTTTTTTTGTATGCCTCTTCGGCTCTTCCTACAAGGCTCTCCAACGGGTCTTTAATGTATGTCTGTATCGTTCTGAATGTGTTAATGATTATGAGTAACACCAGAACAGCCGAGGTGCAGAGTATAAGGATAAGGATAACGAGTGCCGTGTTTCTATATTCAGTGACGTCCATTTCTATATTGACGACACCAAGCACTGTACCTTCGCTTACATTATGGCACGTCAGGCAATTTAGCCGTCCTTTTGTAGAGGCTATGTAGGGGACCAGGGCGTGTATCTTTGGTTTGAGTTTGTATTCGTCGAGGATAAAGAGCGGCTTTTTTGAGTTAAAGACCTTATGTGAGGTCTCGTCTATGTTTTGCTCCAGCGCAAGCCCTTTTCCGAACTGCGCGTTTACCTCATTAGAGCGTATTATTTCTATCTTCTCGATGTTGCGGGCCGTACGTATCTCCTGAATAAAATATTCGCGCTTATCCATTATCCCAGCCTTCATATGGGAGGTAAGCCCGGCCTTTATGAGCTCGGCCGCGGCCAGTGCCTTGTCCTCTACCAGCCTGTGAGACAGACTTCTGAAGCTCAGACCTATGATGATCATCATGACAAGAGCCGCTGTAAGGATGACCGTAAGCAGTATTTTGACAGTGATCGTCTTTATGCTTGGTTTACGCATACTCACTCTTTGTTGGATTGTGTTGTTGTAGAATTTGAACTTATATGTTCTATTATATATCTCAATATCATATCGTCAAATCAGAGAAAAAACTTCATATAATTCGACCTGCTATTAGTCGCTCAGCAATGCAAATCTTTTCGTCCGGATCTGCTTCAGCACTTAGACCTTGACATAGGTTATTTCATGTATTATAAATACCATACAATTAAATAAGATTACTTCTTATCGAGAGTGGTGGAGGGAACTGGCCCATTGAAACCACAGCAACCGGTCCTATGATACTTAACAGTAGCGTAGGGCGTCCGGTGCTAAATCCAGCAAGGTTGACCGCAGGTATTTGGTCAAGCCGGAGATCTTGCGAGATGAGAAGGGTGTTCAGCGTAACCTCTTCTATCTCTACAAGCCGATTAATCGGCTTAACAAAGAAAGAAGGGGTTTTTTTATTTCTTTCTCTCCGGCAGTTTTTCAATACCATTAATATACGGCAATAAGATCCGTTAAAGACGGGTTACCTAACAGGGAGGGTGATATAGATGAGTTTTATTCACGCGCTAAAATGCAGAGAATGTGGCAAGGAATATCCGAAAGAGGCCTTACATGTATGTGAATACTGTTTTGGCCCGCTTGAGGTCGCCTATGATTACGATGCTATAAAAAAGGTACTTACTAAAGAACTGATAGAAAGCCGCGAGCCGAACATGTGGCGCTATAAAGAACTGTTGCCGCTTGAGAACGATCCTACCGTCGGTATGCAGGTCGGGTATACTCCGCTTGTAAAGGCCGATAACCTTGCAAAGGCTATAGGCGTAAAAGAGCTCTACCTTAAAAACGATGCTGTGAACTTTCCGACCCTATCCTTTAAAGACAGGGTCGTCTCGGTCGCTATGTCGCGGGCTCGTGAGATGGGTTTTAAGACTATGGCTTGTGCCTCTACCGGAAACCTGGCCAATAGCGTCGCAGCAAATGCAGCGGCCTGCGGTATGGAGAACTTTGTATTTATCCCTTGTGATCTGGAGCAGACAAAGATTACGGGTACACTCGTTTATGGATCAAAGGTCGTTGGGATCAAAGGTACTTACGACGAGGTCAATAGGCTTTGTAGTGAGATAGCCGGAAAGTATGGCTGGGGCTTTGTTAATATCAACCTTAGGCCTTATTACGCAGAGGGTTCAAAGAGCTTTGGCTACGAGATAGCCGAGCAGCTCGGGTGGAAGCTACCCAAGCACATAGTAGTACCTATGGCAGGTGGCTCGCTTATAACAAAGATCTGGAAGGCCTTTAAAGAGTTCCATGACTTTGGCTTTGTCCCTGACCTGGATACAAAGGTCTACGGCGCACAGGCGTCGGGGTGCTCGCCGATAGTTACGGCTGTTAAGAGCGGTAGTGAACTTATAAAACCAGTTAAGCCGAATACGATTGCCAAGAGTCTTGCAATAGGCAACCCGGCAGACGGTTTCTACTCGGCACGTGTAATGCGCGATACAGGCGGCTGGGGAGAAGACGCAAGCGATCCTGAGATAATCTCAGCCATTAAGATGCTGGCCGAGACCGAAGGTGTATTTGCAGAGACAGCAGGCGGAGTAACGCTCGGGGCTACTATAAAGCTTATCGAGGCGGGAAGGATCCCGAGAGATGAGTCAATAGTAATATCAATAACAGGTAATGGTCTAAAGACGCAGGAGGCCCTGAAGGGTAGCCTGACAGACCCTCCTGTTATAAATGCCAGCCTTGGCGACTTTGATACACTTGTTAAAGAGAGTGGGACGGAGTTTGTCGCAAAAGACTAAAGGGCTTTGCATTAAGGTGTTTTTTTGTTAAAATAACAAATTAACGGTAGTCGTTGCGATGATGTTTTTTTTAGCAACGAGTGGCCTCTTCCTGCGAATATGTTAAGTGGCCGGTATGTCTGGCCTTCGTAGAGATTAGTTTTAGGAGAGTTTAGTCAATGGTAGATAGATTTATGGAGGATAAGACTAAGAGGGTTGATGTCGATATAACCGGCGTGGATGCACCGAAAAAGACTATTAACTTTGATGATCTAAAAACAGGCGGCTTTATCAAGCAGAAGCAGAAAGACCTCTTTACCGTTAGGCTTCGTTGCCCGGGCGGGCGGATGGACTCGGAAAAGCTTGTTGAGGTCAGCAAGATCGCACAGAAGTATAGCAAGGAAGGCGTGGTTCACTTTAGTTTTCGCCAGTCTCTTGAGATACTCTATGTAGATTATAATGACTTCAGTGATATCGTAAAGGAGATAGAAGCCCTTGGATTAAAGGTCGCCTCATGCGGGCCGCGAGTAAGAGTACCGACGGCCTGTGGTGGTTGTGAGTACAACCCCAACGGTTTATCCGATACGCAGGGCCTTGCCAAGATGGTCGATGAGAAGTACTTTGGCACACCGACCCCGCATAAGTTTAAGACGTCTTTCTCTGGCTGCCCGATAGATTGCGCTAGAACAAACGAGATGGATATGGGCTTTCAGGGCGTAGTAGACCCGGAGTGGGTAGAAGACTTATGCACAGGCTGTACGATATGCGCCGAGGTCTGTAAAGAAGACGCAATCCTTGCTGATCCAGAGACAGGTAAGCCGATCTTTACCGAGGCAAACTGCATATACTGTGGCGACTGCATAAGAGCCTGCCCGACAGAGGCTTGGATAGCAAAGCGTCAGGGCCAGATCGTAAGGGTCGGCGGTAAGCACGGACGTCGCCCAAAGAACGGCTTTGAGGTCGCCAGGTTCTTGCCGGACGCAAAAGTACCCGAGGCAATAGAGAAGACAATAGAGTGGTATACTACAAACGGCGAGCGTGGCGAGCGTATAGGGACGGTCCTTAGGCGTCTTGGTGTAGACCATTACGTTGACTTTATGAAGCCTGTTTATGGTGAGTTCGCGCTTAAGCCTAAAAAACCAATGGAGTATGACCCGTCATGAGCGATGATATAGAGGTAAAAGAAAGTATAGATCTGCGTGGCGTAATGTGCCCGATGAACTTTGTAAAGGCAAAGCTCAAACTCGAAGCCATCGAGACAGGCGAGGTCCTTGAGATCGTCCTTGATAGCGGAGAGCCAATCCAGAACGTCCCCAAGAGCATAAAGGACGAGGGCCACCAGATCGTAGATGTAAAGAAAGAAGATGGCTTCTTCAGACTTAAGGTCAAGAAGAACTAAGCTTTACGAGCTAACACCTTAATTTGAATACTAATTTTATAAAACCGCCCTTGGCGGTTAAAGATTAGCGATTTTAGTAAGGGATGTATTTATTTTAGGTGCTTGGATCTAGTAATGGATTTCAATGATTAATTAACGCCACCGAAGGTGGTTGAAGATTAGCGATTTTAGTAAGGGATGTGTTTATTTTAGGTGCTTGGATCTAGTAATGGATTTCAATGATTAATTAACGCCACCGAAGGTGGTTGGAGGCATGGATATGGCTATAACAGTAAGGATACCAACACCGCTTCGTAAGATCACGGGCGGTAGTGACGAGGTAGCAATAGAGGGTAGTAACGTATCAGAGGTCTTAGCAGCCCTAGAAGCCGCACACCCAGGTATAAAAGAACGTATCTGCGAAGATAACGGAAACCTTAGAAAGTTCGTAAACCTCTACGTCAATGACGAAGATATACGCTTTAAAGACAACCTAGAGACGACCCTTAAAGAAGGCGATGAACTCTCAATAGTACCGGCCATCGCAGGCGGCTAACTGCGTTAGGGCTAAACCACCTGCGGTGGGGCAACTCACTGCGTGAGGGCATCGGGACAAAGACAGAGTCTTAATATAGTTGTGAATTGTGCGTAGTGTGAAATTATATTAATGAATTTGCCCGTGCGGCGAGCACCACATGCGTGAGGGCATCGTATAAAAAGCCTAATTTGTCATGCTGAATTTAGTTCAGCATCTGTCTTTTTGTCTAAAGGGCGGTATATTAAAAGATACAGATCCTGAACCTGTTTCAGGATCTGTCTTTAATTTTATAAAGTTACAGGAGTTCTTTAATGAAAAAACGTATATATCTTACATATCCAAAGGAGCTCATACAAGAGCCGCTTATCTATAATATAGGTAAGGAGTTTCAGGTAGCGACCAATATACGTCAGGCAACTATCTCTGATACTATTGGGCTCGTAGCCATTGAGCTAGAGGGTACAACCGAGGATATCGAAAAGGCAATAGAGTACCTTACCTCTAAAGGGGTCGAGGTCGAGCCGATAGAGCTAGGCGTTATCGAATAATAACAGTACCTTACCGTTTTTTATATCCAAGGGTGAGGTACGTCAAAGTTCTTGACAAAATTAGTAATGTATTATAAACTTGACTATACTACTAAGGTATTAGGTGTTTTTAGTAGCAGTACCTAACCGGTAAGGGCCAGAGATTCATGGCTAGCCGGTTTTTTCTTACCTTCAAATACTGATTATTGCTTGTTTTTTTGCTGGTTATAGCATTAAGAGGTATAGAGACCATAGTAGATTACGATTTATAAGAGGCATCTTCTCCTATGAATATAAAAGCAAAGGCTGGAATACGGCGAAGGACTACTTCTGTTCTGGGTTTGGTCGGTAACACTCCGCTTTTAAAGATAAATAAGATTACTAAGGATCTGCCTCCGGGCGTTGAGATATATGCAAAGCTTGAGAGCTTTAATCCGGGCGGTTCTGTAAAGGACAGGCCTGCGTTGCGTATGATCGAGGACGCGGAAGAGGCCGGGCGTCTTACAAAGGATAAGATAATCCTTGATTCGAGCTCCGGCAATACCGGTATAGCGTATGCCTGGATAGGTTCTTATAAGGGTTATCAGGTCGATCTGGTCGTCCCTGATAACGTCAGTGATGAGCGCAAGAAGACTCTGAAGGCCTTTGGTGCACATGTTATCTTCTCAGACCCTCTTGAGGGCTCGGACGGGGCGATCCGTCTTTCATGGAAGCTATACGTCGATAACCCGGATAAGTACTGTAAGCTTGACCAATATAATAACCCGTCTAACTCTGATGCCCATTACTATACAACGGGCGTTGAGATCTATGAGCAGACAGAGGGGCGTATAACGCATTTTCTGGCTACTATCGGTACCGGCGGTACGATTATGGGTACGAGCCGTAGGTTAAAGGAATATAATAAGGATATTCAGACGATAGCTGTAGAGCCGGATAATCCTTTCCACGGCCTTGAGGGCTTAAAGCATATGGATTCTTCTATCGTACCGGGGATCTACCACGAAGAAGAATACGATAGGAAGATACCAGCGCCGACCGAGGAGTCTTATGAACTGGTAAAGAGACTTGCGCGTGAAGAAGGGCTGATGGTAGGGCAATCCTCAGGGGCTGCTATGTGGGCAGCACTTAAGCTGGCAGAGACGCTAACAGAAGGCGTTATCGTAGTAATCTTCCCGGACGGTGGAGATAAATATCTCTCGACCAGGCTCTGGGACGATTAACCATACTTACTTTTATTGATTATTAGGGGGGAGTTATGGGGTTTGTCCGTTGTTATGGAAGGCCCTATTTTTTTATAAAATTATGATAAAAGTTTCTAAGGATCTATACAATAAAATAGTAGAGCACGGAAAGGCCGCTTATCCACACGAGTGCTGCGGGGTGCTGGCAGGGGACTTTGGTACTGGTGAGGTCAAGGTCGTCGCCGAGGTGCATGCCTTGGCGAACCTAAATACCGAGCGTGCAAACGACCGTTACGAGATAGACCCGGCAGAGCTTCTGAAGGTAGAAAAAGACGTCGCAGCGCGCAAGCTTGATGTTCTGGGGTTTTATCACTCGCACCCGGATCATCCGTCCGAGCCTTCTCAGTTTGATCGTGATAGGGGATGGCCAGATTATTCGTATATAATCATAGCGGTAGAGGGCGGCGAGAAAACCTGGTCACAGTCCTGGACTTTTACCGAGATGGATGCGCCGTTTGGGGAAGAAGAACTGGTAATTGGTTAGTAATAAGGTAAGGTTGCAGGGTTTCTTTGTTGATTGTATTATTTACCGATAGGAATTTGCTCTTCGCAGAAGACGAGATTGCTTTGTCATTTTGTGTCATCGTAGGTGTGCTGCGCACGGCAAATTCTTTAAATCTGGTTTAGTTTTTACGGCGAAGCCGCTGTGCCGCCTCGTATGGGGTTTGCCGCCTCGTATGGGGTTTGCCGCCTCGTATGGGGTTTGCCGCCCCGTATGGGGTTTGCCGCCCCGCATGGGGTTTGCCGCCCCGCATGGGGTTTGCCGCCCCGCAGGTGGCAGGTAGTGTGATTTTTATTGTAGTGATAACCAGTTTGTCATCCTGAATTGAATTCAGGATCTGTATTTTAAAACGAAACCCAACGTTCAGTATGAATGTTAAGGTTCAAGTTGCAAACTTGAACCAACAATAGTTAGTAATAGAAGATTAAGTGAATAAATAAAAAAGGGTTTTGACTAGCTGAGAGGTTTTTCTCGGCATATTTTAAGTACTATAACATAGATATTTTTGTTCCGGTAGTTGAACCGGAATTCGCACTCTTTAAGGTGTAAATAAAAGGTTGACCTCGGCACCCCTTGGAACTTT
>JAJRSM010000019.1 GCA_024278765.1 Deltaproteobacteria bacterium | reverse complement strand
CCTGCCTCAACCTCCTTCAAGATACCAACGATTTGCGTCTCTGTATATCGCGACTTCTTCATAATATGTCCTCCTTTCTGATTAATCAGTATAACGGAGAACTCTATTTATTGATGGTACTATTATACGGGATGGTTACACGCGGCCATATACTCCTCAAACCATCCATGAAGGGTCGCAACCGGCATCAACAGTTATCGAACGTAACTCTCTGGCTAACCTTGGATTGTTTTCCTTTAAAGCATCTAAATTCTTTTCAAATACACTTTACTGTTTCATCTAAGCGTTACCCCTTATACATTACCCAAGCAAACCCGTCTCTACACTGATACGATTTAATAAACTAGTCCCCTACCACTGCCTTACCCGCTAAGACCCCAACCAATCAAGCCCCCTTAAAAGTATAACACTTACTGACCGACCAACATCAGGGTACATATTTATCAGGATTCACTACTCTTTTTCAGGCGAATTAGTGCGGCCTGCGCCTGACGATCTAGGCTTCGCCCTTATTATGCACCTCAATCCGCTCAATTGAATGCTCCAGAATAGGAATAAACCTCTCTGCTGCCTCACGTACATTTATATATGTTGTCTTTATGCTCTTTAGATCTCTGGCTATCTGGTCCACAGAACCTTTCTCAATATCTTCTCTGAGGTATTCCTTTAACTTATAGGTATACTCAACAACGGTCTCCCACATAAAGATGACGTTGTGACTCTCTTTAAAGAGCTTTTTCTCTTTTTCCTGAATCCTTCCGACATGCCCTATCATCTCATGGCTAAGCCCCTTGCTATCAAAAATCTTCTTTACTTTATTTACATCCATAATTATAGATGAGGCCATGGTCTTTATCTTTTTAAGAGAAGTCAGGATTGCGCCGTAGTTACTCAAAAGGCCGTCGTAATCTACCTTTTGCACGCTACTATCGGCCTTTGAAAGTATCTCTTCAATAGGATAGTCCCTGGTAACATACTTATCTTGAACCTCTTTCAGGGTCATATGTTCCATGCCTTCTATATATGCGCCGCCCTCGGTCGCATTAATTACATGCGTAGTGCTTTCAGCCTCATGATGCCTTCTCATATACTCTATGAACCAGCTATGGAAGGTCACCCAGTCAAACTTCGATCTGATGCGCTCCCCGTTTATACCGTCGAGCCACAGAACCTTATACTCACTCTGAACACGTTCACCAGAGTTTGCGTACCTTTCTTGGACCTTTACTGTACCGTTATCCTCAAATTCCAGACTTTGATCCGAGTACGCGGCCCCCTCTGCGTGCGTGCTGTGCTCACCGAACGCAAGGTCCTGACCGATCATGACGACCGGGTCGCAACCAAAATCAACCCCGATCGACAATGCCGTGGTAGTCACACTGCCCCCGACATCCGGGCAATAATTCTGCCCCCAGAGCCCGGCATGCCTCAGGCTAAGACGCATAAAGGTACTGACAAAGATAAACTTACCCTTAGCCTCACGCCGCAACATATTAGGATGGACAACATCGGAGAGCAGGAGTCGTACCTTTTTATCCTCCGGCGCACCTGTAAAATGACCGGGCAGGTCTGTCTTTTCACCACAGACGATAAGGTCCGGTATAATCCCATTGTGCAAGAGCGGCATATAGGCCGAGATAGCAGCCATAATAACAACCTTACCCTTCATCTCTTTCAGTATATGGACGTTTTTTTCAAGAGAAGGCCCTGCCCCGACGACAACCATCGGGATGCCCTTGAATTTATCTATTAAAACACCAACCCCCGGGTACTCAAAAAAATTATCTACATTACCAAAGTAATTCTCCAGCCATACGTGTCTGGAGGTTATATCTGTTTTAATATAGACCTTGCTTACCATACGGGCATTACTGACCTTCTCCATAAAATCCAAAAGTTCAGGGGCGAAGATCTGCTTATACGGCCTTGACTGATACCCTAAAATATCATCCATACCCTCGATATCCCTGGACATCTTGACCTCAAGGCTGGGCAGATCGTGATAGATATAAACACTTGGGTCAGAGAAGTACTCGCTCAGATCTATCTGCTTTAATACACCCACAAGTATCTCGATTGAAGGCTCAAAGACTACGACCTGAGTGCCTGCATCTCTTTCTCGCCTTACAATGGCGAGCTCCTTAAAAAGATAACCGCAGCCAAGGCCGAATAAAACCATCCAGTCGGCCTTTGACTCCACGATCTCTTCAAGCTGGACCTTTGCCTCTTTTGTCGGATCATACCGGCTATGAAAATAAAGCCCCTTATGCTGCAACGTATATTCCCCGTTCTTTGTCTGCTCCAGCTCCACTCCACAGACATCTGTAGTGCGCAGAGTTTCGACGAGTTCCGGGTTGTTGGCTTCAAGGGCTTCTATGTTTTTTTCAAAGATACTTTGCTCAGTCATCCTGGGTGCTTCCCCTTAGTCCTTATTAAAGGCACTTATCTTAAAACTGATATAATTATCCCCTCTCCAGACCCACCAAGCCGTCTCATCTATCTCTCCTATAGAATGATAGAGGCGGAGAAAAAACTTATCATCTACCTGACGGTAGCTTACCATGGGCACAGAGTAAAGCTCGCTCTTATTGGTCATAATACGAAGCTCTTTATCTTTGTCGCCGACAGCTACCCAACCCTCGGTAGCTCCGAGACACCCAGAGGCCGAGACCCTCTGGTTTACCGGTTCATCGTGAGTAACGTGGCTACCTTGAAGCAAGAAGTTCTCAGGGCCGCTACCGCCATTTACCGAGCCGTAATACAGTGACTCTTGATCAAAACTCTCCGGCATAAAGGTAAAGATACCGAGCCTTAACGAAGACGCCTCTAGCCCCGATACCTTAAGCCTATACTTTATACTCAGCTCGCCTTTAACCTTTGAGATAACATAGGTCTTAAAGATCGTACCTATATCCAGCGGTATCTTTACAGAGATACTAAGTTCACGCAGGCCATCCTCAATCACTGGCTCTGCGCATTCCAGATCGGTCGTCTTAGCACCGTCGCGAGCCTGCCGTATAAAATGCCCGCTAAAGTAATCAACCCCGTATCCAATATCATCATAATAACCGTGCTCAAGTGTTCCCAGCAGCGGCTGATCTGAGACCTCAGGAAAGATAAGAGAGCTTATTGCAAAGCCCTTCTCCTTTAGGAACTCGACCTCTATAAGCGGCGTGATAATCCGAAGCCTATCTGTCTGATCAACTATCACCGCATCTTCCGGTCTCAAATCCAGACCACGCTTGCGGCTCTCTGCGCAGCCGCAGCTACCTTCACAACACTTAGTCTTGCCAGTTCCATAGATATTACTCAATAGCCTATCTGTCTGAACCTTGATCCAGCCCATCTTATTTTGATAGGCCAGAAACTTCTCGTCAACCGTGTTGGTACGAAAGTCACTGCCCCACAACTCGCAAAGAGTCTTACGGTAGCTATCCCTATCTACCCGGTCAAGGCTGTTATTAAGCAACTCAAGGTTGTTATATATACCGTAACACGCACCGTTCATATGAACGGAGTCGCGCCCGGTCACAGCCCAGCGCACGGGGTTGTACTTCTCCTGCTTCTTGCAGACTAGCGGACTCTCAACCGACTCAAGACCTAGCAACTCATAAGCACCGGGGCTTCCTCTGAAGTAACCAAGTAGCTCTGTAGGGGTCGTAAATACAAAATCATCATTACCAGCGATTGATCTCAAGATATCTTTTAAGCGTTCCAGTTCAGAGCTCTCACCGTCGTTGCGCTCGAGAGGGCCAGAGCCCGGCCTATAGTCAAAGACCTCTGCGTCATTTCCATAGACAACAAAGCAGGTATCTTTATCACTGTTGTGGTGGTTGGCAAGATATTCTTTATACTCAGTTGCAGGCAGGCTGCCATGGACAAAACGCTGGAGCTTCTGAAATGCAATGGAGTTATTCCAAAGCACATCTATATCAGCCTCTATCCCTCTTGCCCGCTGCGGTGAGTATAAAAGATCTTTGGGATACTGGTTATACCTGTAGCAATTATTCCAATCCATAATTATCGCAGAGTAACCGGCCTCAACAAAGAGGTCTACCACACCTCTGGAATAAGTCTGTTCATTTACCAGAGCAACCATAGGGCGCTGACCAAGCAGGTCTTCATAGACCTGAACTCCGTACTTCAGATTCCAACGATTCACCTGGGTCGGGACAAGCGGCATTATGACCTGGCTCAGCCCCGAGCCGATAAACTCACATTTACCGTCGCGCCAAAGCCGGGCGAGCCTCGCTATAAAAGAAGGACTCAGCCGGTTTATCTCCAACAAGGTTGTGCCTGAGGCCTCGATGGCTACCGGCAACCCCTGCCCTGCCATATCGAGCAGAGGGCTATAGCAGTTCTTTAAAACATAGGGATAATCGGCCTCTGGAATAGCAGAAAAAGAAAGATTTAAATGAAAGAGACTATATAAATAAAGCTTACTCATCTGAGTACTAAGCCATCCTTATGTAGTATTATAGTGCTGTCGTTACGACCTTTACGACCTTTACGACCTCGTCGGCTCTAGAGACGGCCTCCTGACGAGTTCGCCCGGTCGTTATAACGTAGCCGGAGCGGCCCGTATGATCAGATACCTCGCCGACAATATCTCCGACCTTAACAAAAAAGCCTATACGATGAACCCACTCGGTATTGTCAAATTCAGATAGATTATTGATTGCGACAACCTTGCCGGGAGCAGGGAAAAAATAGCGGATTGCGACAGCCGTTGTTTTATTATTTGTAAGTTCCTGCGCGCTCGGAGTCTCGCCAAGGGCTACCCGTAAAGCAGCACCTATCAAATCAACCCCTGTGGCAAGCGGTATCTGGTCTGTACAGAACCATCCGCCAGAGAGTCTCGGTGCTATCTCAATGACCTTTGGCCCCTGCGCCGACAAGACCATATCCCCTTTTATAATCCCTGTCTCAACACCAATGGCACGGCCCGCCCTGACGGCAAGGTCTGCGACTGCTTGACGATCCGGATCAAATAAAAAAGAAGGCTGCTGACCACCGTCTTCAATAATGTGCGGGGAGAACCTCTTAAAATCCTTATAATTACGGTCGGAAAACCCCGGGGTATATGCCACGTCCTTAAGCAGCAAAGACTCGGTACTTATCTGAGGGCCTTCGACGTATTCTTCGACCATCACCTGCTTGCTCGGTGAGAACTGCAAAGCATAGTTATAAGAGAACTCGCATTCTTCAAGGCTGCTGAGCATAACAACGCCTCTGGAACCTCGACTATCAACGGGCTTTACGACACAGTCACAGCAACGCTGCCTCTCAATATCTTTCAGGTCCTCAGCTGAGTTGACGACCGAGTACCACGGCACAGGAATCCCAGCATCGGATAAGACCTGCATCATCAAGACCTTATTTGATGCGATACGCGCAGCCTCTACAGGAATGCCCACCAGACCTAGTTCCGCGGCTACACTAGCCACGGCCACCGGGACATCGGTTGCTACACTTATTACCCCGTCAATAGGCCTTTCATTCTTAAAAAAGTCCTTTGCTGCCTCGACCGTAGCCAGAACATCATATGTACTTGCAACAATGCTCTTATCAGCGATTGCACAGCCCGGGGAATTCGGATTCATATCGCTTACCACAACATAGAGCCCCATTTCTTTAGCACGCCTGATACCTGGAATCGTCTCAACACCCGCGCCTACTATCAGAATGGTTCTGGTCTCTTTTTTCATATTCAAGGAATCCTCTCTCAACTAAATAACATTCCACCATTCACATTAATCGTCTGCCCTGTAATATAAGCAGCAGAATTACCGGCAAGAAAGACAACCACGGCAGCTATCTCATCAACCGAGGCTATTCTTCCAACAGGAATACCGCTTAGCTTTTTAGCACCGGCCTCAGTCTGAAGCTCTGCCGCCGACATATCACTGGCGACCAGCCCCGGCGAAACAGCATTGGATGTAATGCCGTCCTTGCTATATATCTTGGCCATAGAATGCGTAAAGCTTATCAGGGCCGCCTTGCTTGCGGCATAATGGACCTGATTAAAGCCACCCCACTGCCCGCCAATCGAGGCTATATTTATAATACGCCCGTAACCCTGCTTGCGCATCCCGGGCAACACCTCCTGGGTGCATGCAAAAGGGCCTCGTAGATTTACCGCCAACATACTATCCCAGTCACTATCGGTTACAGTATCAAAGGGTTTTTCCTGCGATATAGCGGCGTTATTTACCAGTATATCTATCTGGCCAAATCTTTTATTTATCTCAGCGATGACCTCTCTGACAGACCCCCTATCCTGGGCGCAGAGCTTCAGGCAATGCGCCGTAATACCACTGCAGGTAAGGGTCTCAACTAATTGCCCGGCTAGAGCCTGATTGCTATTGTACGTAACTACAACCGTAGCCCCGGCCCTTCCAAGGGCCTGAGCTACCCCCTTACCGATGCCACGAGAGCCGCCGGTGACAAGAGCTATCCTTCCAGCTAGATTATCCATAACAGATGCCTTCCTTTTAGCTTTTAAAGGTCTTTAACTTTTCTTTCTCTTTATCACCCTCAGGACAGCGGCCTTTATGGTGCGGCTATCCAAGCCGTATTTTGTTGCCAGAGCCTCTGGATCGCCGGACTCTGCGAAACGGTCTTTTATACCGACGCGCTGCATTGGCACAGGGCAGATCTCACCGAGCACTTCGGCCACAGCACCGCCAAGCCCACCTATAATATTATGGTCCTCTGCCGTAACTATAGCACCGGTCTTCTCTGCTGAGTCTTTAATAACCGCCATATCAATTGGCTTGATCGTAGACATATTAACGACTCGACACTTTATACCGTCTGCCTCAAGCTCTCCTGCCGCAACAAGGGCGCGTGCGACCATAACTCCAACGGCTATAATTGTACAATCCACACCGTCGCGAACAATCATTGCCTTACCTATCCTAAAGCCTATATCCTCATCAAAGATCGTCGGTAGCGGGCTTCTCCCTGTACGCATATAGACAGGGCCGTCACTGCTCAGTATTGATGGTAAAGCTTTTTTAAGCTCAGTTGGATCAGCCGGGGACACGACCCTGAAGTTCGGTATGGATCTGAATATAGCAAGGTCCTCCATCGCCTGATGCGAGGGGCCGTCCGGGCCGACGTCAAGGCCTACGTGGCTTGCGATTATCTTTACATTAAACTTTGGATAGGCTACCGAGTTACGTGCCTGTTCGATGGCGCGCATAGATGCAAAGACAGAGTAACAGGTCACGATAGGGATCAGACCACTTGTTGAAAAGCCGGCTGCCATACTTACCATATTCTGCTCGGCTATACCGCACTGAATAAATCTATTGGGGAAGGCCTCACGAAAAGGCAACGTCCCAGTGCCACCGGCTACGTCCGCATCAAGCACGACAAAGTCATTTCTTATCTTTCCAAGCTCGACCAAAGCCTGGCCAAAAGCGTCTCTCATCGAAATCATAGATCACCGCCTTCGTAGCCGCATTCTTTCAGAGCAATCTCTCGCTCTTCTCCCTCAGGCGCAAGACTGCCGTGCCACTTCGGCACATTTTCCATAAATGATATCCCCTTTCCCTTAATTGTATTAGCAACTATAACCGTAGGGCGTTTTTTAGCCCTACGTGCCGTATAAAGAGCAGCAGATATAGCAGAAAAATCATGACCGTCTATTTCAATTACATTCCAACCAAATGCCGTAAGCTTATCAAGAAGCGGAGAAAGTGCCGTTACCTTATCGCACTCAGCATCGCTCTGGAGTTTATTATGATCAATAATGGCTACCAGATTATCCAACTGATAATGCGCACCGAACATGAAAGCCTCCCAGACTTGCCCTTCATTCAGTTCACCATCGCCAAGCAAGGTATAGACGCGAAACTTTTCCCTTTTAAACTTAGCACCGAGCGCAACCCCTAGGGCAAATGACAGGCCATGGCCCAGCGAGCCAGAGTTAAACTCTACACCTGTGGTCTTTTGCATATCAGGATGGCCCTGTAACTTACCGCCGATCTGACGAAGACCTTTAAACTCATCAGTAGAGATAAAACCGCACTGAGCCAGAGCACCGTATAGAGCCATACATGCATGGCCCTTTGATAATACAAACCTATCTCTGCTGGGAGAGTTTTTATTTGCAACGGTAAAGTTCATTTCGTCATGAAAAAGACTCGTTATAATTTCAACGGCAGAGAGCGCACCTCCCGGATGCCCCGAGCCAGCATAACAGTTCATAACTATAATATGTCGCCTCAGCTCAGCCGCTTTTTCTTTCAACATCTTACCTGTATTAAAATCTAGTAAAGTCATTTATCTTACTCCTTTTGTTTTTATAAAGATCGCCATCAAACCCGCTACCCCGTACCTGCCACTTAATAAATCTCTCGCTCAGCACACAGGCCTCAGGCCTTTAAGTCATTTCTTCAAAACCTCATATCTTCTGCAACTCTGCTGATAAATACTATTTAGTTATTCCTCTTTAATACTAATCATAGTCGCCCTTAAAAAGACCTTATAAAGGCACGGTCTCGATCCGTACCATCGCCGCGGCCTCTATTGCACGCTGCGTTGCCTCTTGAAATGTATTGCCTTTTGCGTGAACAAAGCCAACTCTTTTTGTATGGTTAGAGGGCGACTCAACTATATCACCGACGCCCAGAAATAGCATCTTCTTTGAGACCCACTCCAGACCCGATAGTTCTTCAAAGCCCTCTATTTTTTCAATACACCCGGGCTCAGGGAAGAAGTACCTTATCCCGAGCTTGCAGATATCTTCAGCCACGAGCTCAGCCGTATCCAGTTCTTGCCCCAGAGCAAGCTTTATGGTCTGGCGAACAAGGTCCACACCACGGGCAAGCGGGATCTGATCAGTACAAAGATAGCCGCCGCTTAATCTTGCAGCTAGCTCAATGACAAGCGGGCCTTCCGGGGTCATTATTATATCACCCTTTACCGTACCGTTATTAATCCCCATTGCGCAAGCAGCACTGGCGACAACGTCTTCTATCGCATGCGAGGTGGCTTCATTAATATCAGCCGGTAAGGTCCCGCCGTTCTCTATTATATTCGGTGCGTATTTATCGATAAGTTCGTAGTTACGCTCTGAGATACAGGCCGTATAGCAGCAACCTTTATATACCATAGATTCAGTACTATACTGCGTACCTTCTATAAAATCCTCTACGATAACACGACCGCTATCGGAATTATCCTTTGCATGTGCGTAGGCCCACGAAAGATCAACCCCTGCGGTTAATTTTAGGACACCACGCGAGCCCCTACCGTCATTTGGCTTAATCACGATGGGATAGCCCCAGTCCTTTATCGCAACCTTTAGGTCTTCAGCTGAGAAAACCTCTCTAAACTCCGGCACAGGCACGCCAGCACGGCTAAAAGCCTGCTTCATTAAAAGTTTATCTGCTGCAAGCCGAGCCGAAGCAATTGATATACCCGGCAGACCAAGACTGGTAGCGATAGTAGCAACGGTCAGCGGTACGTCATTGGCTAGCGTCATGACGCCGTCTATCTTTTGGTCCTCATTAAACTCTAAAACTGCCTTAAGGCTCGCTCTCGGATCTCTTGTACTGGCGATTATCTTATCATCGGCAAGTTTCAAGGCCGGTGCATCCGGCGATCTATCCGAGCCGACCAGAAACAACCCCATCTCACGGGCAAGCTCGTAGGCACGGACCTGCTCAATACCACCGCCGATTATAAGTAACCTCTTACTGATTAGTCGCACCTCTTGTTTTTCATCACCAAAAGCACTGCATTACGGGCCATCTCCGGGGCCAGGTAAAGCCCGCGAGTAACCCCAAAACTCTTCTCTATCTTAAAATACCTTTCGCATAACGACCGCAGCCCGGCCTTTGTATACTCACGTATATGGGCCGAGCCAATCGGAGCCCAGTCCGTTGCAAATGGATATTTATAGCGCAGCGGGACCTCCAGAACCATAACGCCATCCTGGCGCAACCACCGTGAGCAATTCTCTAAAAAGGCCTCGTCATCCGGAAAATGCTCCATCGAGTGCATAGAGATAACCGCTGAGAGGCTCGCCGCCTTAAAAAGCCCCTGATCAGTAGCGTCGCCTGCGCGAAAAACGAGGTTTTCAAGCTCACCCGTCCTTTTTATATTCTTATCTATTACCGCTTTATCATAATCTATACCAACTACACTCTTAAAACGAATTGCAAGGTACTCAGTTCCGACACCAAAGCCGCATGAGATATCAGCGATATCTTCTGCGGCTTCACCTAAAAAAGACGCCGCAAACTCATAATCACTAACCTCTGTCCCCGGTGCTCGCTCTGGGTATGCGGCATCAACAATCTTTCTAATTTCATCAAGCCTTTCCTTGCCGTAGCTTGGGACCTCTGGAGAGTCCGCAAAAACAAAGGCCTCAGGATTAAGCTCTGTCAATGCCCACGGACAGAAAAGATAACGAGCATGATCTTTGCTCTTTGTGCCAGAAAGAAGGGCCTCTGCCTTAGATAAAAAAGAATAAGCAAAGACGTCGCCACCGAACTTGGCATCAAAGTCTATGGGCATTGAGAGATAATCTGCCTTTGCCCCCTCCAGAGCATCCAGACATCTAATCAGATACGGCACATCAACCATAAACCAGTAAAGCAGGATCCGCGCGGCACTGGCCATAGAATATTCGTCCATGCAGTCCTTAAAACGCCTCAGAATATCTGTATCCGCGCCCTTAAAACACTTTAAAGAATGACGCGCGGCAAACTCTTCTACGGCTTTATTCTCAGGCGTATCAGCACAGACCAGTACTACATTATCAAACTTTTCAGAAACCTCTGCAAGAAGTCCCAGGACAGGGCCTTTAATAAGTTCCCTATAACCCTCAAGATCAGTCCAGTGTACCTGTATCAAAAGATTCTTAACCAAAAACATCCCCTGTTGTTTTATAAGTGCCTTTTGATTCAAGCCTTGAAAAATCAGGCACAACAATTCCCTTTATATAGCCGTCGGCTCTTGTAATACTCGCCTCCAAGGCAAGGGCTGTCTCTTCCAGCTTGTAAGCATGCGTGATAAGCGGGGTCATATCAAATGTACCGTTATCAAGTGCCCAAAGGGCACGGCCAAGATCATCGATAATATCCCTGGAATGAGCAGGATGGCACGCAATAAGCGATGGGGCTCTGTTCATCAGATAATGACCGATATCGAATGGTTCCGGGCCATAGAAAGACGGCATCATAAGCTTTGCACGCTGCTTTGGTTTACAAAGGCTCGCGCATAGCTTCAGTGCCGCCATATTACCGGCAAAATCAAATGCTACGTCCACCCCGGCCCGCCACAGGGTCTCGTCCGGGTCGTGGCCCTCGCCGTCGATCATGCGCCTTACCTCCCAGTACGGATCTATCTTATTGGAGTTTATCACGTGCGTTGCGCCAAACTCTTTGGCCAGTTCAAGTCGACTGTCATGATGGCCTACTGTAACGAGTTCTTTCAAAGGATACCGACTCAATGCGGCAATAGTCAGCAGCGACATAAAGCCGTCACCGACGATCAAGACAAAATCGCCGAAGCCTGCCTCTGCCATCCTTACTATATTGGTCACGGCCATTAGCGGCTCACCAAGGGCATGCTCTAGCGGCACGCTATCAGGGGCCTTTACAAAAAGGGCCTGGTCTTCGATTACGTGCGTTGCAAAACCAGAACTTCTATAGGCAACACCTGTTACCCTGTCGCCGACTTTAAGCGCGTCAACACAAGGGCCGGTATCAACAACGACTCCCGAGACCTCATGACCGAGCGAGCACGGGTATTTTGCGTATCTAAATGACACTCCGCCCGCACCCGCGCTAGCTCCCGTATAAACAGGCAGCTCGCTGGTGCAGACCCCGCTTGCTACGACCTCTACCATCACCTCAGAAACAGCAAGCTTCGGCGCGTCATTTTCTATTATTTCAATCTTGCGCGGAGCGACCAAGACCGCAGATCTAATCTTCACAAACACCTCCTCATACCCTGATTGAACCTACCTTGGCGTTCTCGTATTTCCAGCCTTTCTTGTCTCTAAAGCCATTCATTATGCGGTTAAAGGCATCACAGAGAATAACCTTATCAACGGTACGTGGAAAATACGTACACTGATTGTAACGGCCCGGGATAAAAGATTCATCTATCTCAGCGGCAGCGAGCAGCTCGTTAAAGATAGGTGTGCCCGGAAGCGGTTGAAAAAAACAAAGCCCTATCTGATCAAAGTCATTGTTCATAATTAAGTCTTCGGTCATCTTTAGATCAGCCTCTGTCTCGCCGGGATAACCGATAATGAAATTAGCCTTGACCTTAAGCCCGGCTGCGTGACACATATCCACCGCACCTGCTACGAGTTCTAACCTTACATCCTTCTGCATCCTCTCCAGAGTTTTTGGCGAACCCGACTCCGGGGCGACCGTTACCTCTTCAAAGCCCGCCTCTACCATCTTATCAAGCAACTCTTGCGTTAGCCCCGACATACGTATCCCGTTCGGAGCAGTCATCACAAGGTCATCCAGACCAAGCTCAATGATGGCCTCGCAGAGCTCTATAGCATAGCCGGTATTTAGAGTAAAATTATCGTCACCAAGGGTTGCGACCTTAACGCCAAAGTTGTCATAAAGGTTTTTTATAGTCCTCACTATATAGGCAGGAGAATGAACCCTGAGTTTTTTTCCGCTCAGCAATGTCGCCGAGCAGAACTTACACCTAAATGCACAGCCACGGGTGGCAAGCATAAGTGCCGTCAACCTCCCATGATGGACGACAGCAGGGCCGGAATATACGTAGCCTGCCCTATGATAATCCTTAAGCCGCATAGCCTCGTAATCAATATCGCCAAGCAGATCAAGGTCATCTTCAAAGTCTACTGGAGATGAACAGATCTCGCCTTTTTTATCTTTAAAGACCAGCCCAGGTATTGATGAAAGATCCTCGCCCCCGCCTGAGATCGCATCGAGCAGCATCGGAAAAGACCTCTCACCCTCAGCGGCTATAACATAATCTACGTTATTGTTTCTGACCTCATACTCACCGTAGGTCGTTGCATGCGGACCGCCAAAGACCACGGTAGCCCCAGGGCATTCCCTGCGCACGGCATCTACCGTGGTGCGTACGGCATCTGTATTACTACTCCAAAATGAAATACCAACTAGATCCGGCTTTAGCTGGCGAAGATCTGCGGCAAAACGCTCCGAGTCCGGCGAGGTGGCATCAATAGTACAGTCCATCACAGAGACCTCATACCGGTCTTTATCTATATTGGCATAGATGTATCCTAGCCCCAGCGGATAGAGCTCCAGAATATCCAGTGCATGCTGGTTGTAAGGCCAGATAAGAAGGACCTTGAATTTATATTTCTTCTCCGACATAATTATTAATAATCCCTTGCTATCGGATGCCCCTTTGTAGGCCTGCCGTAAAAATAAAAGATCTCACCTTTATAGTTCATCTCTTCGCGCAGCTCTCGCCCTATTTCCTCGGCGTACCAATAAGATGATACAAGAATTACATCCGGCTTTAACACACCTAACTCGGCAGGGGAATAGACCATTAGCCCGCAGGACTCCCCGCCCTGGATTGAATCATCATTATCTATTATCCCGATAAGCTTTAAATCGTCATCATCAAGCGGTAGATAAGAAAAGACTTTAGAGGTATGAATACCTGCGCCCCACAACAAGACTTTAGACTTTTTTTCAATCCAACGCTTTTTACCGTCTACGAAACGACCTATAAAATCATCCAGGCCCTTCTGCCACTTTTTTGCATACCTGGCCATAAAAACAGAGGCTGATTCGTAATCATTCAACAATTTAACTTCTTTATTCTCACCGCTCTTTCTGGCTATGAGTTCAATAAACTCAAAGTCTTCTTTTGCCCTTGCACTGACGATATCAAAACCATGCTTTACGAGGTAATTCTTTAACGAAACCAGCGTAAAATAATTAATATGCGGAAAACTAAAAAACCCGTAGATAGAATTAGAGAACATCCTCTCTGCGTCCGGCACCATAATATACAGATGACCGCCTTCGGCGAGCTTCCGACGAGACCACTCAAAGACCTTGTTTGGGTCCGTCACATGTTCAAGAAAATGAACAAAGGTCAAGAGGTCAATGCTGCCGTCCTCCAGCACCACATTATCTATTGCGCCTTTCTGCGTCTCGATCCCGTATCTGGTCCTGCACACCTCAAGCGCCGCCTCATTAAGGTCGCAACCGCTGACGCTCCAGCCCGCCTCCTTCAGGTAATGTAGAAACGTCCCGTCAAAACACCCGGCGTCAAAGGCATTACCGCGTGACTTGACCAATGATGCTATGAACTCGACCTGTTGTTCTCTATAATAAAGACTCGGCCCTTCGATCAGTTTTTTTTCATTTGTACGGTAGTAATAATCCAGCAATTCCGCATCCGGCTGTGGGTTTAAAAAAATAAAACCGCAGCCATCACAGATAAAAACATTCATACCAACCGACTCGATACCAGGTGGAGTAGAAATAAACTCTCTCCACTGAAAAGAATCTCTGATCCTCTCTGAACCACAAAGTGCGCAGTCCACTCCCTGCTCGGCTAAAAGCCTCATACCTATTTCCTCAAGATGATGTCTCGTACTTTGACGCATATATCAGCGGCAGTCATACCAAACCTGACAAACAACTCTTCGGCATCGCCGGACTCACCGAAGCGGTCCTGAACGCCTATCTTTTCCAGTGGCATCGGATGATGCTTACATAAAATATCCGAGACAATAGAGCCTACCCCACCCATAGTGTTATGATCCTCTGCCGTTACCACGCACCCGGTTGCGGCGACCTTAACGATAAAGTCCTCTTCATCTACCGGCTTTAGAGTCGATGCGTTAAGGACCTTTATTGATACACCTTCGGCTTTCATTATCTCGGCTGCCTCTAACGCGAACTCGATCATCACGGAGTTTGCTACAACCGTACAGTCTGTGCCGTCTCTAAGTACGGGCCAACGCCCCACCTTAAAAGAATAATCGCCGTCAAAGAGACGCACCACAGGCAACCTACCTGTGCGCAGATATACCGGGCCTTTATAGTCGAGCATATAACGCATCATCGCCTCCAGCTCTACGTCATCGCCGGGGCTTAAAATTACGGTATTGGGTATTGCACGCATTATCGAGATATCCTCGATACACTGGTGCGTCGGCCCGTCATTACCAACACCTATTCCCTGATGACTCCCAACGACCTTCACATTAAAGTTTGGAAAAGCAACCGATGTACGAAACTGCTCGATTGCACGCATCGAAGCAAAGACGGCCATAGTATTTACAATCGGAGTATAACCGAAGGTAGACAACCCGGCAGCGGCACCCATCATATTCTGCTCGGCTATACCGAAACAAATATGACGATCAGGAAATTCATCTCGGAAGATCCCAACAGAGGTCGCTCCGCACATATCGGCGTCAAGGGTTATAAAATCCGCGCGCTCCTTGCCGATCTTGACGAGAGTATTACCGTAAGCCTCTCTAAGGGAGATCTTTACGCTGGTATCCATGAGCGAGTTTTTATTCATCTCAGCAGCCCTCCGAAACGGCATTGAGTTCAGCAAGGGCCTGCACTAATTCATCATCTGTCGGCGGGGCGGTTCCGTGCCACGCAGCGACATTTTCCATAAATGAAACCCCTTTTCCCTTAACGGTATTAGCAATTATCATCTGTGGTCGCCCCTTTACGGTTCTGGCCCACTCGATGGCCGCGACGATCTCAGAGATATCATGACCGTCTATCTCACGGACCTCCCAGTTAAAGGCGAGCCACTTATCCCTTAGTGGTTCGACCATCATAAGGTCTTCGGTTTTACCGTCGCCCTGAAGTTTATTCCGGTCCAAAAAACAAGTAAAATTATCTAACCCGAAGTGCCCCGCTGCCATAGCCGTCTCCCAGACCATACCCTCCTGAATCTCTCCGTCTCCTACTGCCGTGAAGATTCGCTGCGCTCCTTTAGAAAGCCTAGCACCTAGTGCCATACCAAGGGCCGTTGAAAAACCTTGGCCCAGAGAACCGCCAACGGCCTCTACACCCGGAGTGCCAAACTCGGGATGGCCTTGCAGCATGCTTCCGGCACTGCGAAACCCCTTAAGTTCGCGCTCTTCTATTACGCCGCTCATAGCGAGGACGGCATAAAGGGCCGGGCAGGCATGCCCTTTAGATAAAACAAACCTGTCTCTACCGGCCCACTCCGTGTCATCAGGTCTGTACTTCATCTCACGAAAATAAAGTACAGACAAAATATCAATAATCGATAACGATCCTCCGCAGTGACCCGAACCCCCGTCGTAGACCATCTGCAAAACACGCGCACGAGCCCCGTAGGCCTTCTGCCTAAGCTCCTTAATCTCAGCAGTGGTAATTCTTTCTGCCTCTAAAATATTATTCATCACAAACTCCATGGTTATTTTAAAAACAGGCCTTTACTATTTCGCGCAGCTCATCCTCGGTAAAGACCTTTGGATGTTGCTTAAGAGGTCTGGACATATAAGTAGCAACGTCACAGGCAAGCTCATCAATAAGCTCAGGCTTGGCATCGTAATCAGATAACTTTGGTGGCATCTTCACCTCGGCCAATAACTCAGAAAGCGCGTCTATTCCCTTGCCTGCCAAAGTAAGCTCGCTAGCTTCAGCATCATCGACACCGAGCATACGAGCAAAACGGGCAAAACGTGCGCTTTCAGCGGGTAGCGTCCGGCGCAGGACCTCAAGAAAAAATATAGATACGGAAACACCATGGGAAAGCCCCATGCGAGCACCCAGAGGTTGCGCAAGGGCATGAACAACTGTCGTACCGGCCTGAGAGATCGCGACACCTGCCAGAGCACTGCCCCAGGCCATACCTACTCTAGCCTCCAGATCACCGCCGTCATCAAAAGCACGCTTAAGATACTTAGCAATACAACCAACCGACTGCTCAACGACTATATCGGAATAAGGCGTTCTGTTAGGCACATTAAAATAAGACTCTACGGCGTGCGCTAGAGCATCGACACCTATAATAGCAGTAAGCTCTGGCGGAAGGGTCAAAGTCAGTTCAGGATCTATAATCGCAACCTTAGGAAAGATCGAAGTCTCTTTTATAGTCCCCTTCTGCACGGTCTCGGTATTGGTCACGACCGAGTACGGAGTCACCTCGGAGCCCGTCCCTGAAGTCGTTGGTAAAGCGATAATCGGCAACACTTTACTTGCGTCAATCGGTGCCGGCGGCCTATTAGAGAGATTCACATAAGACCAGACATCCAGAGGATGGGCGTAGCAGATGGCAAGTGCCTTTGCAAAGTCAATCGCACTGCCGCCACCAATACCTGCAATAACGTCACAACCAGAGCTGCGCAACCTCTCTACCGCACAGTCTATATCCCCAGACTTCGGATCAGGCAAGACATCCGAGAAGATTTCATACTCAAAACCCGCCGCTTTTAACGAAGCAATAGCTTTATCCAAAAGACCAAGCTCGAGTATCTCGCGCATAGTAACCAGAAAGACCTTACGACCAAGTCCTGTAACCTCTTTACCAAACTCGACGACTCTACCTGAACCGAACAGAACCTTTACCGGCATATTAATATTAAAGTTCACTTGTATATTCTCCTTTTACAGGTCAGCGTCTGGCAATATTAACCAGAACAATATCAGATATCTCGTATCACAAAATCAATTAACGACAACGCATCTTCTGTCACGGCCCGGGCCTGACCATCTGTAGCACCTGTTGCAAAGACGTAACACGGCACACCTCGTGAATCACGGTGCTCCGGCACGAGATCGCCAACACCTTTTAGCAGCATAACCTTCTCTACTGCCTCCAGTGCCTCGGCTTTTCCAATGCCATTTACCTCTTTAATACGACCGGGTGTTGAGAGCAATGCCTGATAGGCCGCAGAACGCTGCGGCTCTATAACTAAATCACCTTCTGTCAGATCCCCTGTAAGCACTTTGAGCATAGTCTCAAGATGGCTCACCCCGCTTGCCATCTGAGAGAGAAACAATGTCCCCTTTGGCCCGTGCAGCCTCGGTGCCATCTCAAGAATCTTTACCTCTTGGCCCGTCATCACGAGATCGGCCTTTACCGGCCCGCTCGTTATCCCCACTGCTCGCGCTGCCTGCTCCGTAACCTCACCGAGTCTGCTCTGCAAAGAAGCATGCAAAAGACTCGGATACCGAGCTCCGATCTCAACAGGATAGTCTTTACTGAAAAACCTGTCAAAACAGCCAAGCAAATGAAAAATACCGTCAGCATCAAAGACAGCATTTACGTCATGCATCGTACCAAGGGTGAGCTCCTCCATAAGCAGAGGCCCATCATCATAGTCCTTAAAGTAATCTTCCAACTGCGACTGTTTTTCTATTCGCCTACCGCCTTTACCACCAAAGCCAACTACAGGCTTGATAAAGGCCGCGCCACCCAGATCCTCTAAGGCCGGGATAGCCTCTTCATAAGTCTCCAATATAAAACCCGCAGGCGTTGGTACTAAGTCTTTGATCATGGCTTTTTTAAAACGAGCCTTGTCCTGACATATTTGCGCACTCTTTGTAGATGCACCCGGCAGGCCGGCGGCGTTACTCACAAAGGCCACGCTCTCAACAAGCTCGGTGAGTGTAAAGACAGCGACGATATTCTCCTGATCTTTATTGCTTATCACAAAATCGCTCAGGCCCTCTTGGTTTGTTCCGTTAATTACAGCCGTTTTATCTGCCAGCTCAAAGCACGGAGCCTCTGAGTTACGGTCCAGAACGATCACCCGATAACCTGCTTTTTTTGCGATGCGTACGGCCTCTACCTCTTGGACACCACCACCGATTAAAACTACACTCTTCTCTTTCATAATATCAAACCACCTTAAATGCCAAGCCCTCAGCTATACCTTGGGCTTTAGCGTAGGCCTCTCTCTGGTCCGCCCCCCTGGCGATAACCCAACCAAGGGTATCCGAGATAGACTTGGGCGGCCTTACACTATCACCGCTACGCATTTCCCACTCGACTTTATAAACTTCTTGGTCGCTGCGAGTTTCTTCTATCTCTAGAGTTCCAGACTTATCCGCGAAAAAGAATACCAGTGCCACAGCAGAGTCTAATAATCGGTTAACGTTGCCTGCTGCCCTGTCGATTGCCCCGCCGGTTGCAATAGAACAAAAGAGTCCGTAGACATCTACGCCTGCAAAACTCAGTAACCTGTCTACCTTTGCATCCAAAAACAAACCGCATTCGATCACGACAGGGCCATCTTGGTTCAGTATCAGATCGAGATTGAAAAAAGAATTGTCGATCTTTAATGCCGCTGCGGCCTTTATTGCGGCATCTTCCATAACCTGTCTATTATATATCAACTCGGTATCACAGGACAAAGGCTTGCCAGCAGCAAAACCACTTATGACAAAACCACCACACTTGCCAAGCGTAAACTTCTCAGAGACAGACAATATACTCGGTTCGCCATTTACGACCACGCCGTCCAGACTAAACTGGCGGCCCTCACAAAACTCTTCGATTATAACGACCGAGTCCAGAGAACAACTCTTTGCAACAGCAAAGGCATCCTTTAACTGCGCCTGCCCCCGGACAAACGATACGCCCAGAGAACCCTGTGTCCCCTTAGAGGGCTTTACAATAACAGGGTAAGAAAAATCCTCTAACGTACGGGCCGCAGAATCTAGCTTTGCAAAGGCAAAAGACTTGGTCGTTGGAACAATCCCCTTAAAAAGACTCATCATCTTATCTTTATCCAGGCAGCACTCGACTGCCTCAGTCGAGAAAGACGGCAGACCGTACTTCGCCGTCAGACGCGCGACTATCAACAACGGCTCTTTATCAGAGCTATAGGTCATGATACCGGCCAAACCTGCTTCTTCTTTAAGGCTATCGCAGAGCTTTTCAATTCCTTCAGAGTCATGAGTACTAAGGGCGAAGAACTTATCGGCCAATGCAGCCGACGGACAATCAGCGTATCGGTCAAAAACGACAACAGAATACCCCAACGACTGAGCAGCCCTGACAAAGGGCACCTGCGATGTACTACCACCTATAATAATAAAATACTCCAAGAAAAAAAGCCGCCTGTTTAAAAAAAATTCTAGAGTTTAAGATCAGGTATATATCGTCAAGCCACGTCTTCTTTGGCGTAAAGCCTTACCACTTTCACACCGCGATCTCTCAGCGGCCGTAGCGCATCGT
Organism: Deltaproteobacteria bacterium; assembly: GCA_024278765.1. Classification (GTDB taxonomy): domain Bacteria; phylum Desulfobacterota; class GWC2-55-46; order GWC2-55-46; family DRQE01; genus JAJRSM01. Next base: position 20,688 of record JAJRSM010000019.1, on the reverse strand, counting down.
ATATCTCGGCCTCCGAAGCAAAGGATGAAATAATGATAGTATCTTTCGCACCAAGGCCGAGCTGAGCGGGCTCAAAGCAGATAAAACCCCCTACCTGCTTACCCCAGCGTGACTTGCTTGAATCCAAAAGCCCTTTTATATCTAAATATTCTTTTATATCTGTATTGGCAAATAACTGCGCCGTGTGCACACCGGCACCCCAGATATAAACCTCTGCAGCGGGGACAATCGACCTCTTTATGCGCTGCTCAACCACCTGAAAAGCAGCACTATCTCTATCAAGATAATCCGTAATGATCACCCGTGCACGTTTATAATCACTGGCATAATCAGAGGGCAGTTCGCAGGCCTCTGATTTTTCCTTCCTTGCAACAACGGCTATCGCAGGGTAGTCACAAAACTCAAAGATCTTCTCGGTAGCATGCGCCTTATAACCGGCCTCGCGCAAAAGCCTAAGCACGGTAGATTCAGAGAAATAATTAAGATGCTCAAAAGTAAAATATCCCGGAGGTAATGCCTCCGCGCGTTCAAGCAGGGGTACTTCCAGTAAAAGCCAGCCGCCGCCGGCCTGCCCGCCAGCCTGCCCGGATGACTGCATTGACGCGGCCTTTCGCACGGCCTGCAAGGGATCAAAAAGATGCTCCAGAATATGCGTCATAATAATGAGGTCATATTTAGCACTAGTCTCAAAACCCTCAAAGGTGCTGACTATTGTCTGCACTCCATACAAAGAGGCGGCAAGTTTGTTTGCTGCCACGCCCGGATCAAGCCCTGTGACACTGCTTGCCCCCGCCTCCCGCATCTTTGATAACGTATAACCGTCAGAACATCCCACCTGAAAAACAGACTGCGCCGCTTCGCCACAGGTATCTCTAATAAGACGCAACTGGTTTGCCACACCATCTATCTTACCCTTAGTCGGCTGACCATCCCTGCCCGGGTTATTATAGACAGCGGTCTCGTTATAATACCTTACGACATCTTCTGGCGTAGCCGACTGAGTCTGCAAAACCATGCCGCAGCCGGGACAAATGCCAAAACCAATCTCAGCCGCGCCTAGACCGGGAAGCTCCCAGCGCTGAGTCGTAAAACCTTCGACCTCAATATCGCAAAAAAAACAATCTCTCTTCAAAAACCCTCCGTGCCATTGCAGAGTCGCAGCAGATAATTATAGGTACTACTTCTTCTCGGCATAGACGACCATCTCACGCCCTATAGAATGGCGAGCCATCAACAGGTACATCTCTTTTTTAAAATCAGCCAGCCCCGGCTCACTAAGCATAATATCCAGAGACTTTCTCTTTGCGTGACACTGCCTGCCAAGCGGGCCGTCCGAGACGTAATCGTCACCCATTAAAAGGAAAAAACCCATAGGGAACATAGCTGTCTTTTCAATCACCTTGAAGCCAGACCTATCCAGCAGTGCCGCCAACGAGTCAAAGCTGAAATAATTAATATGCTGGCTCGGTGAGACCCAGTAGGGCTTGAAGTCTTTTTTTTCTCTAAGTACTTTCTGCACCGGGCTGTAATCATTGGGAACTACCGCGCAGATCACCCCGTCAGCGGCTAGCAGACCTTTTGTCTTATCCAGAAAACAGACTGGATCGGCGATATGCTCTAATACTTCAGAAAAATGAATCGCATCCAGGAGCTCGCCTTTTAAATCGAATGCATCGAATGTAGTATTCTCTACCTCCAGCCCCAGACTCTGCGCATGCGCCGATGATTGACGCGACGGCTCTATGCCAAGCGTCTGCCACCCTCGCTCGCTCCCTCTATTTAAAAAATGCCCCAGACCGCAACCTATATCAAGGACACGCCTGCGACCTTCTGGAAGACGTCCTTCTAAAAATCCGTAACGGTCATCATAGACGGTATTCCACCACTCCAGGTCTTCTTCGAGTTTTTCAATATACAGCGGACGTTCCTGCACAAAGCCCTCTGCGTAATAGCTCTTAAGTTTCTCATCACTCGGTATCGGTACGATATGCTTAAAACCGCAGCCCGTGCACTCTATAACATCAATGCCACCAACGGTATCCAAAACCCTGCCGCTATGGCCGTTCCAGTCCTTGACCTTCAAACCAGACTCACTACCTGCCATCCAGACCCTCCGCTTTATAACAATAACAAAACTTGTTTCTTTCTAAACCAGCTAGATCAAACAACCCGTAATATAATTAAACCTTACTACCCCTAATGTTAATCATGGTCTCGCCGTAACCGCCGACGCTCTTACTAAGCTCGGATATATACTTTGCTATTGCCACGCCCCTCTGCTCGCGCTCGGCCCAGACCTGCTTGATCTTTTCAGTTGCTGCCGGGGTATTCATATCTTCAAGCTTTATCACCTCGCTTGCACCGCCAACGCTTTGCATAAAGCCTTCGATATTAGGGTCTCCGCTCAGGGCTACCACAGGGATCCCCTGAGTAAGTGCGAAGACTATCGCATGACGCCTAGTAGCTACCAGCATCTCAGAGAGCTGGTACAAAGCAAGCGTCTCATCAACATCATAATCACCTCTAACAATATGCGCCAGGTCTTTACGCGCCATCCCCGCTTTAACCGCAATGGCGACCTGACGGTCGTCTTCGAATTTTTCGTCGACGCAGTAGGTTTGCTGAGCAACAAAGAGTATATCCACATCGAGTGCCTCTGCCAGATTATCCGCAAACCTGCTCAAAGCCTCTATAAAACTACTACCGGCCTGCTCTGCTCTACCATCCCATAGAGTCGCGATAGACCTTACCGATAGGGCAACACACCTTCCAGTTTTGAGTCCTATACCCTCGGCTCTGAGTATCTCTATTCCCTTGTCTTTTCTATCACCACACTCAAGATCTAATGCAGGATCCGGCAACACCTGAACACGCTCTGAGCCAAGCCCCAGCCTCTCAAGCTCGCGCCGTGATGATTCTTCCCTAACCATAACGGCATCCGAGTTAGAGACGATATATCTAATCAATTCACGTCCAGCATCTGTATCGACCGAGATAATCGTCATACCGAATATCACAACCGGCAAATTAAAAAAACGGGCCAGCGTAACCAGCAAAGCATAATAAGGCAAAGGCCCCCGGTAAAGGCCAAGAGAGATATCAACCAGCAACCTACCCCCGCCTATTATAAGCAGGTCGGCACTCTCAAGCTCTTTGCGAATTACGCGCAGATGCTCGGTATCATCGCCGTAGTTAAGCCCATTGAACCAATGACCAAGACTGGCCTCTTTAGTATCATAATCAAGGTTACGAATAGAATGAACCCCGTAGACCTTATCAAAAGCTTTATCAGGATGGCGTGACAAAAGAACAGTCTCAAGATCAGGAACCTTCGCAGAAAGATCGCGAAGAAGGACCTTAAGCATTGCGTGATCGCCCAGGTTTTTTGTATCATAACCACCTGCAACTATAATCTTCATAGCCCGGCACTACTACAAATACTCTTCAAGTTCTTCAAATAATTCCCCTTAACAAAGGCATATCCCACTTAACGGTCAAAGCCTGTAAAAAAACCTTACCCCTTCCTGCCAGGCCAACCAAGGTCTGCTATAAGTGCTGCGATCCTAACAGCACCTATCCCGTCGGTCAAGGCTGCGGCATTCATGTTCATCATCTCCCACCCTGCGTGGTCATCGACAAAGCCCTTGACCGCGCCCCTTATATCCACGGCAGAACAATCGCTGTGATGATCCATTGCAATGCCGACCTCAAGACCTCTCAACCTACCGAGGTCTTGCGAATCATCAAAGTAATTAGAGATAACTATCGGTGGCACTCCCATAAAGACCAACTCATTTATAGTTGTCCCCAGGGCCGTAAAAGCCACATGCGCCTTGGTCATCAGCGGAGCAAGATCGGTCAGGTGTTTGTGAAACCTGACGTTCGTATGCCCTGCACGCTCCAGTTCATAGAGACTCTCTGTCGGCTTTGATGCATTACCGATTACGATATCCACCTCTACCTGATCCATCCCAACCAGAGCAGAAACGACCTTCTCTGTAATATGATTTGGATCGGCCCCTCCCATAGAGACCAGCACCTGCAAAGGCAGAGAAAATCCTAGACGCAAACTCTCTTCTCTCTTGGCGCGAAAACTATCACCTATAATAAGATACTCAGCTCCTCCTCTGGAGCTCGGGCTAACATAGTCTTTTTCAGCATCAAAGTAGATCGATGGCATAATAGTAAGATCTGCTTGCTCTACGGCAGCGGTATTGTTATCGATCAAGACAATCTTTCGCCCCCTGCATCTTAAGAGCTCAACCTGCCCAGGCAGGTCTTTTTTAGTATCTATTACAATAAGCTCATCTTCATCTAAGAGCCCCTGAACATCTTCCAGCGGTGCTACCCGGTAGGGCAGGTCGTTTTTCTTAAGGATCTCCATCGTCGTCAGATCGTTATTGACGTAATACATTGAATCTATCCCGACATCCTTAAGGGCGCGGGAGAGATTAATACATCTGGCGATATGTCCCATACCTATAGAGCTGCCACCCTCGGTCCAGATAGTAACCCTCTTTGCAATTCCCATACCCATGGCCTAACCTCCGCCTTGCGCCTTTATCTCAAGTGCTAACTTTAGAGTTTTGCGCCCCTCATCAAGCCCTACGGCCACAGGCGAGCCCGTAGTAATGGCACTGACAAAAGACTCCATCTCGGCTATATACATGGCATTCACATTATAGGCGATCCGCTCTGTGCTCCAACTGCGATCCTCTGCAGAATAAACCTCAATCAAACCTTCCAGCACATTACACCTGAGCGTGCCTAATTCGCCAACGATAACATACATATGCTCATCAGACCTTCTCAGGAAATCCGTCTGCCAACTTATATACAAGCCGCTCTGCATCTGAAATGTCCCAAGAGCCATATCCTCGACGTCCATCTCCAGATCGCCGACCTTATCAACAATCGCAGTTACCTGCTCTACCTCACCAAAGAGCCAACGCAGGTTGTCAAAGCCGTGAATGCTTGTTAGTATCACCCCGCCGCCAAGTTTTTTCTGCGCAGCATATTCGGTTCTATAATCCTCATTAGGATGCCAATACGGCAGATAATAACCGCCGTAACAATTGGCGTGATAAAGCCTGCCTATAACATTATCATCCATCATCTGCTTAAGCCTTTTAAAAACAGGATGAAAGCGGTAACACATCGCCATCGTAGCTATCAGTTGCTTTTCAGTTACTATCTCTATAAGCTCTGCCACGCCGTCTATAGTATGTGATAGCGGCTTCTCGATAAAAAGATTTACCCCGGCACGCGCCGCTGCTACCGACATCTCCCGGTGCATACTCGACGGTGTACATATTAGAGCCGCATCTGGCCCCTTATCTAGGGCTGCGCAGTAGTCTGTAAAAGACTCTACCTCAGCGTCGCCAGGCAGACAGGCCCTTGCTTGAGCCTGACGGTCTTCGCTAAGGTCGCAGAGCATAAACCTTCTTGCTCCGATAGAGGCGAGGTTTTTTATATGCCTTCTCCCTATAGAGCCGCAACCAATTAGAAGAAATGTTTTATCCTTAATATCCACGCTACTTCCTTTGCCTGAAGACTACACTTGGTTTTTCGCCCTCTATAAAGGCATCTGGATCACCGCTTGCCAAAGCCTTCTTTATAACCTTGAAGGCCTCGCCCACGACATTGATTGTTTTATCGATATCACCCTCGCTGTGCGAGTAAGAAATAAAGACAGGACCGCCAAATAATATACCGCGCTTGACGGTCTCCTGCAAAAAAAGACTCTTTACCGTTAACACTTGGTCCTCATCACCAGCTTCAATTACGTAATGGCCTCTTACCGGCTGCCCACCAAAGCGAAACGGCACTTCGAGTTCTTCGGCTAGCTTATTTACCCCTGCGTGAAGTCGCGCGCCCGTCTTCCAGATATAATCTATTACAGGCTTTTCAATGAGTTCCGTTAGAGTAGCCTTTGCCGCACTAAGCCCGATTGTATCACCGGAATAAGTCATAGAGAAAAAAACCTCGTCAAACTCTTTCATAAATTCTTTTTTACCTACTACGGCAGAGATCGGAAAACCATTTGCCATGCCCTTACCAAAGCAGGACAGATCCGGCATTACATCATACTTCTGCTGCGCACCTCCGATAGAAAAACGAAAGCCAGTTACAATCTCATCTAGAATAAAGACTGCTCCGTTTTTACTGGCGAGCTCGGCGACCTCTTGCAAAAAATTCATGCCTGTCTCTGGATTAATCGCAGGCTCAATACCTGGGACCTCCATAATAACGGCAGCTATCTTTCCGGGATTTTCGACAAAGACCTTTTCAAGACTTTCTATTTTATTATATTCAAAGGCATGCATTAAGGACGCAAGGTACTTAGGAATACCAATATTACGAGGGGTCACCACGGCATACCAGTCCTGACAACCATGGTAGCCGCAGTAAGCAACGTTTTCTCTACCAGTATAAGCGCGCGCTGCCCTGACGGCAGCACTCGTCGCGTCGGCACCGTTTTTACCAAAACGCACCATATCGCAGCTAGGAACAAGCTCTCTCATGAGCTCAGCGACCTCGACCTCAAGCGGATGCATAAGGGTAAAAGTAGTGCCTTCTTTGATCTGTTTTGTTACGGCCTCTATGACCGGAGGATAGTTATAGCCGAGTAGGATAGGGCCAAGGGCCATAGGGTAATCAATGTACTCGTTACCATCTACGTCCCATACGTGAGAGCCCTCACCACGCTTCAGGTACTTAGGAGTTACCCCGCCAACGAACTGGTTAGGGGCCTTACTGAGCGTCTGGGTGCCGGTCGGAATAAGGGCTCGCCCCCTTTGCCAGAGCTCATCTGATATTGGAAATGCAGAGTCATTACCTGTAGTCATATCATCCTTGATATAAAGTTATTAAGCTAACCCGGCAGCTCAGTCCTTTTCAGTAACCGCAGTCACTGCGTCTTGGCGAAGAGACTTTGCGTATCCTTCGTTACGCATAGTGCCGCCGTTTATCTCTAAGAGCTGCGGATGAAGCTTGAGGTAATCAAGTATTTCCTGCATGCCAAAAGGCTTATCACGTCGGCCTAACCCGTCACTGACGGCACGGACAAATCTGAGGTCACGCTCGTCATCTACGGTCCAGCGCATCGCTCGATAGTCTTCCTGCGCACTAAAACCAAAGAGCCTGAAACGCTCGGGCTGCTTCCAAATAAACGGCGTTACATGCTCGCGCTCTGAGCCAAGTACCGCCTCTTTCCACGCGCTAGCAAGGGCTGCGAATGAAAAGACCTCTGTATCAAGACCGTCCGGGTAATTACCTCCGACACTTACGTGATCATAGCCGCCGGCCTGAAATTTAGCGATAGCCATATCAACAAGCGAAGGGTCCAGCAAAGGGCAATCAGATGTAATCCTGACAATAGTAGCCGCGTCGTACTCAAGGGCTGCCCGGTAATAACGATCCAGAACATCCTCGGAGCTACCCCTGAAGCAGGCTACCCCTTCGTCATCACACCACCTTACGATCTTGTCGTCGGATGCGCCCAGAGTCGTTGCGACAACGATCCGGTCCACAGCACGCACGTGCCTGACCCTACTAACGACATGCCATAAGATGGTCTTGCCAGAGAGATCTGCCAAGACCTTCCCTGGCAATCTGGTCGAGCCCATCCGTGCCTGAATGATAGCGATGACCGATCTGCTACCAGCCGGTCCTTTTTCATCGACTAGGTTCGTACCCAAAGGCCCCTCGCCTTATTACAGACAATCCTGGTTTAGAGTAAAGGTAAAAGACGGAAATTTTAAAAAAATCAACGACCGGCAAAGTCCGGCTTCTTCGCTGCCGCCCCAGTCTCAGAAGTTTTGTCGAATTCACTAATATCATCTACCAGCAACGGCATATTCTGCTTTAGATCACGTGCGGCCTCTTTACCTATAACACCAGATAACTGGCACGGCTCCATACCATGGGCGTGCCTGACAACCTTAAAGAGATCACTGGTAAGGACCATCCCTGCCGCTACGTCTTTCCTTAGATATATACTTCTCCGTGCCCCTACTCGCTCGCCGATCTCCTGCTCAGTTGGTTTTTTAAGACCTGTACCAAGAGCAATCTCAATAGAACGAATGTCATCTACCATCTCTTTAAACTCACCGATCTCCATTGCATATGAATGATCTGGGCCGCCGAGTTCACGACTAAAGGTCAGGTGCTTCTCTATTATAGAAGCACCCAAAGAGACCGCCCCTATCGCCAGTAAAGAACCAGCACTATGATCAGAGAACCCAACCGGCACACCCCATGCTTTTCTCATAGTCGTTATGCATTTAAGGTTGGCATCCTCGAACTTGCTCGGATAAAGCGAGACACAATGCATCAGCGCGATCTGGCTATTGCCTGCTGCCATAATGACCTTTACCGCCTCATCGACCTCTTCCAGATAAGACGCCCCGGTCGATAAGATAACAGGCTTATCAAAGGATGCGACTCTCTGAAGGAGCTGGACATAGGTAATATCGCCGGAGGCGATTTTGTAGGCCGATACCCCAACCATATGTAAGAGATCTGCACGACCCAGATCAAACGGGGCCGAGAGAAAATCTATACCAAGCTCATCACAATAACGCTTAAGTTCATAGTGCCACTTCGCCGGTAAGGTAAGCTTATCTATCACCTCGTATGCGTGGTGGTCTTCCCAACCGCCGGCACCATCCGGCCTTAGCGGATTTATAAGCCCCTCGGCTGTAAAAGACTGAAACTTAACGCCGTCGGCCCCGGCATCTCTAGCGGCCTTTGCAAGCTCCATCGCACGCTCCAGACTTGCGTCGTGGTTAGAACCGACCTCAGCTATAATATAAGTAGGAAAACCAGGGCCAACCTCACGGCTGCCTATAATAACCTTCTCTGCCATCTTTTCAAGACCTCTGCGCTTCTATATTTAACAACCAGATCCGTATTAAATCTTAAAATTATCAGTCGTGATCGCCACCACCATGCCACGTCTCTACAAGATCCTGAATACCCTTGATATCCAGCTTGACCTTATTATTATCACTAGTATAGGTAAAGCCGTCCCTCACAGGGACGCCGCCTTCTTTGCGCTCCTGCCCCCACCAAGGGAACTGCGGCTGGATCACAAAGTAATCATCATACTCAAGCGTTAACCTACCGTCATCCTCACTGATAAGGACTTCATGGAGTTTCTCTCCTGGCCTTATCCCTATTAGCTTTACCTCGCAATCAGGTGCGATGGCCTCGACAACATCCATAATTCCGGTACTTGGAATCTTAGGGACAAAGATCTCCCCCCCCTTCATTCTCTCAAAAGAATCCAGTACCATTCGCGCCCCCTGATCAAGCGTTATCCAGAACCTCGTCATACGCTTATCGGTTACAGTAACCACCCCGCTCTTTCGACTCTGAAGAAAATACGGAATAACACTGCCGCGACTCCCCACAACATTGCCGTACCTCACCACAGAAAAACGCGTAGGTTTACTGCCGGCATAGGTATTGCCGGAGATAAAAAGTTTATCAGAGCAGAGCTTTGTCGCTCCGTATAGGTTTATCGGATTAGCGGCCTTATCTGTGCTAAGTGCTACGACCTTCTTAACACCCCAATCAACGGCAGCGTCAATGACATTCTTAGCACCATAAATATTTGTCTTGATGGCCTCGAAAGGATTGTACTCGGCAGCGGGTACCTGCTTAAGGGCAGCCGCATGAATGATATAATCAACACCATCAAAAGCCCTGTAAAGCCTGTCACGGTCTCTTACATCACCGAGAAAAAACCTGAGAGCCTGATGGTCATTAAATCTCTGACACATCTCGTACTGCTTAAGCTCATCACGGCTGAGAATTATAAGACGCTTTGGATTATAATTGGCCAGAATAATCTCAGTCAACTTCTGACCCAGAGAACCGGTCCCGCCGGTTATAAGTATAGTACTGCCTTCTAACGCCATAAAATCACCTTCCCTGCTTTACGCCCCCAGCAATGCAGAGCCGTAAACAACGGTACTGTTAGTTAGATATACCTTTAGTAATATGCAAAATCCATACCATATCAGATATATCTCATTATAATTAAAATCCTTGAATTATCAAGTGTTTTCGTAAAGCGGAGAGAGTCGACATGTCAAAATAGTGACATTTAAAGGCAGAAATAATGACGTATATAAAATACAAAAATTATAGTATATAAACCTTACATAATTCCAAGGTATACGTATGACTATTTAGTCTTTTATTTTACGACCTTTTCAGGCGTGACCTTTTCAGGCGTGACCTTTTCAGGCGTTCTCAACTGGACCTCAAAACGGCAAGAGTAATCTTCCTTATCAACGATTAGCTGCTTACCCGTCATATTAGCTGAATTAAAGACTATCGGTCCTTTGAGGTTAAGGGCCATAAGGTTATTATCGGGCTCAACGCAGACGGTCACAAGCGTTACGATGGTCGAGAGGTTCTCGGCCTTAAGGCTCTTTAGCTCGGGTCTGGAGATTGATACCTTATAGTCCTGCTTAAAGATGCAAGGGTCTGTCATAAGAAAGGCGACCTGCGGGTCATCAACGGCTTGCAGCCACTTAAACATCCCTCCCTCATCATGGTCAATAAGTATGTATCTCTTATTGGTCTCGAAGCCAGGTATGCCGTTGGCAAATAATATCACCTTATCCTCGGTAACCTCGACCTCTCCAAAACGGCTAGTATCAAGCTTTATGGACTTTGGCCCATTAGCAGTAACATTCATTAGACATCAAACCCCTTTAATGCATCTACTATATCATCAGGCATAGTAGTGGATGCGTTTTTATTTTCCTGCTGGATTCTCAGATATATTTCTTCACGATGAACAGGGTTGCTCAGTGGTGCTTCTATGCCAAGTTTTATATGGTTGTCTTTAATCGAGACGATGACGATGCGTATATCATCACCTATTCTAATTGCCTCACCTGACTTCCGTGTCAATACTAACATTACGCGCCCTCCGTGGCCTAAGATATATGAAGCAGTCTATCGCAGAATTAGTGTTATATTCTATTGAAGATACTCAGACTAAAGACCTTTGAGGCCGAGACAATGGCTGCTTCCAGTGCCGTCTGTCTCCTTGTGAGATCACTTATAACCTTGATAATATCGGCATCCTCTATGCCTGAGAGCGAGGCCTGAACATTAAGCTTGGAGTTTTCTATATCCGCTATAATCGAGTTAAGCCTTGATATACGCCCACCGATATCGGATACAGCCAGAGAGACCTGCTCAAATGAGTTATCCATATCATCAACAGCGGACTGTATGCTGGCCGTATCATCGGCATTCAGTGCTGTTCGCAGGTCCTCTACCAACTGAATTATATCAACACCGCCGCCGACCCCTTTTAATACGTTACCACCATTTATGCCGATGGCAAGGGTCTTAGACTGCCCGACCTGAATTGCATACTCTGCCGTATCACCTGAGTAAGCCCCGACTGTATCGAATGGTTCAGTGCCGCTCTCATAGCCGCCAAACATAAAGCTACCCTGAAAGTTCTTATTACCCAGAGCTATAAGCTCGTCATGCAACTGGCTTACCTCAAAGGCGGCATTCAAGCGCGATGCAGTACCTGCTGTACCGGAGGCCTCGCTTATCGCGACCTCCTTAGCTCTCATTATAATGGATTTAACCCTGTCCATAGTCGACTCGGCGATACTCAGATAGGTCAACCCGGTATTAGAGTTCCTCGTATACTGATCAAAGGCCGATAAGGTACTTCTACCGCGTAGTATTCTACCGGCATTGACAGGATCATCGGACAGGGAGTTTACGGCCTTACCCGAGGCCAACTGCTCTTGAAGCTTAAACAAAGAACGCTGGTGCTTGAGTATATCATTGATATACGTACTATAGACGATATTCTCTGTAACCCTCATATGTATCCCCTCATATCTCTATCTCACCAAACTAACGCTTAATACTCAAGAGCGTTTGAAACATCTCATCGGCTACGCTCAAGAGCTTTGCCGCCGCCTCGAAAGAACGCTGTATCTTTATCATCTCAATGGCCTCTTCCTCAAGCGATACCCCTGAGATCGACTCACGATTGAGCGATAGCTCTTGAACAACGGCCTCTTGCAACTCCAGATTAACATTTAAGAAGTTACTCTCAACCCCGACCTCTGTCAAGATACTGGTATAAAAATCAACAAAGGTCTTACCATCGGTATTCTTCGCGTCCCTGAGTGCGGACATGGCAAGTGCATTTATATTATTACCCGGCAGCCCTACCAGAGTACTGGAGGCAGCCACCTGATCCGTATCAGTAATAGCGACCTCCATATTGCCTGTAAGACCGTGCGTGGAACTGACCACAAAGATATCTCCAACAGCAGGTGCCCCTGTAGTATCGGTTATAGTAACACTTATTCCTTCAAAGTTAATCGCAGCACCGGACGTATATGCCCCTGCCGAGACAACCACAGCACCTGTATTTGAGTTTACAACGTTATAGACAGCAGGGCCACTGAAGCTTAGGGTATAATCATCCAGGGTTAGTGCGCTAAGGCTGGTAATACTTGACGCGGTAACCTTGGAACCACCGGTGTTGTCTACATCTTCCTCGGTATATACCTGCATACCGGTGAAAAAGTCATTACCCGTTGTCCCGTCAAGGCCGTACCCTGCAGAATGCAGCCCGTTAATCTCCTGATATATTGAAGAAGCCAGAACATCAATATCCGTCAGGGTCTTTACGGCTTGATCTCTACCATCGATCAGCCCTTTAATACTGCCGCCGCTTAACCTGCCGGCAAACTCAACGACCCCGCCTGAGATCAACTGATAGCTGCCGGTCGTAAGGCTTGGCCCTTGCAGAGTAACCTCGGTTACATCAGTGCCGGAGACAAGCTTAATACCTGTGCCCATAAGGACATTGATCGTCCCCTCACTATCGGAAAAGGTAGATATGTCGATTATCTCGGATAGATCTCTGAGCAATGTATCTCTCGTATCCAACAGGTCATTCGGGGTGAGACCACGGTTCTCCATAAAGATTATCTCTTGATTTATATCGGCAACCATATTGGCAAGACTATTTACCTCGACAACCAGGGCATCTATCTGCTCGGCAACACTGGTAAGCTCTTGCTTGATACGCTCATCTATTCGCTGGAACGTATCGGCCATTACCGAGGCTTTGGCAAGCAATGAGTCCCTCTCTGTAGAAGAGGCCGGGTCATTGGCAAGGTCCTGAAAACCATTGAAAAAATCATTAATTGCAAAAGAAAGCCCAAACTCGGTAGCAAGGTCATTTACCACGGCCTCTACATTGGCCAAGATAGTGCCCTTGCTCTCATAAAAAGCAAAGTTAGATTTTGCATCCCGTAGATTGGCCTCAATGAAAGGGTCATAGACCCGCGAGATATCGACCATACTAACGCCACGACCGAATAGCATCCCCCCATACTCAGCAGGGCTGTTGGTCTCCAGTGCTGCACGCTGCCTGGAATACCCCTCGGTATTAGCATTTGCGATATTATGCGATACAATGCTCATTGATCTCTGAGCCGTCATCAGCGCGGTCCTTGCAATAGACATCATCGAGGTAATATCTGACATATCTAAACTCCCTCAGAAAGACGTGAACCCTTTACCGCCATACTTGCAACGGTGCCATTTGGTCCGTAGGTATCCTGGACAAAGAGATTACCAAGAAAACCCAGTGTTTTATTAACATTATCCAAAGACTTCTGTACTATATGGGTGTTGACCCTATTGACCTCTATGGCACTATCGATCAAGGACTGAAGCTTAATACGAGCACCGCTGAGTTCATCCCTAATCGGTGAGCCCGGAAGGGTCAAAATAAGGGCCGATAATGTCGCCTGATCCCCGGTAAGGGCCTGATCCCCGGTATGGGCCTGATCGGCAAGCACCTCGTCCAGATCAGCAATCCTCTCACGTATCGCCCGCTCCAGAGCAACCAAGACATGCTCCTTATGACCAATCACCGTATAGAGCTCTTTGTAATCCCTCTGGATGACGGCCTCGGTCTCGGCATGCAAAAGAGCTATAAACTCTTTGTAGAGACGCATCTCAATCTCTATTTTTTTAATCAGTCCGCGAAGATCCATAACAACACCTAACCTATCTGTCTTTATAAATAGAGTCCTTAATTGCCCTCTCCAACATCCTCTCAGCTACTTTCTCAACATTAACCCTATAGCTACCGTTCTCTATATCGGTCCTGAATTTTACCACTACTGCTTCCCTAACCTCTGGGGTAGAATCAATAAGTGTATTAAGCTTTTTCATAGTCTGCGCCTTACTGGAGAGTTCCACACTATCGCTCTCTGCCGGAGAACTGGAACCTCCTAAAATTGACTCAGACTTACCGCCGTCCTTCTTTTTTGAAGTCTTGATTGCGCCGTCTCTGCCGACACCGGGCTTTTGTCCACCTATCTTCATAATTCTGGCTCCTCCTTAAGGTCTTCCTGTAGTATTTGCCATGTATTTATATCGGCAAAAACTGCCGGAAACTTTAATCAGGAAGCCTTTGTTATCTAAAGGTTTTTTCCTGTTATCAAGGCACTTGAGTGCAACATTTCACCTCTTTTTCAGACGCCACCAAGTAACGAATCCGGGTCCAGTGCCTTGCCATCGCGCAGCAACTCAAAGTGCAGATGAGCAGCCGTTGAGCTACCCGAGTCACCTACAAAGGCAAAAGGTTTGGAGGTCTTCACAATATCACCTTCCTTTACAAGATGACTGTGCAAATTTGCATACCTTGATACTATACCATCATCATGCTTCACTTCAACAAAATTACCATAACGATCTGATTTTCCGATATAACTAACCTCCCCGTCGGCTGCTGGATATACCGGTGCACCCTCGTAGGTACTGATATCCATTCCTTCATGAAACTCATTGGAATGCCCGGTCGGATGAGTCCCCATACCATAGTTTGAGCTTACAGTTCCCTCTACCGGCATCTCATATTTAAGTACCTTAACAGCGTCACCGGATACGACCTTCGCCCCTTTCAGTTCTGATAAGCCAGTGCCTTTCAGGTCAAATGCCTGCTCGGCCTTTAAGGGCTTCATCCCTTTTGGGCCGTCCGTCACACCGTCCTTTACGAGCTGGCGAAGCAGCATCTGACCAAGCCCAAGGCCGCGCCCCTTTGCCAGATTCTTAGAGAGCTCGGTATCTATCATCGAGCTATAGATCTTGCCTGAGTTTCCAGAGTTAAAGAGCCCGCCCTCGCTCGTCGCCTTACGCATGACCGTAAGCAAGTCTTTAAT
Organism: Deltaproteobacteria bacterium; assembly: GCA_024278765.1. Taxonomy (GTDB): domain Bacteria; phylum Desulfobacterota; class GWC2-55-46; order GWC2-55-46; family DRQE01; genus JAJRSM01. The sequence goes on along the minus strand of JAJRSM010000019.1, from coordinate 5,443 downwards.
AAAGATCGCCTCAAAGCTCTCGGTAGCCTCTTTTATGCCGCTGCGCCCGACCTGGCTAACGCTTGGCAGCACACTGCTCTTAAAAAACTCTGCCTGTGCATTTGAATTTATACTATTTATATCCATTACAAATTCCTCTTGATGTTTTTTAAAATCCGGCGGCTAGCTAGATTATCAACAGCTCCGCCTGCATAGCCCCTGCTGACTTTAGTGCTTGCAGTATCGCAACAAGGTCTCTGGGCGTAACGCCTACCTCATTTAGTGCGGTTACGACCTCACCAAGGGTCACTGTCTGCTCCAAGAGCACCAGACTGGCCGGCTTTTCAAAGACCTCTATATCCTCACTAACGGCTACTACCGTATCACCTTCTGAGAAGGCCCCTGGTTGCGAGACCTCTATATCTGCTTTTATCTGTACTGTGATATCACCATGAGAGACGGCAACCGTCGATATCATAACGTTTTTTCCAATAACAACGGTCCCTGTCCTTTCATTAACAACGACCCTGGATACAGTATCCTCTACAACCACAAGCCTCTCTACCTTTGAAATAAACACAACGATATTATCTCTATACTCCGCAGGTACTATTATACTGACGCTACCGCTATCACGTGCAATCGCCATCTGTCCACCAAAGGAACTGTTTATCTTTCCTGCGGCCCTTCTGGCCGTTGTAAAGTCAGGGTGGCGGAGTGTAAGGAACAACTCCCTCCTACCCTCAAGGGTAAAAAGCACTTCCTTCTCTACAAAAGCCCCGCCCGGTACCTTTGCGACGGTCTGATGGTTCTTGCTGACCGACGTACCCCCTATTCCCGCAACAAAACCGCCCATTGAGACAGGCCCCTGAGCTACAGCATAGACCTGACCATCAGGACCCTTGAGCGGAGTGACCAGCAACGTACCGCCTTGCAAGCTCTTGGCATCACCGATAGACGATACAAGGACATCGAGCCTGGAACCCTTCTTTGAGAAAGGCGGCAGCTCTGCCGTAACTACGACGGCTGCTGTATTCTTTAGACTAAGATCTTCCGGCTTTATCTTCATACCAAGCTTATTGAGCATATTGGCAACACTCTGATTGGTATAGACAGCACCCTTCTTATCCCCGGTGCCATCAAGGCCGACTATAAGGCCATACCCCAGGAGCTGGTTCGACCTTACCCCCTCGAAGAAGGCTACGTCTTTAAGACGAGCACTCTGCGCCGGAGTAGCCGAAAAGACGACTACAATTGTTATAAAAGTTATTATTATCAGGTATCTAGAAAGGCCATACATTATCCAGAACCCTCCTTGCCCATCCCGGGCTCTGCCCATCAGAGATAACACCAGAGCCTGAGTACTCAAGCCTTGAATCGGAAATCTTACTGGAAAGCACCGTATTATCGGTACTTATATCGATGGGCCTGACCAGCCCGCTAAGGACGATATACTGCAACTCGTTGTTGAGGCGGGTCTCTTTCTTACCCTCGATCACAAGATTACCATTAGGCAATACCTCAGTAACGCGCACCGCTATGGTCGTATTAAAAGAACCGCTCCTTGTTGTCTCGCCTTCACCTTCAAAGTCATTGTTATAATTGCCGCCAAAGCTTGGTGAAAAAGGACGGTTCTGACCGAGAAAATTCTTCATACCAAAATCAAGCGGAAGCCCTAGCATCCCGGTTATACCGGCACTGACATCGGTCTCGCGCGTGGTAGATGTCGTGGCCTCCTCGGTGGCACTGGTCTTCTCAGAGACAAGGACGGTCAGGATGTCACCGACATTCCTTGCTCTAAAGTCCTGAAAAAGCGTATTCATCGAGGTCTCGCCGGCCCATAAAGAGCCCTCAGCCGGCGTCTGTGTTTTAGTATATATAGGTATCCGCGAGGTATCGACCTTCTTAGGGGTCGGCGTAGAGCAACCGGCAATGGCCACTGCGATTACAAGCAGCCCCGAAAAAACAACCTTGGAATATATTTTATTCGTCTTATTCATTTTATTCATAACTCTACCTCATAAAAGACCAAGTTCCAACTAAAAGGCAACAGAGAGCTCGCCTCTTTCATTGACAGTACCAAAGACTACCTTACCGCCAACGGTGCGGGCCTCTACGACACTACCCGGATAACCATCTTCCAACGCGCGGGCCTTGCTTCTGACCCTTAAAACGCCACTTTCTGCCACAACAATTACCTTATCGCCCCGACGTATAGTCGTCTCCGGCTGAATATAATTCCTCTTTAGATAAGCACCGGCCCTGATCGGGCGTCGCACCCGCATGCCCACAACATCCTTGACTGAGACAAATACAGATGCATCGAGCTCGCGCAGCTGCATACGCTCTACGCGCACGTCTCCAAACCCTACTTTGTCTCTGATCCTGAGCGAGCGCATAGCAACGACAACATCCTTAAAGGCATTTATACGGGCCGTTGCCAAGACCTCGGTCATGGGCTTATCATCCTTGGAAAATACAAGCTTCATGGTAAATCTCTTACCCGGACGAACCTGACCAAGAAACTTTACCCTTATATCGTCATAACCCTCAACAAGATCCCCCTTATCAGAGCGTGAAAGAGCTGAAAGGTCCAGTTCACTGACCTCTACAAAGGCCCCGTCCCAACGGCTATCAGACTCTATCTCAAGGGTAACCCTCTCAAGAATCAGAGCACTACCAACAGGAGCTGCGTAGGCTACAAACGAAGTGCCCACTACGAGAGTTAAAACCGATATAATTACCAATAAAAGCTTAATCATCACTACCTCTTAAGTCCGTTTATTGTTCTAAGCATATCGTCAGAGGTTTGAATGGCCTTTGAATTAAGCTCGTAGGCCCTCTGCGAGGTAATCATATTAACCATCTCCTCGACAACACTAACGTTGGACATCTCGATAAAACCCTGCGCAACCGTACCGGTACCGTCCTCACCCGGCACCGAGGTCGTCGGATTACCCGAGGCCTCGGTCTCCAGATACATATTCTTACCTGTTGGCTTGAGTCCTGCTGGGTTTATAAAATTTGCCACCTCAATGTTACCGACCTGCGTCGGAGTTGTAGTCGAGGGCTGCGTAACAGATACGATCCCGTCGGAGCTTATAGTTACCTCGATTGTATCGGTAGGCAGCGATATCTGCGGCTCCAGCAAGTAACCGTCGGAGTTGACTATATTACCAAAGTTATCCAACTTAAAAGCACCGTCCCTTGTGTAACCGATATCACCATTAGGCATGGTTATCTGAAAAAAGCCCTTGCCTTCAATGGTTACATCCATAGGGTTCTGGGTCTGCTGAAAATTACCCTGGGTAAATAGCTTACTGGTCGATACGATTTTTACGCCTTGACCGACCTGAATGCCGGTCGGTACAACCGTACTTGGCGAAGAAGAAGCACCCGCCGATTTCATTTCCTGATAAAGCAGATCCTGGTAATCGGCGCGAGTCTTTTTAAAACCAACGGTATTTACGTTGGCCAGATTGTGAGCAATAACATCTATCCTAAACTGCTGCGCATCCATTCCGGTGGACGCCGTCCACAACGATCTCATCATAATAAAACCCCCTTTAAAACAACACTTTAAAACAAATATCTAATAAGTTAATTTAAAAAGCTCCGACATCATTTATAGTCTTTTTGGTCATGTCGTCAAGGGTCTGAATCACCTTGCTCTGACTATCATAGTTACGAATAATCTCGATTAGATTTACCATCTCTTTTGCGGCATTTACGTTGGATACCTCAAGGTTGCCCTGCACAATCTGTAGATCTCCAAGAGCCGGATTCTTATTAACACTACCTTCTGTAACGGTATAAAACTGACCTTCTTTTATAAACTTTGTATCCGCGCCAAAGCTGACAAGACGAATCATCTTCTGCGGCATATTTTTAGTAGATATACCGCCTGCATCGTTTACTACTATCTCAGTATCCTTTCCTGTTATCCGGATCTCACCGCCCTCGCCAAGCACTGGAAACCCCTCTTTGGTCGTTAGAATCCCGTCAAGGTTAATCGTAAAATCCCCCTGCCTCGTATAACGCTCTCCCTGCGGGGTCTTTACAACAAATAAACCATCACCCATCATCGCCAGATCAAGCTTGTTGCCGGTATTCCTAATAGCCCCCTGGGTCATATCAATATCAATACCATCATCAACAGGATAGGCCTTCAAGGCATCTGTGAAGGTTGCCTGAAAGAGATTAGCCTGCTTCTTATAACCGGTAGTATCAGCATTGGCTATATTGTATGAGGCAACCTCCAGCCTCTTCTGCTGAGCCATTGCACCTGTTAATGCTACAAATATTGATCTATCCACCTAAATCACCCTCCTGCTGTCACTATCTTGCTACTGCAACAACTGTGCCAACTTTCTAATAAAAAAATAGCCTTACAAAACAAGTACTTGCATACCAGCCCATATTCAGGTGTCAAAATCTTGAACGTCATATTGTTCCAGCTAGGTATTTTTTTCTCCTGCCAGGCAAAAATAGCCGTCCTCGTAACCGATCCAATTGACTACCTCGACCTCAAAGAAAAACTCCACCTTGCTTCAGCGTAAAAGGCAAAACACAAAAAGGCATAGAAACGTAATATCAAATCTACGATTCTATGCCTTTTATAAACCACTCGTGGTGTTAAAAACACCACGAGTGGGACCAAAACCGCCTGAGACAGCGGGGAACCACCTCAGACGGATAAGGCTGTAGACAGCTTTTAAGAAAGTTCAATACGGGGCGATTTAATCCGTCTGAAGAGATGAAACAGGGGTCTTCAGCATATCTTACGCCGCTTTGTACGTTCCCAAACCATCTAAGACAGTAGGGAGCAGTCTCAGATGGTTGAAACTCAAGATCAAACTATCCTCCAAAGATTTCCTTTCTGTCCTGTGATTCCAGCTCAGACTGTGACGTCTCTTGAAAGCTTATTATATTACCCGACCCATTATTGCCTGTCCCATGTGAGTCGTCACGGCCTGATGACTGAGAATTTGTTGTAGACAAGACTCTCACGCTCTTGTCCAAGGTAAACGTACCTACTAACTTATTAAGGTTTTCTGCCACCCTGTTCAGGTCCTCGGCGGCACTGGAGATATTCCTTACACCATTGCTGTTTTCGCCGGCTATATCAGCGATACCTGTAATATTACTGGTTATCTCATCACTCGTCGCACTCTGCTGCTCAGCTGCTGTGGCGATCTGGCGTACCATATCGGTGACTCTATCCACACTTGATACGATCTGCTGGAGCGATTCTCCGGCTTCGCTGGCAAGCTGAACGCCTTCTTCGACCTGTTTTGTGCCCTCGTGCATCGAGGTCATCGCGCCCTTTGTATCGTTCTGGATCGTCTTGATCATATCGGCGATCTCTTTTGTCGCCTTGGTTGTCTTCTCTGCGAGCTTCCTTACCTCATCGGCGACAACCGCGAAGCCTCTGCCTTGTTCTCCGGCTCGCGCAGCCTCTATT